>JBQTJY010000038.1:0-19783 GCA_052386635.1 Nitrososphaerota archaeon
TCTTTGAGCTCAGGTTTTAGTTTAAACTCTAATGAATACCATATTTTTTTACCGTCTTTAGTTACAAAGGCATTTTTGTCTGTACTTCGGACAAATAGTGATTCATCGTCAAGAACAATTTTATTAAAATCATTATTATTGCGATCTTCAATTGGAGGAATTTCACTAAAATTTGTTAATGAAATTATAATTAATGATAATGTTATTGAGGCAAAAGCAATGCTTGCCACTAGAATTACAAATTTCCTATTTACCATAACAACGAATTATTGGTTCTAGAAATAATCTTTTTTATCAAAATCCATACCTATAACTTTGAGTTTAAAATCAAAATTTGGCTATATGATAAATCATATTAAGGTAGTCGTAAAAATTTTTCTAATGGTTGACATTGTAACCAAAAAAGAGTTTGAGGTTGCCTATACTAATATGAGAAACAATCAAACAAGTACAGCGTACAATCATTTGTTAAGACTTGCTGAAAAGTTAAAAAAAGAAAAAAGTGCGAGGGCCGCAATACTGTATTTTCTTGCAGCAGAATGTAAAAAGTTAGAAGGAAAAGATAACCGCGATGAATTTATTGAAGCAGCAAAACAATATCTCAGGTTAGCAGAAAATTCAGGTAATGAATCAAAATCTGCATTTTTATGTGCTGCCAAATGTTTTGTTAAAGCAGGACATTATGATGATGCAAAAAAGTCATTAGAAAATAGTAGAAAAGCTAGCATCAGTGAAATTGAAATCGACAGTATAGTATTTGTAATTGAAGATAGTAAAGCTATGGCTTTGAAAATTAAAAGTATTTTAGAAGTTCTTAATTATAAAAATATTCAAGTGTTTAATACAGGAAATGATTTTTTGCGATCGTATAAATCATCGAGTAAAACAAATCAAAATCCAATTATTTTACTTGACATGGGTTTGCCAGATATTAGTGGTCAAGAGGTCGCACAAAAATTATTAGAAGATAACCCACGAATTCCAATTGTTTTAATTACATCATATGAAAGATCATCGGATCTAATACGAAAAACAGTCGGGGATGGGATTACAGCTTTTATTCAAAAACCCTTTACTATTGAAGACATAAAAAAAGCGCTTGAAAAAGTGGAATTGGAGGAAATGTTACTGAAAAAAGAAAAGTGACATGTTTAAAATATTCATGTCTGTAATTTTGAAATTATACTTTTTATATTCTGATATCTGATCAGAGAACTTTTCAATTATTTTTGACGCAAAATCTTGACCTGAGTCATCAATATTAAATGCCACAAACATGTTCCAGTCGCCCTCCATGTTTGCTACAAATAGGTAGTTTGGAAATTTTGAAACAACTTCTTTAAGTGAGTTTTGTGTCAGGTTAAGAGATTTTGATGGTTTAAATCGTAAAAGGAGGCCTTCGCATTGGTTTGACTGTAATACGTCGCTTAAAATGGCCTTGTATCCTTTTATGAGCCCACTTTTTTCTAGCCTCTCAATTCTTTTTCGTATTGTCCTATCTGAAACTTCATGGCCTAACTTTCTAAGCTCTGATGCTATTTCTTTTGAAGGCGTTCTTGCGTTATTGCTTAAGATTTCTACAATTTTTTGATCTATTTTGTCGCTATCTGAAAGAATTTCATTTCCCATGATTACTCAACTTTATTTATGTTTATGAAGTCTCCGGTAAATTTTTTGGGATGGTAAAATAAAACACCACCTCATTTGGTTTTTGTTCCACCCAAATATCTCCTGAATGTGCATCTATAATTCCTTTACATATAGCTAAACCAAGCCCGCTCCCTCCCTTTTCTCTTGTAAGTGAAGAGTCTGCCTGATAGAATTTATCAAAAAGATATGGTACAGATTCTTTTGGAACTCCTTGACCATTGTCTTTAACCGCAAATTGGATCTTGTCAAGAAAATTAGTTACAGAAATTTCGATCGTGCCGCTATTTGGATAAATAGCCTCGATGCTATTTTTAATTAAATTGGTAAGAACTTGAAGTATTCTTTCTTTATCACATGCTATGTTTAGGCCTCCAGCTTTGATATGTCTGATTTGAAGTTTAGCATCTTTTATTTTAGGTAACATGGTGTCAATTGCTTTTGATATTATAGAATCTACGTTGTGGGTTATCATTTTCATACGCAGTTTTCCAAGTTCCAATCTCTGTGCATCTAAAAGATCATTAATTAGTTGTAAAAGCGAAGTTGAGCTTTCTTTTATCACTGAGAGTCGTTCTTTTTGTTTTTCGTTAAGATTACCAAAACGTTCCGTTAATAAAATATCGGCATAGCCTTGAATTGGAACGAGTGGAGTTTTTAATTCATGAGTAATCATCGCAAGAAATTCATCTTTAGCGATGTCAATTTTCCTTGCGTCATCTTCTCTTTCCTTAATAGTTTGTGACATGGTGTTAAATGTATTTATCAAATCACCGATTTCATCTTTTGAGTCGTGTGTTATTTTTTCCCCGTATTTACCTTCTTTTACTCTAACTAACGCGCTTGTTATTTTCTGTAGTGGAAAAAGGGATTTTCTAATAATGAAGATTACAATAACAAAAACAACGATGTCAATTATAGTCATTATTTGTAATATATACTGCCTTTGATCAATTTCTTGTTCAATTTGATCATTCCAAGAATCGTATAGCCCATCAAGTGATTTTGTTAAAAGTGTGCGTTCTTGATTTAATTGCCTTAAAGCGATACCAAATTTTTCTGAAACAAGTGAGTTAGATTCAATGATGAGAATTCGATAACGTATAGATTCCCAAAGTGGATCAATTTGTTTTAGTGCAAACGAACTTTCTTCTGGAATTGCAGATAGTGATTCTACATTAGATTCGTTTAAACTTGAATCATCTAATGGTATTCCAAGTAACTTTCTTAAATTAACGTCATACATTATCCGGTGTTCCGTAAGTGAACTTCTAGCAGTGTCATCACCTAGTGAAATTAAAAGTACGTCTTCGTTAATTCGTTCTATAATACTAGTAAGCGATTCTGCTATTTCTTGATGTTGCAGATAGTTTCTATCAAGAGTTGAGAGTTCATCAATTATCTGTTTGGTATAAAGTATAAACTCTGGATTTTTAGTTAGAACATAGCTTATTGATTCCCTAACTTCAGAATTAAAAACTGGCTCCATTTCTATTTTATGAGCATTAGATTTGTAGCTAGTCCACAAGTTATAGATATGAATAAATTTATCACTGATCGTAGTTGGTACAGAAACAATCTCAGTTTCATCAGCAACACCACCTTTCTCTAAAAATCTGAATGTAGAATCAACTTCACCAATTTTTTGTTGTAACAAACTTCGATCTGCCTCATTTCCTGCAGCTATTGAGCTTGCAAGAGCTGCTATGTTAGACATCTCAACTTTTAGATCATTTATGGCTATAAGAGAAATAGAGTCTTTGGTGCTTTCTTGCTGCATTGTGAAAAGAAGTAGTAAATTAAATGCTGCAATACCTATTAAAATTACTAGTAAAAGATACGTTTTTTTTACGAACTTCATTTTCAGTGATTTACCATACAGTATATAAAAACCACATATGATCACTCAAGCGTCTGCATGTCTGACATATTTATTAAAATGGCACAAAACGAATTAGGCGAGAGCATAAAATCCCTAGAAGCAATAATTGCAGATTGCAAATCCGATTCTGATGTTATTTCTAATTACAAAGAGATAGAAAGACATCTACATAATATTAAAGGGCTTGCACCAATGAGTGGTTTTGAAAAGATGGGTCAAATTGCAGATCTTGCTGGTGAGATATTAATTGATGTTATAAAAAATAATTTGAAATTTTCTAGCTACAATTTTGTAAATGAATCAGTCAGAACAATGAAATTAGTTTTAGAAGAGCGTATTTTTAATTTGGAGCAACTAAAAAGAAAAAATATTACATCTCCACAAATTCTTGGATTGTTTAAATGAGTATTTGTAAAGTTATGATATGGCACGTGTAATGGTAGCAGAAGACTCTAATGCAATACGATTAGTATTACAAGATATCCTGCAGCTTGGAAACCACGAACTAGTTGCAGAGGCGGTAGATGGCATTGATGCAATAGAAAAATACAACTCAGTAAAGCCAGATATTTTATTGCTTGATTTGGCTATGCCAAAAAAAGACGGGATCACGGTGGCAAAAGAAATATTACAACTTGACCCACACGCAAAAATAATTATAGTTACAGCTACCGACAATCAAAAAATTATTAATGAGTGTCTTGAAGTTGGCGCAAAACATTGCATTATAAAACCGTTTGAGTTTTCCGATGTTTTAAATGCAATAAATTCAATTTGTGGCTAAATTAAAATAAATTATTATAAAAAAGAAAAAAAGAGTTTAGGTATCCTGGAATGTGATATCCCAGTTAATAGTTAGTGTGTCGCTTGCACCAATGTTTACTGCTGAAAATGTCTGTCGTGCAAACAATATACCAGTACCTCCACCACCAGTAGGAGTTCGTGTGAATAGACCTACTTCATCAACACTGTTTACGTTACAGCTGGCAGATCCTGAAAAAGTTGCGTTTGTAACTATAACAAGTAGTTTTGCGGTGTTTGGATCTTGGTTACCACCACCGTTTGATAGTTTGAATGCGGCGGTCTGATTTGCACAGCTTCCTAATCCAGTTCTATCTACAAGATCTCTTTGACCTGAGGCTGCAGCTGTTTCGCCACCTATGCCTATTGCCATTGACTTGACTGCACCTGCTCTAGCAGGAGCGCCAGCTGTCAGGTTAAAGTTATTTTGTCCTGAATCAAGCGAAGATGGGTTTGCTGTCCAATTTCCAAAGGTTTGCATGATAATAGCTTCTAGTCCAAAATTAGTGATCACGTTATCTGATTCTCTATATGCCTTAAGATTGCCGTTTTCATCATATAGAAAAACTTTGACATGGCCATTTACAAATGAACCTGCCTTTGGAAGCGGTGCAGAAAGATCTGGTGATGTTACGTCGTTTTGTGCTACTGCAAAAGTAAGCCCAGCAGATATAATTGCTATGCCTAGTAATGCCAGTATAGTAGTACCTTGTTTCATTGACTTTGCTTCTAATGTGTGACATTATAAGGTTAAGGGTAAAAGATTACAATCTAAAAAACCGTAATGGTACCATTATGCAAATATTGATTCCAGAATGGTATTATGGACCTTCTTGAGACTCAACTCCATCAGAAACACTGACTTGGAGTTCTTTTCCCTCAGTTTCCTCTGCAGGTTCTACATTTACGGTTACCGCATCATTTGTCCCTATTGATTCCGTATCATTGTCTGGCGGAGTTGTTGCTATATCGGTGTATGAAATTCCAACCATTGCAATTATGATGGCTATAACTATACCAATTCCAATAGCATAGCTACTTTTTTTCACAATAATATGGGTCAAAACTAAGTATAAAAATATAGGTCACAAATTTATTTAATGACGCTTAGTTAAAAAGTCACAATTTGAAAAAGGTTTTACTGTTTATTGTAGTTTCTAGTTTTTTGCTAAATTATGCTTTTGCACAACTAATGCCTGTTACTTTGAGTACAGGTACTGACGATATGGTTTTTGATGGAAGGTGGTCATTTAGACAAGAATGGAAACCAACTTCTTTACACAATGAATTCTATAGTGACAAACATGAGATGGTCATCAAGGTTGGGCATGATTATGAAAATATCTATGTTCTTCTTGATTTTATCACAAAGGCGTATAATTACAAAGATAGAGCGTTTGTTTGCCTTGATAGTAATCCGGATCGTGATACCAAACCTTCTAGTACCACTTTTTGCTTTACAACAACTCCAGATTCACAGTATCCAAAAACCTTGCAAGGAGGCAGCCCTATTGCAATTACAGGTTATTTCACTCAGATACCAAATCACCCCAATTTAGCTGCCGTTGGTGGAATTTCTGATCAAGACGATCGTTTTTCTAGTATACCTCATGAAAGTTATGAATTTAAAATTCCAATTGATGTTATTGGGATATCTAACAGATATGGGTTTTATGTTAGTGTTGTAGATGGACAAAGCGGAAAAAGTTACAACTGGCCGCAACTAACAACACCAGATAGGCATCCATACATTCCACCTCCAAATATGTGGGGCGAGGTTTTTTCTCCTGATCAGTCCATACCAGAATTTAGCTTACCGCATTACATCTTGATATCAACGTTGTTACTTTCAATAATTATTGGAAAAATAAGACTAAAAACTAGTAAATTTGTTAATAGATTTTGAATATAATGACTAACAGACATATACAAAATTTGTATGTCTAAATTAATCTAGAGAAAAATCATACTTGCAGCTCTGGCATTTGTTATTTTGTCCAAAATATTTTTTGCACTTGGGGCAAGTCACTTTGGTTTTACACCTCAATTATTTTCATTTGTATCAAAGATTTGATTGCAGCTAAAAGTTCTTCTTCTGATATTTTATCTTCAGAATACCATATGAAGATGTCTCTAATCCACTCAGGTATTTGTTTTGATTCTGACGTGAGTAAACCTATACCGTCATTTTGATTTTCTGAACCCGAATTGCTGATTACAATATTTGGTGGTATTTTTGAATTTATTATCGAAAAATTTGCTTTTGTAATGGTTCCGCCTGATTCTGACGCAACAAGCATCTCATAGTCACCTACAACTTCACCCTCTTTTTTTATTGAATGCTCATCAACCAAATAGGCTACTGGCATTCCGTACACACCGTTTCCCTTGTGGTCTGCCAGTATCTCTTTTTCATATATGATTTTTTGAGTTGACAGCTGAGTAATTTGCATGTAAAAATGTCCATCAGATGGATCAAAGTTTGTAATTTTTAGATCAGCCCGCAATAATCTATCTTCTTTGGCTATGTCAATTACAGGTTTTCCCAAAAAAGTTATTTCTATAGTTTGCTCGTCTTCAGCACTAGCTTGTAATACAGTTAAAAACATGATAAGAAATGTAGTTGAATAATAAATTGCCCTCATTAAAAATTGGAGTTTATATAAAGAAATAAGTATCATGGAATTTTTTTCAAGTATTTGGATCCGTTATGGATTTTTTAATTGGTCCAAAGTTCCATTTTGGCTTATATTTTATGATAAAAATAGACTAGCAAGGGGTTGTGCTTAAGCACGTTTTTATAAAAATTAATTATTTTCGATCAAATTAAACAGTTTTTAACATAATTTGACATGTTGTTTATCTTGTAATTCTGGCTATAATGTGATGAGGGTGTCAATATGTCCTTCAGTAAAAGATGCAAATTCTGTGGCCGTGAAATATACTATGAAGGTTTTACGGGAAAAGGAAAGTTTTACGACGACACCCTCTTTACTCAATTTCATCGATGCCGAAAGTAGTTACATTCGTTGCGGAGTTGCAATTCCCAAAAGATCAAGTGCTCGCTCAAGTGTTAATTTAAAACAATAGACAAGACATAGCCTTTGATTTACAAGATCTTTGTTGTCATTGTCTAGTACAGAAACATGTTCATAAAATGAATTAAAGGAAACTGCAAGATCATAACAAAATCTTGCAATTACTTTGGGCGATAAGTTGTTTGCAGCATCATTTACACAGATGCCAAATTTTGCAATCATTTTTAAAAGATTGATTTCATAATCTGTGCTGAGCATCTCAAATAAAGAATCAAACCTTGGCTCAAATCCTGCCTTTTCTAAGATTCGTGATGCCCTCGCATAAGAGTACTGCAGATAAGAACAGGTATCTCCCTCTAAGCTCAAAGATTTTTTAAGATCAAACGTAATTATTTTGTCAAGATCCTGCTTTATCATCTCATAGCGGAGTGTTCCAACCGCAACATCTGTAGCTATTTTTGATAGTGTGTTATTGTCAAGATCCGCGTTTCGTTTTTTTGCTTCCTCAAATATTCTCTTCTCAAGCGATTCAATTACCTCATCTGCGTTTATGTAAATCCCCTTTCTTCCAGACATTTGTGTTTGTTTTCCTTCTATTTCATGACCTATTGCCTTTACAGTGTCTGATGAAAGTGTTACAGTTTCGTAGCTTAGATGCGAATAAGCGTCTTTTTCAGGTTTTAGTTTTGTAATAAGGTTTGTAATTATTTTCTGTAGTCGGGCTTGTCTAGAATCAATTACTGTAACTACTTTTTGGCCACTAAACTTTAGTTTTTGATTGTTGTTTTTTTCAAGTGTTGTTTCCCACAATACTGTATCATTTGATTGTATGCTGTATTTTTTGTAGTAGAATGGATCATCGACTATGCCAAGCTTCCATGCTGCATATGGAATGTCTTTTGCAATGTATGTTGCAACGCCGTTACTTCGAACAAGAACCTTGTCCTCTTCTCCTTCTACCTTAATTATCCAGCAGTTTGCGTTTTTTCCTTCCTTTTCAAATTTTACTAGGTTCATTTTCTTTAACGTTTCAAAAATTTTATCCCAAAGCTTTGAGTGAATTATTTGCGATTCAAAGTTAAGGCAGTCATAGTAAACTCCCATTTTCCAACATGTTTTTAGCTGTTCTGCAAGTACCTTTCTTGTAATTATACTTGCAAATGGGGCAAGCTCAGAGTTTGGATCTTCAAGATCTTGTAAAACTTTGTGTCGGTATTCAGCAAACTGTTTGTCAGACTCGTATTTTTCTGTTATCTTGACATACACTTCATCTCCACAGTAATGATCAAATTTTTGTCCAGTTGTAGGAGCTTCAGTAAATCCGCCATACTTGAAGCCAACTATAATGTCTGCCACTTGGAGACCAGAATCATCAACATAGTTTAGAATCTTGACATCATGGTTTGTTTTTTTTAAAATACGTGCAACTGTGTCACCTATTACCAAGTTTCTAATATGGCCAATGTGTAGTGCCTTGTTTGGATTAACACTTGTGTGTTCTACTACTACTGATTTTTTTTTGCCAATGTCAATACAACCAAAATTTTCATCAAGTGATGATTTTATTATCAGACCGTTTAGTTTTTGGTTTGAATGAAAGTTTAGATATCCTGACTTGTGGGCTTCGGCTTTTGCTAGATAATTGCCAAGGTACTTTTTGTAATCTTCTGCAAATAGCTGTGCTATATCATATGGTTTTTTTCCAAGTTTTTTTGCAAGCAAAAATGCTACATTACATGTAAAATCGCCAAATCCAGGCTTGGCTAATTCCACTACAAACTCTACTTCTTGAAATCCGTGTTGTGTGATGATTTTTTTTATGTTTGACTCTATTTCTGAGAGTATTAGTCTAAATGTCAATTGTTAAATCTCCGCAAGTGTTGGAGCAATTTTGCCAAGTGCCTCAATTACACCATCACCTTCTTTTGCAGAAACTATCATTGATGCGTTTGATTTTACATAGTCAGATGAATTGCCAAGAGCTATGCTCAATGACGCACGCTTAAACAATGGAATGTCAGTTTCGCTATCTCCAATTGCAATAACATCATCTTTTGTAATAGACAACTTTTTCATTACCTCCTCAAATCCGCTTCCCTTGTCAACCCCTTTTGAATTGATATGATATGCATACATGCTGTCTGTTAATATGACGTTATGTAAAGCCAAAATTTTTCTTCCCTCTTCAATATCAAAAGTTCGCTCAAGTACAACTTCAGTCATTCGTGGAAATACTGGTTTTTCTTGCACATTGTCAAGTTTTGAGCTTAGAAATTCAAATGCCTTGACGCATTCTTGTTTTTTTCCAATCAATGTGTGCTCATTTGGTCCATATGTAATGCATCCACCATTTTCACCAACCGCTGTTCTTGTTACGCCACCAAAAACTGAAAGCATGTATCCTTCAATAGAAGACCTACCAGACACAAAAATGACGTTATGCCCTGCATCCTTTAGATGTCGTAGTGCAGCTAGCGCATCAAGATTGATTGTTCCTCCACCGTTTTCTGTGATGGTTCCATCAATGTCTATTGCAAAGGTTTTTTTTCGCACAAAACCAAATATCGTATAGCTGATAATAACTGCTACGTAAAATAAGAAAACAAATCATTAAACAAGACAAATCCAGTATTTAGCTAGAGTTGACGAAAGGAAAGATCAAGGAGATAATAAGCAAGGCAAAATTTGGTGAATGTATGTCTGATTACAAGATAGTTTACAGGGATTTTGAGAGGTTAGTTGAGATTAGCTTGAACGAGTTTTTAAAAATATCAAATAATTTTGAGGTAATTCCAATGTCAAGAGTCCAAATTATTAAGAAAAAAAATAAAATTTTATTTCAAAAAGTAAAAACCACGAGATGAATTAATTGGGAATTCCAGAAAAAATAAAGGCCATCCAAGATGAGATGGCAAAAACTCAGATAAACAAGGCAACAGAGCACCACATTGGCCTTCTCCGCGCCAAGCTTGCAAAGCTTAGACGTGAGCAAGAAGAAAGTAAATCAAAAAAGGGCGGAAGTGTAGAGGGCTTTGACATTAGAAGGGCAGGAGATGCTACAGTTGTACTGATTGGACTTCCAAGTGTTGGAAAATCGACTTTGCTTAACAAAATAACCGATGCAAAATCCGCAGTGGGGGCATTCCAGTTTACAACCGTAACAGTGGTGCCCGGTATGATGGAGTACCGCGGAGCTAAAATTCAGATACTTGACTTACCTGGAATCATAAAGGGTGCATCAAGTGGTAGAGGACTAGGCAAAAGAATTCTCTCTGTTGCAAGAAGTGCAGACCTTGTTTTACTTATTTTGGATGTATTTCAGCCAGAACACCAAGACCTGCTAAAAAATGAGCTTACAAACATAGGAATCAGACTAGATCAAAATCCGCCAAATATTATAATTGAAAAAACAAATAGCGGAGGCATTAGTGTTTCACAGATTGTAAGGCTGACTAAAATGTCAGAAGATCTACTAAAAGACATTTTACGAGTTTATGGGTTTACAAATGCTAGAGTGGTAATAAGAGAGGACATTGACTCTGAGCAGCTAGTTGATTATATCTCAGGAAACAAGACATATGCACATTCACTTGCGGTGATAAACAAGATTGATTTGGTTGATAAGAAATTTTTAAACTCGCTAAAGTCAAAAATAAAATCAGATTTTGTACTGGTTTCAGCAGACTCTGAGCTAAACATTGACGAGCTAAAAGAAAAGATATACCAAAAACTAAGATTTATCCGAATTTACATGCGCCCAAAAGGAGGCGAAACTGACTATAAGGAGCCACTTATTACACGCAAAGACTCAAGGATTGCCGATGTTTGCAACAAGATTCACCGAAACCTCAGAAGGGAGTTTCGCTATGGTCTTGTATGGGGAAAAAGTGTAAAATTTGGTGGTCAACGAGTTGGCATTAATCATGTTTTAGAAGACGAAGATGTTCTAACTATCATAAAGGCAAGGGGTACGTAAGAGCTGAAGTCATGGAACAAGACTATGAAAATAGATGGTGCAAATTTTGCATGACTAAAACAAAACAGGAAATAGTATATCTTCCAGAAATTCCTACATACAAACGAAGAAGGCAGTACAAGTGTACCGTTTGCGGCCATACAAGCTGGCTGCAAGGAAGACGTCCTTCTGCTGAAAGCGTCTACTAGTTTTTTTATTGCAAATTAGCTAAACATTTGCCATCATGCTATTTTTGCTAGCTAAACAACAAATCAGATATCATTTTTGCTTGTAAAATAACCTATGATTATTCAAATATGTTTAGAATAAAATAATAGCAGATCTAATTTTCTCAAATTTCGTAATCCTGGTGATGATTACATAAAAAAACTGGACTAAAAATACTCTAAAGCCTAATGAGTTTACTGAACATCAGATCTACTATTCCCAAGTTCTATAGCCAAAATGTTTTTGACATCTTGTATGACTTGAATCATATTCATATTGACAGTATTTGGTACTATTGTAACCAAAAAGTTTTCTTCTATTACAGAAGATATGGTTATGAGGTCCCTGAAAACATCTATAGTCATATTAAGACCACCTAAAAGTTTATCATAACCGATAATGCCATAACGCATAGAAATTATACTTGCAATTTCTACTAAATCTGCAAGCGTAACTATGGTTTTTGTTGGATCAGTTATTACATATTCTATAATATCGCCTTTTTTTTCTATAAGCATTATCGCACAACTTGTTACATTACATGTTTCCAAAATTTTACTTCTTAACTCTTTAATCTCCATATTTGTGAGAAAATTAATTCTATATAATAACGATGCACTGTAATTTTGTTAACCAACCCAGCATCATAACCTAGCGTATGAATTTTTTGGCTAAAATCACGAACCGGTGTGGATACCATTTTTACTGATTATCAGTAAAAATGATTTTCCACTAGATATTGTCAAGAAAACATTTGGCTTGGTGGAGGTGGAGACTTTCCCTTGCCAGACGTTTTGTCAACTGAAAATTTTCTATTACTTGGAATAACGTATAGTTTTACTGAGGTGTTTATTGCATAGTGTGGTGTTCCATCAGGATTGGTGTGATTTGTTGCAACACCAGCTCTATCCAGATCCACCTTGACCTTCACTATAGTTCCGTCCTCGAGCTCAAAAGAAACATGTTCTTGTCCTACTCGTTTGTAGTCAAGCATTTTAAAATCAATTTTGTCTTTTGGTTGACTCATGTATCTATTTCCTGACTAGAGTATGTTGGTAGCCTTTAGTAAAGATAGCTCATCAGTTTGATTTGGTCTTCAGTTGTGATTATGTTCTTTGTTGTAAGAAGCTCAAGTAATTCCTTAAACATGGCTTTGTATTCTTCTGGAATTCCTGCTTGCCCTACTTCACCTGGTGGACCTGGTGGGCCTCTTGGACCAGGTGGACCTGGAAGGCCTTGTTCACCTGACTCGCCTTGGGGACCTGGTTGTCCTCTTGGTCCTTGTGGGCCTTGTGGGCCTTGTGGGCCTTGTACTCCTTGTGGACCTGGTGGACCTTTATCTCCTGGTGGACCTTGCAATCCTCTCTCGCCTTGTGGACCTTGTGGACCTCTTGGACCTTTTTCGCCACGTTCTCCTATTGGTCCTGTTACTCCCTTGTCGCCTTTATCACCCATAGGACCTTGTGGGCCTTTATCTCCCTGTGGTCCAGGAATTCCAGTTAATCCTTTATCACCAGCAGGACCTTGCGGACCTTGAGTTCCTTTTTCACCTGGTGGACCTTTTTCACCTGTTGGTCCTTTTGAACCCCGTTCACCTGGAGCACCTAAAATTCCCTTGTCGCCTGGTGGACCTGGAATGCCAGTAGGACCTTTTTCACCGCGCTCGCCTGGTGAACCTGTTACTCCCTTGTCACCTTTATCACCTGGCTGACCTTTTTCTCCTCGCTCGCCTTTCTCTCCAGGAAGCCCTTTGTCACCACGTTCTCCTTTATCTCCTGTAGGACCTTTGTCGCCTTTGTCTCCCTTGTCGCCACGTGCCCCCTTGTCACCTGTCAGTCCCTTGTCGCCTTTATCACCTGGCTGACCTTGAGGGCCCTTGTCTCCTGATGGACCTGCGGGTCCTCTTTGACCCTGTGGACCTGGAGGGCCTGGCGGTCCTTGTTGTCCTTTTGGACCAGCTGGACCACGTGTACCATATTGTAATATATCAAAATCTTTTGGAATCGATTTTTTTTCTGCAACTTTGGCAGGTTTTTTTCCTTCTTTTTTCATCTCAGATACATCAACATCAAAAACTGTGTATATTGAGGAAAATTTGTCAGAAACAACTATCCAGACAACATCAAGATCAAAAATTGCATCTGGTAGAGGATTAGCATCACTGCCTAAAACTGCGCTAAACTGCCTATCGGTGACCCTTAGGTGAAAGTCCTCTTTCCATAGCGAGGAAAAGTTTTTTTCAAGCATGCTTTCGTCTGAAGGTCTTGAATCAGATATGGCGATTTCAACCTCAAAGACGCCAGATGCCTGGCTAAAGGGGGAGGCACCCTGGACCTCGATTTTAGGCTTTGGCAATATCGATGATGTAATTACGAAGTATTTTTGTATTTGGTGTGTGTTGTTGTACCTATAGCTTTGTACTTTGAAACTTGAGTATAGTATTTATCTGAAAAATTTCCAATATCGGAATAGATGAAAAAGCCGTTTGCAAAAAAGCCTCAAAAAGAGAAAATGCCAGAAGAGACAAGCCTCACAAATGTAGATTATAATAAAAACAAGCTTTTCAAAAAGGGTGTAAACCTCATGGCAGATGAAAAGCTTGAGGAGGCGGTACGTGTTTTTGAGCAAGTATTAAGAATTGATCCTAACCATGTTGACTCACTTTTAAAACTAGGATATGCGAAATTTCATCTTGATGATTATGAAGGAGCAGTGAAAATTTATGACAAGATTTTAGATATCGATGTCACAAACGCCGAAGCTTGGAACCTAAAAGGGCTAGTTCATTATGAAAAGAAAAACTACTCCAAGGCACTTGACTGTGTTGAAAAGGCAATAGAGTCAGACCCGACATATGGAATGGCATGGTACAACAAGGCATGTTTTCTTTCTTTACTAAACCAAGTCCCAGAATCACTTGAAGCATTAAAGCGTACAATTGAAATTGATGTTAAAAATGCAAGAAAGGCAGTCAAAGACAAAGACTTTACAAATGTAAGACTGGAAGAAGGATTCAAGAGAATTGTTGAAGTTGTTGTGCTAGAATCAATTAGGCAAAACTATCATACAATTGGTGCTATAGTCTGGACTACATTTATTGATAAAAAAGAAGTTGAAGAGGCTTTGCAAAAATTGCTTGAGAAAGGACTAATTGTCAAAAATGAGAAAAAACAGACATTTCATAAAATCGCTGTCTATGACTTGGCACCAGAGATGGCAGAAAAGATTGGAACTGAAAAGAAGGGACTTCTTGGTGTCAAAAAGAGACTACCTAGTCCAATTAAAAATCTAAAGGAGGTTAGTCTTGCAATTCAAGACGTCAGATCCTCAATTGAAGAAGAAGACATTGAGAAAACAATAAACAACTTTGATCTTTTTATTGATTCATCAAAGTTTGGCCCACAAATGATCGAGCAATTTTTTGAGGAACACCGTGAAATTAGACTCTGGAAAATCAGACTAAAAGACAAAGGTATTGATTATTTGTGTGAAAACAAGCAAAAAATGCTTGCTCTTTTTGATAACGTAGAGGCTACAATAACAAAAATGCTTCGAAACGAAGTAGCATAGAAATTAAGATTTTGTTTTTAGAACAAGTGAATTTTTGTATTATTACTCTATTATTACTGGAATGCCAATGCCTGCAAGGCCAGAGCAGCCAATGTTACCACCACTTGGCAAAATAGCCCATACTAAATATTCACCTGTATGAGCTCTGAAAAAAACAGAACCGCTCCATCCAGACTGTCCATCAAGTTCTGAGACTTTATCTTGATGCATAAATGAGCCCTTTATTTGATCTGGATTTTTCACTATTACGTCATCACCGTTTGAAGTCGAAAATGGAAGTGGAAGCCCCCATGGAAAATTGGTTGCCAAATCTATTATTTTGTTCTCATCTATACTGGATTTTGATTTAAACCACGGATTCCATGCTTCAATTCCTTGAGATAGCCAAAAGCGCTTTGTATAGTCATAATCTAGATTTGTAAAACCTATTTTCATTCTCGCCGAGTCATATGTAGTACCTTGAACGCATGAATCCTGTAAAGTATAATCAATTTTGTAAAGTTGTTTTTCATTTCCTATATTGTGTGCCCTAACAAAAAGGTCGGCCTTACCATCAAAATTAAAATCAGTAGCTCCGCCGTCAGAGTCTGTGATAAAAACTCTAGAATGTTCGTTTCCAAGCTGATCCGCACTTGATGTTGGTATCATTAAAATGTAAAATATTCCAAGCGCTAAATATATTGAAAGTGTTTGCACAAATTTCATCTAAATCATATAGATTATAAACCATTTTATAATTTCGGGTGGAGTGTTTTGATACAAACTGTACTTTTGAGTTTATTCTGCTGACAAGTCCCAATAGTTTGCGTTTTCCTGTTTTACTATTGGTCGGTTTAGGTTTTTCCACTCCTTGAATGAGCGAACATACAGCTTTACGTTTGGGTGGTCAACTGACTTTAGTGCATAATATGCAAGTCCAGAAAGTGTTCCAACACTTCCACAATAAGTAATTACTTCTGCATCACTTTTGACATTTCGATTTTGTAAAAGGCGTTTTAGCTCGTCTTTTGGTCTTAGAATTTTATCAGCTGATGCAAGCGTTCTATATGGTATGTTTATTGCACCAGGTATGTGTTGCTCTAGATAGTTTAGCCTCTCACGATTATCAACTAGAATGACATTTTCTTTTTCCTTTGCCTTTTCAAGATAATCTGCTGTCGCCAAAATGTCTGGATGCAATTTTAGAGAATGATCCTTTTTCCCAAATGATGGAACCTTTGTGTCATTTTCAAGGCCAAGTGACTTCCATTGTCCATATGTTACATCAAGAAGTGATACATCATCGTGTCCTATGTATTGTAAAGTCCATGCAACACGTGATGCAAGAGCGCCAAATGTATCATCATATACTACAACTGGAGTTTCGTCATCGATTCCAAATGATTGCGCCATCTTGAGCACCTTATCTGGGCTGTCATCAGATAGTAAATTTGCAAGTGGGAGGTTTGCAGCATTTGGAATATGGTTTTGCTTGTAATCTTCTTCCCGTCTTACATCGATAACTCGTACGCTGTTGTCTCTAAGCTCAGATCTTAACGAGTCTGCGTCTATTGTAGTACGCAGAGTTTTTTCTCTGCTCAAGCAGCGCACTCGCCTTTTCCTGTTCTTGTATGGTAGCTTGAATCGCTTCCATAGTCTGCATAGAAATCCTTGTCTTGTTCTTTTGTTGGGGGTATGATAAGTGGTTCTAGAATTTTCTTAAAGTCATTTACAGATTTTATTTCCGAGTTTTCATTTCCTTTTACGATTCTATGAATCCATGAGGCTAGTGTATCGTCTTGCTTTTTATTTTTCTTGAAGAGCTCAATTATTTTTAAAATAATTGTGATTATCCTTTTTGCAGGAACACGAAGGCAGTTTACTCCAAGCATTGCCTCGCCGTCTGCTCTTCCGCCAAGTGAGAGCTGATACACGGGATACATGTCTTTTCCTACACGCCCACCTCCACCATAAAAGCCAATTGTTGCAATCTCGTGCTGGCCACAAGAGTTTGGACAGCCGCTAATCTTTATTGTTGCATCATGTAGTGTCTCATCTTCATCTAGTTTTAGCTCAATGAATTTTCGCTGAATCTCTTTTGCTAATCTATGTGAGTTTGTGAGTGCCAAGTTGCAGGAGGTGGTACCAGAGCAGCCAACAGGGGATGCCATTGTAAGTGAGCCTGGATTTGCAAGGCCTGCCTCTAGCAGTCTTGAATACAATCTAGGCAGTTCATCTTCTGAAACCCATCTTAACACAATGTCTTGTGAAAATCCATTTCGTGCAAACCCTTCAGCGGAAAACTCGCTGCATATTTTTGCCAAAGAACGAAGCTGATTTGCAGTCATATCGCCAGACTCTAACGTTAGAAAGACTGCACGAAATCCTGCCTGCTTTTGCTTAAATGTTGTAGTCTTGAGCCATCGTGAATATCCATCAGGTGGCGCTCTTCCGTCTGAATCTGTTATTCTGATTGGCCTTTTGATTTCCTTTGGAGCATTATCGACTTCAAGCTTTATTACTACTGATTGAGTGGCTCGCACAATCATTCTTTCCTTTAGAACTAGATTCTGGAAATTATTCCAACCCATCTCATCTACCAAATACCGCATTCTGTTTCTTGCCATGTTTTTTCGATTCCCAAGTCTATCAAAAATTCTCAAGACTGCAATTGATGTGTATAGTAGATCCTCTTCTGGGGTAAATTCTTCTAGCTGGTGTCCTACAAATGACTTGTTTCCTAATCCTCCACCCAAAAATACCTTGAATCCGCGCTGAATCTTTCCATCTAAATCTCTTGCCTGTGGGATTAGCCCAACATCTGCGATTCTTGCCATTCCATGTTTCTCACAACATGTGAAATTGAACTTGAATTTTCTTGGGAGGTTTTGATTCATTGGATTTCTTAAGAGAAATCTTGCTGTTGCAAATGCATATGGTGTTGCATCAAATGCTTCTTCTGAACAAACACCTGCCAATGGGCTGCACATTACATTTCTTACAGTATTTCCACATGCCTCTCTGCTTGTTAGACCAACTTCTGCCAGACCACGCATAATTTCTGAGACATCTTCTAAAACGACCCAGTGAAGCTGGATGTTTTGCCTAGTTGATACATGTGCGCTGCCAATTGAGAATGCCTCACTTAGCTGTGCAATTCGTTCAAGCTGGCTTGGATAAATCTCGCCTGCTGGAATTTTGATTCTAACCATTGCATAGTCATCTGTCATCCTTGTTCCATATGCACCATGCTGTAATCTGAATCGTCTAAAATTATCAGAGTCGATTTTTCCTTGACGATATAGTTTTACTGTATTTGCAAAGTTTTCAGCTTCCTCTACTTTAGCCCAGTTCATTTTTGGTTTTACATATTCTGTTGATTGTTTTAGATTAGCTACAGTCAATTTAATGCAAATTTCCTTGATTTTGGATATAAATTTTTGATATAAGGAATTCTTGTCATAATTTGCATATTTGTTGGTGATTCTTGCCTAACAACACAGTCATTCTAGAAAACTAGAATGAAAAAAGGTTAGTACAACCTAACTATACTAGATCTTTTTTGTTTATTCCACTTGTTTCGATTTCATAACGCAGCGGAGCTGGAAGCTCTGCATATTTTTTGTTTGCAAGAATTTTGATTTGATCATCAGGAACCTTAACCATTTTTAGCAGTTTGCCTCGCTGGTGGGCAAATGCATTTTTCCAAAATCCTGCACCATCAAATGTTGAAATCTTTGCCAATTATGTTTGAAAGATTATTCTACCATTAATCAACATTTTTGTAAGTTGTAAAAATCATGGCAAACTATTAATGGCTTGCAAATCTGATTCAAGCCATGCAAGAGGCGGTTAGACAAGAAAAACCAAAAAAGATCTTTACAAACGTAAGCGAAGTAGAGATAACACGAGCAATTGCAAACGAGTTTAATTCTGTCTTAATTGATAGAGCAGACTCGGATGTCATCATAATTGGTGCAGGGCCTGCTGGCCTTACTGCAGGACGCGAGCTTGCAATCATGGGATTTAGAGTTTTGATTATAGAGCAAAACAACTATCTTGGCGGTGGATATTGGCTTGGCGGCTATATGATGAATCCTGTAACTGTTAGAGAGCCTGCTCAGAAAATATGGGATGAGCTTGGCATTCCATACAAAAAGGTCTCAGATGGACTGTACATTACACCTGGGCCTCATGCTGCATCAAAACTAATAGCTGCTGCATGTGATGCAGGTGTCAAATTTCTTAATCTGACAAAGTTTGATGATTTAGTTTTGAAAAATGGTCGCGTTGCAGGAATTGTTGTAAACTGGATGCCAGTTTCTGCACTGCCTAGAAACATTACATGTGTTGATCCTGTTGCCCTTGAAGCAAAAATGGTAATTGATGCATCAGGACATGACTCTGTTGCAGTAAAGCGTCTTGTTGACAGAAAACTAGTAGACTGGAAAGGAATGAACCCAATGTGGGTTGATCAAGGCGAGGATGCAGTTGTTGAAAAAACAGGCGAGGTGTTTCCTGGGCTTGTTGTTGCAGGCATGACTGTAACTGAAACTCATGGCCTTGCAAGAATGGGACCAACATTTGGCGCAATGCTGTTTTCAGGCAAAAAGGCAGCCGAGATTACTGCTGCAAAAATTAAAGCGTTAGGCAAATAACTGCTTTTGATTTTAGTTAGTTATT
>JBQTJY010000039.1:0-3701 GCA_052386635.1 Nitrososphaerota archaeon
TGTATCAAACATCCATCGACGATACACACTAACTCTTATCAATCCATCTTCAAAAATTCATTCACTACTATTATCGTTAATTGTTACAACGTTGCTTGTAGCAACTGTAGTTTTTGGTTACCTAAAGACAGATGATTTTATTGTAAGAGTGGGTGCTGTATTGGCTGTTTTAGCATCAACACAGTATCTTGATTCGCGTTATTCAAAAAACAAAGAATACTCAAAATCACTTCACATGTCTTTATTTGGCAACATTCTGTGGCTTGTCATACTACTTTCAGGGCTGCTTGCTGTAACCGTTTTATCAAAAAGCGAAGCATCAATTTTTTATGTTATAGAAGGAATGTTTCTGTTTGCAGGATTTCGTATCGGACTTTATACCACGGTATTTGGGGCAAGCATGAAAAAGGCATGGGCTGTATGTTTTATCCAACCCCTTGTCATGTTCTTGGTACTAGTGCCTATGAACTTGTGGGCAAAAATTTTAGAACCACAAACATTCTTGATTGGAGTTACTTTCCTAGGTATTGCAACTGTCTGGTCCTATCTTACTGATAGGGCAGGAAAGCCCGGAGTAAAAAGCACCCACAAACTAGTTCAGGCATATCTAGTATCAAAATCAAAAAACGATTCAACTGAGATGGAATCATTAATGGAAGAAGTATCAAAAAAATCCAAGATTACAACTACGCAAATTAGGCTGTGTTCTCAGGACAACAAAACTGATTTTAGATTGGTTATTCCAGAAATTCATCCGGGGCCATTTCATCCAGTGGGGGGAAGCAACATTCCATATCTGATATACAAGAACATGGGTTCTTCAGCAATGGTAATGCATGGCGTATCTGATCATTCGCTAAACTTACCTTCAAAAGAAGAAGTAGAAAGCTACCTTAGAAGCCTAACCGACTATTCGGTGCCTCAAAAAGGATTGACATGTACAGAGCCAGTTACGGTACAAATTAACAAGGGACGGGCAGTAGGACTGCTCTTTGACAAGACTGCAGTTTTGTTTTTGTCATTATCACCACATGGTATGGAAGACATTCCATCTTCGATAAAAAATGAAATTGAACAATTTTCAAAAAATCGAAATTTTGCCAAAATCTTGATAGTTGATTGTCATAACGCGATGGGCGGAGAAATTTCTCAAAACGATTCTGAAGATTTGCTCAAAGCAGCAAAGTCTTGTCTTGAAACACTGATAACAAAAGAAACACATCCATTGGAATTTGGATATGCAAATTCTGCTGCCATGAAGGTAATCTCATCAGATCTTGCTTTGGGTGGGTTAGGTGTTCTCTGTCTTAGCATAAACAAGAAAAAATACTTTCTTGGCTGGGCAGACGCAAACAATATGCAAAACGGAATAAGAGAATATGTTGTAAATCATTTTACAAAAAATGGCCACTCTCTACTTGAAATCTGTACATCAGATAGCCACTATTCAGTAATGCCTGTTAGAAACAAAAATGGCTATTATCAGTTTGGCTCTATATCAAAGCCTCAACAGATCGCAGATTGGTATCTTGATATAGCAAAAAATGCAGAAAAAACCATCAACTCAGGATATTATGAGGTCTTGGAAAATTCATCAAATGTCAAAGTAATGGGAAGCACAATATTTCAAGACTATTCAAAAGCACTTGACAACGCACTAAAACTTACCCAAGTATTTGCTTTAGGAACAATTGCATTTTTTATTTCTACGCTGTTTCTATAACGTTAACCTGATCTAGATTTCCATAAAGCTCATCAACAAACGAGGAAAACTGCAATATTGGAACTATTGGAACTTTTTCTATAAAACTAAGCTGCTCATGATACAATGTAACTATAACAGGAACTGCCATGGCACCGCTAGTTTTTTTAACATAGCGTCTTACACGCTGAATTTGTTTTGTTACAGTGTTTTTTAGAGTGGACGGGCTTTGCCTTTTCCAGTGCTTACAGTCTACTAGAACAGCCACTCCTAGTCTTATTCCAACGACATCAATTTCCATTCTTGGCTTGGTAAGTGTGAGATTTTTAATTACACTAAATCCTTTATCTTCAAATATTTTTGCCACAAGTCCCTCAAAATCGCGCCAATTAAGATGAACTGCTACCTCATCAATTGTAGCACCGCTTTTTATTGCAAATATTGCAGCCTTTAATTTATCTGCAGAATCAAAATTAATTACATTTCCTTCAAATCGTCCAATGCCGTTTTTTTCAAAATTTTCCAGTATTTTTTTTGCCATGGTATTGTCAGTGTTTGCTATTGCACAAAAATCTTGGATTGATATGCCACCTGGAATTACTGCCTCTAGTCCTTTTATTAGCATACTAGTATTCAACAACTTGACTCAAAATCAATTTTATAATAATCTATTTTCTCTAGAACTTTATAATCAACATCAAAAAAGATCTTTTCATGAAACTTTTGATAGTTGCATTGCTGGCAACTATTTGTTTTCCTTTAGCGTTTGCTGAAAAGGCCACATTTGTTGATACAATTCAGTTTGTGCAATATTTGGATGAAAACACTGCACTAGAAGAGGTTCGAAACGGAAATTTGGATCTATACTATTACAGAATGCCTTCCGAGCGCCTTGAAGACACAAAATCACGCCAAGGACTGCAGATTTTTCAATCAACTGGAGGCTCGTATAGCATTCTTGTAAATCCAGCCCAGGAAGACAAGTTCAACCCATTTTCTTTTGTTGAGGTTAGGTTTGCACTAAACTATCTCATAGACCGAAATCTCATTGTAGATGAATTGATGGGAGGCTATGGAGTTTCAATGATCTCACATTATGGACCATTTGATCCAGATTATTTTTACATATTAGATGAGTTAGAGTCATTTCATTTCCAGTATAATCCAGAACTAGCAGGTAAGATGATCTCAAGCAAACTAGAAGAAGAGGGGGCAAAAAAAATCAATGGAAAATGGACATATCAGGATGAAGAGCTTCAAATTAGAATTTTTATTCGTGGTGATGATCCTGTAAGAAAATCAATAGGAGAGATCCTCTCATCAGAGCTAGAAAAACTTGGATTTACAGTAGTAAAAGACTTTGGTGATCTGAACAAGGCCTTTGTTGTTGTGTATGGCTCAAATCCTGCTGAGCTGAAATGGCATATTTACACTGAAGGATGGGGTGGACGTTCTGCATTTGTAAAGTATGATCCAGTTGGTCTTGCCCAGATGTATGCTCCATGGTTTTCTAGCATGCCTGGCTTTAATGATCCGACTTACTGGAACTACAAAAACGATTATCTTGATTCAATCACACAAAAAATCTATACTGGAAATTTTAGCTCAGCTCAGGAACGCAGTGATCTTATAAAGAAGGCAACAGTTGAAGGAATAAAAGAGTCAGTACGGATTTTTATTGCAAGCAGAATTGATCAATATGTTGCCAGCCCAAAAATAAATGGAATAATAAACGACTTTGGGGCTGGCGTGCCAAGCAGATTCACACCAATCAATTCACGTAGTGACTCTGATACTCTTAGAATTGGCGTAAAGCAAATCTATCAAGGAGCATGGAATCCTGTAATGGGATTGACTGATTTTTACAGCAGAAATATTTGGACTGCGATTTCAGACCCTGGAACATTCAAGCACCCATACACTGGAGAATCATTTCCAATTAGAACCCCTTGGAAGGTAGAGACTGGAGGACCAGATGGATTTGTAAATTTGCCAGACG
>JBQTJY010000040.1:0-3919 GCA_052386635.1 Nitrososphaerota archaeon
AAACCCAAAAACAATCAAGCAGTTGCGAAAATTCATTACATTTTTGAAATCAAATCCAAAAGTTATTGATAATTTTAAAAATATCTAGTTACTTGATGAAAATTTGAATATCATTTTTTGAAAAGGCACTTTTTACTAGTTTTTTTCCTGCATCTGAGCGTTTTGATATCATTATCTTGCCTTTTCTATCAATGCGCGAAGAAATAACAAACTTGTCATTTACAAAAATCTCTGCGTGTGCACCACTGTTTTGTCTTCCGACATCAAGTATTAGTGAAGATCTTGACTCGGAAAGATCAAACGGAATGTTGTAATCAGATTGTGCAGATTCAAACTCTTTTGGAGCCACGTCAATGTGTACTTGAAGCATTTTTTCAAGATCATTTATTGTGGCTCCTCCACGACCAATAATGGATGGGATGTTTTGCTTGTTTACTGTTACCTAGACACTGTTTCCTGAAAGTATCTCAACTTCGGCTTGTGGATCAAATCGTCGAAATGTTTCCTTGATTTTTTCTTCTGCTAGTCTTTCAATTCCAAAACTACCTGACTTTTTTGAGACAGGAATTATGACATTTTCTTCACCAAAAGTATAGATTTCATATTCTAGTGAATTGCTTTCAAAATCACTAACCTCAATTACTGGCCTTGCCAAGTCTTGTTCTACCATGCCAGATGGCACTTTTACTTTAAGATCAAGCTCGTATGTTTTTGCTATTTTGCCGTCCTTTACAAAGACTACAGTGTCAATTACACTTGGGATCATGCCAAGCTCTATTTTCCCAATAAATCGCTGGATTGCATCAATTGGTGAGTTTGCATGAACTACACCAACCATGCCAACTCCTGTCAGCCTCAGGTCTGCAAAAACTCTAAAGTCTTCATGACGTCTAACCTCATCAAATATTGTATAGTCAGGCCTTACAAGAAGTAAAATCTCGGCAGAATTTTCAAAGCTTCCATCCAGTCTTGTGTACTGTGTTATTCCTTCATCAACCTGTAGGTCTCGTGGCGACTCGAATGTCTTTACTATTTTGCCCAAATTATGATAAAAGTTTGCAAGACTTGAGGCAAGTGTGCTTTTCCCAGAACCTGGTGGACCTGCAATTAAAATTCCTTCAGCACTTTCTGCAAATCTTTTCATCAGTTTTGCTGATGAATTGTACTGTTCAATTGTCATCTTTACTATTGGATGAACTATTGTAATCTCATATGCTTCTGAAAATGGTGGACGCGTTATTGCTATTCTATAATCTTGGTACTGGATTACAAGTGCGCCTGGTCTTGAGATTTCAACGTTTGGCGAGTCTTTTGTTTTTGATACTTCTAAAATCTGTGTTGTTATGTTATGCAGATAGTCGCTTGTCAGTGTCATGTTGTCAATTTGGACAAGCTTGAATGCACCTGGTCTTCCTCTTTTTGCCATGGGCTTTCTTCCTTCTTTTAGATGGACACTCATTGTTTCAGAATCAAAAAATCTTAAAAATTCTAGTGTCGTTTGTTTTATTTCTGGTTTGATGTATGTAACCTCAATTCCTTCAGCCTGGGCTACAAGTGCTTGCACATTATCTGAAGTGTAAAGAATTGCATTGTTTTGTTTTGCCACATCTTTTATGATTGCGTCAATTCTTCCACGATCAGCTAGCCTAATCTCATCAAGGCTTGGCCGCACTCCATCAAACCTGATTGATATTCCTTCTTTTTCAAATTCTTTTAGTTTTTTTATTTCTACCAGACCAACAAAGCCCTGCTCTCTTTTTTGGGATGCTTGAGATTGTAGCTCATCAAGTACTGCTATAGGAATTATAATTTCAGAGTCTTTAATCTGGCCAGACTCGATTTGTTTTATTATCTGACCGTTAATGATTATGCTAGTATCGACTACAATTTTTGACATGCATCAAAACTACAATCTGCCTTTTTATTCATAACTCAATTTGATACAAAGATTTAGGAAGCAGTTTTTTGTATCGTGTAATGTTTGGAATCAGACATTGAAGATTTTGCAGATAAAGCCATCTCACATGCACTTGCATTAAAGTGCAATTATTGCGATGTACGTGCAGAAATCATTACAAAAGAAGGACTGGTAATTGAAAATGGGCAAATAGAACACACAGCCTCAATGTTTGATAAAGGACTTGGGATTCGCGTATTAAATGATGGAGTATGGGGATTTTTCTCAGTATCAAATCCATCTTCCATTTCTGAAATAATGGCTGCTACAGATGAGGCCTTATCTAGTGCAAGAGATTATGCAAGCAAGAAAAAACAAAAGACACAACTTGCCTTTATTCCCACAGTAAAGGACAAGATAGTTTTTCCTGTTCGTAAAGAGCCAGACATTGAAGAGCTTGCAAAGATTGGATTTGATTGTGACAAAATAATCCATGAGAAAAAAAGAATCATAAAGTCATCAGTAAGTATTGGATACGGTAAGACAAGAAAATATTTTGTAAGTAGTGAAGGCTCTAAAATAACTCAAGAATATACAGATGTGATAGCAGAACTTTCGGCTACAGCACATGAATCAGGACTGACACAATCTGTAGATAGCACCGTGGGCGGGCGTGGTGGGATTGAAAAACTATCAGATGGAAAAGACATTTTTGATACTGCAAAATTTGTTTCAGAAATGTCATCTAATCTAATTGACGCAAAGCCAGCTAGTGAGGAAAGAGCAACTGTTGTAATGAATCCTGATTTTGTCGCACTTTTAACACATGAGATACTTGGCCACCCATCAGAAGCAGACCGAGTACTTGGAAAAGAAATGGCATGGGCAGGTGGTGCATGGTGGGCAGGAAATATTGGCAAACAAATTGGCTCACAAAATCTTGACGTCTTTGATGATCCAACTATTCATGGAAGCCTTGGATGGTACGGCTATGATGATGAAGGAGTAAAATCATCAAAAACAACGCTAATTGAAAATGGCGTTCTAGTAAACCACATGCAAAACCGTGAGACTGCAGAAATATTTAATACAAAACCAAGTGCCAACATGCGGGCAACATCATACAAGTTCATGCCGCTAATCAGAATGGCCTGTACATGTATAGGAAAAGGTGACTGGGATCCTCAAGAAATGATACGTGATGTCAAATCAGGATATCTTGTTTCAAATATGAAGGTGCCATCAATTGACATGAAGCGATATAACTGGAGTATATCATGCCAGTTTGCACAAAAAATAGAAAATGGCCAGATAACAGATCTTTTGCGAGATGTAATAGTAATCGGAACTGCACCGGAATTTTTCAAATCAATTGATGCGTGTGGAAATGACTTTACAGTAAGACCGATTACAAATTGTGGAAAAGGAGACCCAATGCAGTCAATGATAATGGGAAATGGCGGGCCTACAATTAGGGCAGTTGCTACAGTAAAAAGTGTCAAATCATAAATGACAGAAAACTCACTAGAGTCAATTAAAAGTCAGGTAGTCTCTTGCACAAAATGTGAGCTTTGTAAATCAAGAAAAAATGCAGTGCCTGGAAAAGGAAGCCATAACGCAAAGATTGTCTTTATTGGCGAGGCTCCAGGAAGAAGCGAGGACAAGATTGGTGAGCCGTTTGTTGGCGCAGCAGGCAAAAGACTAACTGAGGCACTAGAAGAGGCTGGACTTGCAAGAGATTCAGTATACATTACTAATGTAGTAAAGTGCAGACCCCCAAACAACCGTGTCCCAACACAAAAAGAGCAAGAGGCTTGTCGAGGCTATCTTGAGCAAGAGCTTGCAATACTAAAGCCAGAAATTATTTGCGTTATGGGAAATACAGCATACAGCTCACTTTTGGATGGAAAAGACATTACTAAAAATCGTGGCCAGTTTTTAAAAAAAGACGGCAGACTGTATTTTATAACAATACACCCAGCCGCTACAATTTACAATCAAGAACTTGTGTCAATTCTAAAA
>JBQTJY010000041.1:0-13297 GCA_052386635.1 Nitrososphaerota archaeon
ATAGAAGGATGTAAAGATTTTAAAAAACAGGTTTATCTCCCATCAGGTGCAATAGCTGGCCTTGATACAATCAAATCTGTTAAAGATGAACTAGAATCATTAACACTTGTTACAACAAAAAATCCAAAATCACTAAAAGGGGCAAAATTTTTTGAAACATCAGACATTAACTTAGATAAAATAAAAAACTCTACAACAATCTATGAAGGAAATGCCGAAGATGCAGTCAAACTATTTCCAGCAAACATCAATGTAGCTGCACTCTTAAGCCTGACAGGTCTTGGCAATAAAAAAACCAAAGTAAGAATTGTTGCAGATCCAAATACTGACAAAAACACACATCAAATAGAAGCAAGTGGAAAGTTTGGTAAAATATCAATCAAGGTTGAAAATGTGCCTGACCAAAACAACCCAAAAACAAGCAGGCTTGCAACACTTTCAGCAATAGAATGCCTGCGTTCTATATGCTCAGGTGATATCAGAATAGGTACATGATTTGGCAAAAATTGCCAGAATTGCTAGATTTGTGAAAATTATAGTCTATAACATCATGTTTTAAATGCCAAGTAAAACCATTATGTCTGTTTGAATATAAAAAAAGAAATACTAAAACTAAAAAAGGAAAAAGATGTAGTTATCCTAGCTCATAACTACCAGATCCCAGATATTCAAGACATTGCAGATTATGTTGGAGATTCACTAGGTCTTTCAAGGCAAGCAGCAAAAACTGATCAAAAAACAATACTATTTTGTGGTGTACATTTTATGGCAGAAACTGCAGCAATAATTTGTCCAGAAAAAAAAGTTTTGATACCAGATCCTGCAGCAGGATGCTCGCTATCTGATTCTATAACAGTTGATGAGCTAAGACAGTGGAAAAAAGAACATCCACGGGCAGCAACTGTAGGATATGTGAATACAACTGCTGAAATAAAATCAGAGCTAGACTATTGTTGTACATCATCAAATGCAATAAATGTTGTAAAGGCAATTCCAGAAAATCAAGAAATACTATTTTTGCCAGACATGTTCCTTGGGTCTTATGTCTCTAAAATAACTGGAAGAAAAAATATGTACATCTGGGCAGGAGAGTGCCACGTCCATGCAGGTATTAGCTCACAAGATATCCAAAATAAACTAGAGTCTCTTCAAAATGCAGAACTAGTAGTACATCCTGAATGTAGTTGTACAACTCCAATGTTGTATGATATTGCAGTTGGTGATTATAACAACAGACAGGTCCAGATTCTTTCAACTGAGGGAATGATGAACTATGTTAAAAATTCCCAAACACAAAACTTTGTAATTGCAACAGAAACAGGAATCTTGTATAGAATGCGAAAACAAAATCCAACCAAAACTTTTGTTCCAGCATCAGAAAAGGCAGAATGCCAATACATGAAAATGATTACACTAGACAAAGTCTACAAGTCTTTGCTTGAAGATAAATATGAAGTAAGGGTGCCAAAAAAAATTGCAGAAAAGGCACGCCTGGCAATAGAGCGAATGCTTGCTATAAGCTAGCTTTTTTATTTACTCGGTAATTTTTTTGAGATATTGACAGGATTATTTCGCAAAAGCATAGAACAAAAAGAGATTATTAAAAGAAAAAAAGAGCTAAAGAATCTTGTAAAAGCCAAACAATACGACAAGGTACTTCAAATCGGCTCTGAGCTATTAGAAAAAAGGCCAGATGATCTTGATGTTTTATTCATAATTGGAAGTATACACTATATGCGTGGCAAGTACAAAACATCGATTTCATATTTTGATAAAATACTTGACATAAGCTCATACGATCCAGAAACTCTACTTTTAAAGGCAAATGCTCTGTTTGAGCTAGGTCAATACAATGAGGCAATCAAATGCTGCAACAAAATTCAAGAAATTGATCCAAAAAATAAAGCCGTTTTAGAATTATTATCAAAAATTAATACAAAACAAAGCTAAATCTCAAGACTAAAATCGATTCCTTTTACACTATTTGTTATTTCTCCAACAGACATCATATCAACTCCAGTTTTTGCATACGCTTGGATATTTTTTGTATTAATCCCACCTGAAGCCTCTAACAAAACTTTGTTGCGCAATCCTAATTTTTTTAGTCTCACTGTGGTCTTTACAATCTCTTTTGGGGTGAAGTTATCAAGCATAATTATAGTTGCGCCTTCACGTGCTGCAAGGACTGCATCATTTTGATTTTCCACTTCGATCTCAACTTTCTTGTATTTTTTTTTGGCTTTACGAATTAGATTTGTTAGCGAATCAACTGCTAGGTGATTATCTTTTATCATGACCATTTCATCAAGTGACATTCTATGTTTCTCTCCACCGCCAATTTTTACTGCCTCTTTATCAAAAAAGCGTAATCCTGGGGCTGTCTTTCTTGTTGCAAAAATATGTGATTTTGAATTCACTTTTCGAATTTTTTCTACTAGGATATTTGTTTGAGTAGCAATCCCACTCATTCTTGTAAGAAGATTCAAGGCAGTACGTTCACATGTTAATACTGACTTTGCATATCCTGAAACTATCAAAACCACTTGGTTTGGTCTAATTTTACTTCCATCCTGTTTTAACACTTTGACTTTACATCCTTTCAAACAAAAAATTTCTCTTGCAAACTTTACTCCTGCTAGGATACAATTTTGTTTTGAAATAATTCTTGCAGTAATGATTTTTTTTGGCAAAAGACTACTTGTAATGTCGCCTTTGCCAATATCTTCAGCTAAAAATCGTAAAAGTTCCTTTTTTTGATTTATTTTCAACGCAAAATTTGCTTTTTATGTATTTATTAATCATCACAAAATTAAAGAAATTCCTATACAATAATTTAAACGAGTTTTTGATTATGTTACCTTTAAGGCGTATTGTCCTTCTTTTGTAATTCCCAACGTTTGAGCTATGTGAGAATTTGTAGGGTCTACAACTACAACGATTCCGTTCCAGTCAGGTGTAAGATCTGATGACTTGCAATTGCCACAAACTTTTGCAATTGTAATACATTTGCATTTTCTACATGCCATTTCTCTGGCCATTTTACTTCTCCTTGACTTCTACTGTTTTCTTTTGTTTTTTTGGCTCTTCCTCTTTTGTTTTTCCTTCAGAGCCTGAAGATTTTTTAATTTCTTCTGCAATCCATTCATCTGCACCCAAAAATGGCTGTCTGCATGTAATTCCTATTTTTCCCATCGATGCTGCTTTGCCAAGTGAAACAGCTGTAATTCTCGAACGCAATGTAGAGCCAACTTTTAGTGTACGACCACTTTGATTTGCAAGAATTATTCCAGACTTTACATCGCTTTTTAGATAATCATCCATAATTTGTGAGAGGTGCAGTAATGCATCTGTTGGTCCAATTCTTACAAACGCACCAAAATCAGTAATGTCTACAATTTCTCCATGCACAATCTCTTGAAGCTTTGGATAGTATGTCAGTGCCTCAAACTCTACTTTGTGAAAAGTTCCACCATCGCCAGGTACCATCTTTCCCATTGGTTCTACCTTTGCATCCAAAATCATGATGATGTATCCCAAGTCAGCATTGATCATGCTTTCATATTTTTCCTTCAAAATGTTGACTGCTGCCTTTTTGAGAACAGTTCCAAACAGACTAGGTGGTATTCTAATAACATCAACTAGTGTAGATATTGAGAACAACTGTGCGTTGGTTGATGAACTTCAATTTATGAATCTTTGGGTAATTTTCAATAATTTTTCTGAAGATTTCTTGATTTGATGAACTATCTAAAACGAATTGTTGTATGTTCTGAAATATTGAAATTTTTGAAAACTAGATTAGGAATCCCTAATATCAAAATAATTGAAATGAATAATTTTACAAAAGCGACCTATCTTTAAATAATGTAAACGGAATTTTTTGATCATGGTTGGCGTTGATCAGGTTCTTGAAAAATTAAGCACCGTAATTGACCCTGACTTGAAAAAAGATATTGTTTCAATGGGAATGATCAAAGATTTAGAACTTAATGACGGTAATCTCAAATTCACACTAGAGCTAACAACTCCTGCATGCCCATTCAATGCAGAAATTGAAGAAGATGTAAGAAAGGCAGTAAGCCAGATTGCAGGAATCAAAAACTTTGACATGATTGTTACAGCCAAAGTAATGGAAGGCCGTTCACTAGATGCAGATACTGCACTAGCTACAGTAAAGAACATCATCGGTGTTGCAAGCGGCAAAGGTGGTGTTGGAAAATCAACTGTTGCATTAAACTTGGCATTAGCGTTATCGCAATCTGGAGCAAAGGTAGGACTACTAGATGCAGACATCTATGGTCCTAGTATTCCATTAATGCTTGGAATTCAAAAGGCAAACTTGGAAGTAGATGATAATAAATTACAACCAGCAGAATCAAATGGACTTAAAGTCGTTTCATTTGGATTTTTTGCAGAACAAGAGCATCAGGCCGCAATTTATCGCGGCCCAATAATTTCTGGAATTTTAAAACAATTTTTAGTAGATACAAACTGGAGTAATCTTGATTATCTTATTGTAGATCTTCCACCAGGAACTGGGGATATTCCATTAACGCTTGCACAAACTATACCAATTACTGGAATATTGGTAGTGACAACCCCCCAAGATGTTGCAAGCAATGTTGCAGTAAAGGCAATTGGAATGTTTAACAAACTAAACGTTCCAATAATTGGTGTTGTTGAAAACATGAGCTATTTTATCTGTCCAAGTTGTAGTGAAAAGCATTATATTTTTGGTGAGGGCGGAGCAAAAAAAATCAGCGAAAAATTCAGCATACCATTTGTTGGCGAGGTTCCACTAAATTCAGGAATCATGGAAGGTTCTGACACAGGAAAACCAATCATGTTAACAAATCCAAAATCTCCAAGTGCTGAGGCTTTTAGAAAATCTGCAAAAAATATAGCCGCACAATGTAGTATACTTGCTGCAAAGCTTAGAGAAGAAATGAAAGTAGAGGCTGCAGAACCTGCTCCGACAAGTTAAGTTTTAGAATTGTTGTGCGACTTCCAGAAAACCTTCGTGAGCAACTCAAGATCCCTCTTGGCATTTTATTGCCAAGCAAGCAAGTAAATAAAAACAATATTCAAAAACACATTTCAGAACAAGCATTTCTCATTACTGTTGGCGATGCCACAACAGAAAATATGATAGATTTAGGCATAATCCCATCTTTACAAATAGTGGATAGCCAGGAAAAAAGAAAAGAAAGAAAAACACTTTCCATTACAGGTGTAAACACTACATTATCTTGTAAAAATCCCGCTGGCCAAATAACTAAAGAAAGTATTTTGACAATAAAAAATAGTTTTAGCTCAAAACTACCAGTTAGAATTTCTGTTGATGGTGAAGAGGATTTACTTGTAATTCCAGTATGCATTTTTGCACCAACAAATTCAGTCGTAATGTATGGGCAGCCAAATGAAGGACTAGTTATAGTAAAAATTGATACAGAAATTAGAAATAAAGCACAAAAGGTACTTGATTCAATGATCTGATGGGGTATGATGAGACGGTGGCTGTATGATACATGATTACACTACTAAAAACTCTGACCCTCTTAAATCAAATTTGAAAGAATCAAAATAAACAAAACTCAAAGTAAGAATTGACACTTGAACATAAACTAGATTTTTAGCACAAAAAATCATGAAGCTTGACCCTGAGCTTAGGCTACAGATTTTAGAAAAGATTGGGATTTATTCAAGCAGATTTTCAATTACTGAACCTAAAGTTCTTCTTACGACTAGAGAAGTCTTAGAAATGCCAAAAGAAATCACTGTTGGCAGAAGAACTTCAGCACACAAGTATTATGGTGTGTCATATTTGCAACATAATCTTGTATTCATAAATATCAGAAAAATACCTGATGAAAAAACATTGGAAAACACAATTGTACATGAGCTGATCCACATGAGATTTCCATATCTTAGTCATGGAAAAAGATTCAACAAGCTTGTAAGAAAAGGATTACATGGCAAAACCTTTTCTTCATATCAAAAACGAAAATGAAAACTTCGATAATTTTTTCTCAATGATTTATATTTCCCGCGAATAGGCGTGCTAGTATAAAATGGAAATACAAGAGCTTCTACCTATAGGAGCTGCCATTGCTTCTTTTGTTGTTGCTGCCTTTTTTGCCGCATGGGTTTCAAAACAAAATCCAGGAACAAAAGAGATGATGGAAATCTCAAATGCAGTAAGAGTCGGTGCGTCTGCGTTTCTTAGACGAGAAATGAAGATAATCATTCCAATAGCAATAGGTCTTTCTGTAATTATTGGATACTTTATAGGATTTTCAAACGGAATTGCTTTTGCAGTTGGTGCAGCACTGTCAGCAATTGCAGGACTTATTTCATTAAAGATTACGGTAAAAGCAGCAGTAAGGGCTGCTCAATCAACAGGAAATGGATTAGGAAAAACATTTGCATTAGCATTTAGAGGTGGCGCAACAGTGGGTCTTGCAGTTCCAGCGATGGCACTGCTTGCAATGACGTTACTATATTTTGCTTTCCCTGACCCAATCACAATTGCTGGAGTAGGAATTGGTGCAAGTCTGATTGCGCTTTTCATTAGAATCGGCGGCGGCATATTCACAAAGGCAGCTGATATGGGTGCAGATTTGGTTGGAAAGGTTGAAGCTAACATACCTGAAGATGATCCTAGAAACCCTGCTACAATAGCTGATAATGTTGGCGACAATGTGGGTGATGCAGCAGGGATGGGCTCTGATGTCTATGAATCATATATTGTTACAATGCTTGCCTCAATCCTGATTGCCGCACTTATTGGTGTTCAAGAAAATATTCTCTATCCAATACTTGTTGGTACATCTGGCATGATTGCCTCTATAATCGGTACTGCAACTATAGGTTCTAGAAAAACCTCAGATGTAATGAAACCACTTAACACTGCATTTTATGTTACTGCAGCAATTGCTATTGCATTAAACTTTGTATTTACATATCTATTTTTAGGCCAAACCACAATTGCATATGCATTATTTGGCTCAACTATTGTTGGTGTAATACTTGTCCCAGTAATTCAAAGAATCACAGATTTTTATACAAATTACAAATACAAGCCTGTAAAAGAAATTGCTGAATCAGCAAAGTGGGGCTATGCATCACTAACATTGATGGGAATAATAAAAGGCATGCAGTCAACTGGCCCATTTATGATTGCACTTGTTGTAGCAATAGCCATCTCATTTGCAGTATCGTCATCTGCTGCACCAGATCCTTCACAAGCACTACTTTATGGAATATTTGGCACATCATTGACTGCAATGGCAATGTTGAGTCTTGCAGGAATTGTACTAAGCATTGATGCATTTGGCCCAATTTCAGATAATGCCGGTGGCATAGTAGAGATGACTGGAATGGGTGAAGAAAACCGTAAAGTCACTGATGAGATTGATGCAGTTGGCAACACTACAAAGGCAATTACAAAAGGTTTTGCCATCGCTAGCGCAGGTCTTGCAGCATTAGCTATGATACAGGCTTTCCAGTATGAAGCAAGCGAGGTATTTCATCAAGTCTTTGATTACAGCCTTACAAATCCTACTGTAATAATCGGTCTGCTAGTAGGTGGATTAATTCCATTTATCATAACAGGTCAGCTAATAAACGGCGTTTCAAGGGCTGCATCAAAAATGGTCGACGAGGTTAGAAGGCAATTTAAAAATGATCCTGAAATACTTTCAGGCAAATCAAAACCAGATTATGCAAGATGTGTTGATATTGCAACAGTTGCATCACTTAAAGAACTATGGAAATCAGCAAGCATTGCTATTGCTGCCCCTATAGTTCTTGGAATAATACTTGGCCCTACTGCAGTAGCAGGTCTTTTAGTTGGTGCAGTAGTCACTGGAATATTTTTAGCATATCATCTTGCCAACACTGGTGGAGCATGGGATAATGCGAAAAAGCTAATTGAAATGAGGGGATCAAGAGGAACTGAAGAACACAAAGTAGCAGTAGTTGGGGATGTAATTGGTGATCCTTACAAGGATACTGCAGGCCCTGCCTTGAATACTGTAATAAAACTACTTAATACTGTAGCCATAGTGTTTGTTTCTGCATTTGTTGCCATTCTTGTACTATGATTTTTTGTCATCTACAACTATAGTCATATCAAGCTCATCTATCTGAGACTCTATTGCTCGCTTTAATGCGTCATTGTGCTCAGAACAGAACTTGAAAAAATCATCAACTGTCACAAAACAGCCACAAATCCACCGTGTTTTTTTGTCTCCTTCAACTGTTAACTTTGCATAGGATGGTGCGCTCATCTATTATAATGATAAAAAAAGAATAAAAAAAGTTTGTATTTTCAAAAGGTTTATGGACAGCCTTCCATCTTTTGGATGAAGAATCCATTTTTCTTGATTGCATCAGCAATTGGTTCAGGGGCTCCCTGTGAATGACAAAACTGGCATTCCTCTGTTGTTACTTGTGCAGTTCCCTCACCAATTGATTTTAGCCACTTTTTTGCAAACTCGATTGCCTTGTCATGATCTTTGATATCTGTAATGACATCAAAGTGCATTGTATGGCCATCTTTTGCCTCTACATACGTATCGTAAACGTGTATCTCCATGTCAAATATTGAAAAGCAAGGGATATTTAATTCAAATAACTAGGCAGACCGTGAAAAATAAAATCACACTGGAAATTCCAAAACTACAGAACATAACACTAGAACTAGATGACAAAACGTCGCCAAAAACCGTAAAATCACTTTTAGATGCTTTACCATTTTCGGTTGGGATCAATTTATGGGGCCAAGAGATCTATACCGATGAAACTCCTGTAAATGTAACAGAGGAAAATGCAAAGCCTATTGTAGAATTAAATGATGTGGCGTATTGGCCATCAGGAAAGGCAATATGCCTATTTTATGGTCCAACACCAATTGGCAAAAGTGGGGAGATAAAGCCATATTCGCCAGTAAATGTGATTGGAAAAATTGTAAATCCAGACAAATCTATTTTATCAAAAATAAAAGATGGTGCAACTGTATCCTTTAAGAAAAATAACTAAACTATTGGAATTTCAACAATCTTTGATTCAAGTACAAATGCCTTAAACTCGTTTGTTATACCTGAAAAAATTACCCATACGTATGGATTTATCTCCATATATTTTTGGTCTGTAGATGATGGATGTGCTTCAGAGTTAGGATGCGAATGAAATATTCCGACTATTTCCATATTGCTTTTTTGCGCTTTTAGATATCCTTGAAGAGTCTGTTCTGGTGAAATTGTAAAATTTATAGGTGATTTTTCTACATTATCTGTTAAAAGTACATTTTCAACAACTACCTTGTTGTCTTGTATGTGACCAAGTAAAAGTGCACAAGATTCGTTTGGTTTTTGCTTTTTTGCGTGACTTGATAGAATCTGCTTTTGTGATGTTGATATTACTATTGTATTTTGCAAATTTATTCTACGGTAACAGTTCCTTTCATCCATGGATGTAACAGACAGAAATAATCGCTAGTGCCAGCAGTGTTAAATGTGTGTTCAAAAATTCCACCTGGTGGAATCAAATCAGAGTCAAACTCACCAGAAATGCCTTGCTCAAGATTTCCACCAGTTGCAGTGTGAGCTGCATTGTCATTATTTGTCCAAACAACAGTAGTACCTACAGATACACTAATGTCTGTTGGGTCATAGTAGATCTGACCTATTTGCTCAATGCTTGCTCCCTGAGGGATTGAAACATCAACTTTGACTGGCTCTTTTACCTCTTCTAATACAAACGACGCAGTCATCCATGGGTGTACTATACACATGTATTGATATTCACCTAGCTCAAGACTTGAAGTATCAAGCTGGAAGATTTCTCCAGGATTTATCATGCTAGAATCAAATGTTTCTCCAAAGTCAACAGCGCTAGTTGCAGTATGAATCGTATTATCATCATTTATCCATTCTATGATGTTGCCTTTTGTAACATGAGCCAAGTCAGGCTCATAATCTGGATTTTCTTGTACTGATGATCCGGCTAAAATGGAAATACTAAACACTGGTGCCTTTGGTGCGACCTCTTCAATTTCTTCTTTAATCTCTTCAATAGGTTGCTCACTAATGAGATAAGTATCAGGACCTGTAAGGCCAAATCCCACATATGCAGCAATTCCGGCCCCTGCAGCTAAAATGAAAATTCCAGTGACCGGCTTTGCATATTCTGGAATCTTCATTGCAACATAAGCGATAACTACTGCAGGTATCACAATGATTAACAACAACCCTGCAAAAACTGGAATTGATGAAACAGAACTAAGCGTAAATGCAAATGTTCCAAATGCTAAAGCAATTGATAATATTACAAGTGTAGTTGCCTTTGCTCTGTTACTTGTTGAAATACCGCCTTCTAAAACTCCAGCAGAAAAGAAAATCAAGCCAAGTATCAATGTAAGGCCCGTTAGCGCATGCATTCCATCAATAAAGGTGTGAGCAACTCCTGAATAGGCAATTGTAACTCCTGTTATTCCAATGGCAGTAAGACCCATTCCTGGCATCATAAGGTCCCAATTACTCATTTGAGCTAGATGGATTTCGTGTGATACTTAATTCTTTTGAAAGATTCTCAATTAGGTCGAAGAAATTAAATCCCTATTAAAACTGCGTAAAGAGATTGGGTTTAAAGGAAATACTTGAGATATCAAAGCCCAGAATAGTAGTTCTGCTTGTGATAACCGCAGTTACATCAATGTATGCAGCAAGCAAGTTAGTTGGACCCGAACTAGACTATCTGGATCTGCTGCACATCATAATAGCTGGCGCACTAGCTTCTGCTGGATCAAGTGCATTGAATCACTACTATGACAAAGACATTGATCCAATAATGAAAAGAACAAGCACTAGACCGATTCCGTCAGGAAGACTAAAGGCACAACATGCAATGATTTATGGATTGGCTGTTAGTGCAGCATCAGTAATCTATGCAGCATTTACATTGAATCTGGTTTCTACATTTTTTATCGCACTTGGGATATTTTTCTATGTCGTAGTATACACAATTTGGTTAAAGCGGCTCAACTCCTCAAATATTGTAATTGGAGGATTTGCAGGCAGTGCAGCCTCCATGGCAGGATGGGCAGCTGCAACAGGTTCTATGGACCTGTTAGGCTTTTTAGTTGGATTTTTAGTATTTGTCTGGACGCCTTCACATTTTTGGTGCCTTGCAATGAAAATAAAAGACGATTATGCAGAGGCGAAAATTCCAATGCTCCCAGTGCTTGTTGGAATGCAAAAAACATCAAACTATATTCTAATTAATACTGCAATACTCTTGCCATATTCACTAGCCCTTTACGCATTTGGGCTAGGCTTGGTTTATCTTGTAATTGCTGCCGTATCAGGTGGATTGATGCTTGCATATCATTACAAGCTAACAAAGAATCCAACATCGGAATTTGCATGGAAGGCATACAAGGTCACAGCACCTTATCTTACGATAATTTTTGTTGGCATTGCCTTAGATGCAGCTTTTCACTTTAGAATCTAATTATTCGCTATTTTCCATTCCAGGAAAACTTGCTTCATAGTCTTTTTCCATTGATTCCTTGTTTTGCAATTCCACTTCGTCAATTTCTTCTTCTTCCGTTATTGCTTCGATTCTTCGCGTATCTTTTGTAAGCCAAGATACTCTAATCTTTCCAAGTATCTCCAAATCAAGCAATATCTTGTTAAATCTGTCTTCAGGAATTACCATTCCAGATTTTGTCAAGCTTTTTGAGAGCTCTTCATCTGTAAGTGAGCCATTTTCCTTTATCTTTTCATATGCTTGATTGATGAGCGGTAACGAAGCCATTTTTATCCATAAAATGTTTTATCAATTGACTTTGGAACTACATTTGATATTGTTTCTTTGATTGTATTGTACCACTGATCCACCTCTTTTGTAATTGATGGCTTTACTCGTTTTAACGCAGAGGAAAAATCGGTACTTGTTATTTTGTTTGAATTATTCTGCATGGCATGAACTGCGGCCTCTCTGCACAGTGCTGCAAGATCAGCGCCTGTATAGTTTTGTGTCGCAAGTGCAATTTCCTTTAACTTAACATCACTTGCAAGTGGCATTTGCTCTGTCAAAATTTTTATGACTTCTAATCGTCCCTTTTCGTCAGGTTGTTGTACATAAAGAACAAGGTCTAGTCTACCTGATCTTAACAATGAGCTGTCAAGTAGATCAGGTCTGTTCGTAATTCCAATTACTACAACTCTTGAAGAGCCACCTTCTTCCATCTCTGTTAATAGCTGACTAAGTATTGTCTCTCCAACTCCACTTTCTTCTCCTGACTTGAATCGTGCAAGTGAATCAAGCTCATCAAAAATAACAACACATGGAGATGATGCCTTTGCTTTTCTGAATATCTCTCTTATTGCCTTTTCTGATTCTCCTACCCATTTTGATAGTATCTCAGGTCCACGAACAAGTATCATGTTAGCCCCACTTTCTGTAGCAAGCGCTCTTGCAAGCAGTGTTTTTCCACATCCAGGTGGCCCATAAAGCAATGCGCCTTTTGGTGGTTTGATACCCATTTTTTGAAACTTGGCAGGTTCTTTCATCGCAACGATCAAATTATCATTTAACGTCTCCTTGACATCATCTAATCCACCAACATCTTGCCACCAAACCTTTGGTCTTTCAACATAAAATTCTCGCATCGCAGTTGGAACAACTTCATGCATTGCATCGTAAAAGTCCTGTAAGGTGACCTCCATTGACTGCAATATTTCACTTGAAATTTTTTCTGTCTCTAAATCAATTTCTGGAAGATATCGTCTTATGGCCTTCATTGCAGACTCTCTGCACAACGATTTGATATCAGCACCCGTGTATCCATAAAACTCATCTGCAAGTTTTTTTAAATCTACATCTTGAGCAATCGGCATTCCACGTGTGTGAATCTGTAGAATTTCATATCGTCCTTCCTGATTTGGAACAGAAATCTCTACCTCTCTATCGAATCTTCCGGGTCTTCTAAGTGCAGGATCTACACTGTCAGGTCTATTCGTTGCACCTAAAACGATGACATTTCCTCTATCAGTTAGACCATCCATCAATGCCAAAAGCTGAGCTACTACTCTTTTTTCTACATCGCCATACGCCTCCTCACGTTTTGGTGCAATGGCATCTATCTCATCAATGAATATTATGCTTGGAGAATTGTCTTTTGCTTCTTTGAAAATATCTCTTAGTCTTGCTTCGGTTTCACCATAATACTTGTTCATTATCTCAGGTCCATTTATTGAATACATGTTTGCTTCAGATTCGCTTGCAAGTA
>JBQTJY010000042.1:0-3421 GCA_052386635.1 Nitrososphaerota archaeon
CCGCAATTGGTCCTGATGCCATCAATCTAATATCATTTGCAAGCTTGTTGAGCTCAAGTGCAAGATTTCTCAGAGCCGATGAAATATTTGCAACAGCAAACTTGCTTTGCAAGGCATGTTGCATGTCTTTTTCTGGCTTTAGTGGGATCTTTGAGATTTTTGCAAGCTCTGCTATGGCAATATTTCTGTATCCACGTGGAGTGTTTGCACCAGTTCCAACTGCAGTTCCGCCTAGCGCGATAAACTCTAATTCTTTTTGTGCAAGCAAAATTGCATTTTTTGCTTTACTAATTGATGTCGCATATGCTGCAAACTCGCTACCTAGCATTACTGGTAGCGCATCCATGAGGTGAGTTCTTCCAATTTTTTTAAATGTTGCAAACTGTTTTGCTTTTTTATTTAATGATTTTACCAATCCATCAATAACTGGAATTGTATCTCTAAGATTAAACAAAATAGCAACATGCATCGCAGTTGGAAATGTGTCGTTGCTTGACTGTGACATGTTTACATGATCATTTGGATGCAAGACTTCATACTGTCCCTTTCTTTTGTGTAAAATTTCTAGCGCTACGTTTGCAATGACCTCATTAGCATTCATGTTAAAGGCAGTTCCAGCTCCAGAGTTTATTGCATCAACTACAAACTGATCATGGAATTTACCTGAGAGAATTTTATCACATGCTGAAATGATTGCAGTGCCAAGTTTTCTGTCAATTGTATGTGTTTTGATGTTTGCAACAGCAGCTGAACGTTTTATCATAACAAATGCCATTATCAGATTTAGATGCGATGGTCTTCCAGTTACATGGTATTGTTTTTGTGCTCTTGCTGTAAATGGCCCATAGTAGGCACTTGATGGAATCTTTACATTTCCTAAAGAGTCTTTGTCAATTCTATACTTCAAATCAAAATCAGGTTAGAAGTGCTACTATTCATTCTTTTTTCACACAAGTTTTGAATATGGACTGTTCTCCAAAAAGCAATTATTATATATCAATAGTTTTGGATCGATCGCAATGAATAAGCGTTATAGTATGATTTTCACTATTGCTGCAGTTGCAGCACTTAGTGCAACGCTATTCGGAAGCACATACACACAAACCCAAATCACAGGAACGACACTTGATGCATCAAAGATGGATATTGATGTGTTGCAAACTATCCGTGATATGGGTGGACTAGAACTCGTAATGCCTCAGGCATTTGCAGCAGTTGATTGTGCAAATATCGAAAGTGGAAGAAATGTTGTAGAGTTCAACGTTACTGGCGAAAGTTCCGAGCTACCTATCATGGGTGACGCAACTTACCACGCTATGACATTTAGCGGACAAGTGCCAGGACCAACACTGAGAGTTACTCAGGGTGACGTCGTAATGATGACACTCACAGTAGCATCAGATGAACATACACCACATGGAAACGATATGCATGCATCACAAATGACTGCAGTACCAACCTTTGGCGCAGTAATGCCTGGAACTTCAAAGACATATTGTTTTGTTGCTGAAGTGCCTGGTGTTTACAAATACCACTGTTCTGGCGTTAACGTCGCTGCAATGGATCAGCACGTATTATCCGGAATGTATGGTATTACCATCGTTGATCCAATTGATGGATACAAGAAACTAATGGTTGAAAAGACCAAAGTTGATGGTGGCCAAGTAGTAGTAGACAGACAATTCTACTCTCCTGATGCGCTAGAGTTCACGTTACAGTACAATCAGTTGTATTTGACAGAAGATGGAGCCTATGACATGAGTGCAATGATGCAGCATCACCAAACTCAAACCGTTGTTAACGGATTTGCATTTGGTTATGTTCCAAACGAAGCACACAACGAATTAGTTCTTGGTGATAAAAACAAGAACATCTTTGTTGCACAGCCATGGAACTCTGCAGACCTAAAACAATACCAGTCTCAGCTGCTCTTTATTGAACAAGGCCAGCATGTGAGGTTCTTCATTGAGAACCAAGGAAACGAACCAGTTTACTGGCATATTGTAGGTGAGATCATTGATCGTGTCACACAAGCCAATAGAGTACAAGCACAAGGTACCGAAACATGGTTACTTGGTGGTTCACAGAACATGATTGCAGATGTAGTCTTTGATGAGCCAGGCGTATATGTCGCCGTAAATCACGACTATGCAGCAATCTTCTCTGGTGCAGCAACAGTGTTTGTTGTTGGTGATCCATTTGGCTTGAATGAAGCACTGGCAGTAGATCCTCCAGTAGCATCATATGCCTACTTGCTTGGTAATCCAAGCGATGCAGTACCTCCAATGGGAATGAACAGCATTGCTCATCCAAAGGTTAACTTGCATGGATTGTACACTGATGATCGTGCAGCCGAAATCGTAGCAGAACTAGGAATTTAATTTCCTTTTTTTCTTATTTTTATTTTCATTTTCTCATAATGAATATATTCAGTGAATAGAGGATGCTTGCATGGGTTTTAATGAAACTGTCTTGATTTGTGATGAGGTTGATCCTATCTTAAACAAGGTTTTACAAGAAAATGGCTTGAAGGTTAGCTATGAGCCGCAAATAACTCCTGTCGAGCTAAAAGAAAAAATTTCAAATTACTCTATCATAATTGTTAGAAGCAGAACAAAGCTTACAAAGGAACTAATTGATAATGCAACAAAATGCAAAATAATTGCACGTGTTGGTGTTGGTCTTGACAACATTGATGAGGCTGCAGCAAAGGCAAAAAAAATTCGAGTAATTAATGCAGTAGAAGGCGCAATGACTGCAGTAGCAGAGCTTGTTCTTGGATTGATGCTTGCACTTGCACGACAGATCCCATTTGCTGATAGAGAGATACGAAATGGCAAGTGGCTTAAAAAAGAGTTGATGGGAACTGAGCTTAAAGGAAAATATCTTGGCATTGTAGGGCTAGGCAATATTGGAAAAAGACTTGGCAGACTAGCTAGAGGACTAAACATGAACATTATTGGATATGATGTTATTCCAATTGATGAGGCATTTTCAAAGGAGGTTGGATTGATGAAAGCAGATCTTGGTACACTACTTTCAAGCTCAGATTATATCTCACTGCATGTTCCATTGCTTGATTCAACATATCATTTAATCAATGCAGAAAAATTAGCTACAATGAAAAAGACTGCAAAAATAATCAATACCTCAAGAGGGGGAGTAATAGATGAAGAAGCGTTGTATGATGCACTAAAAAAAGGAAACCTTGGCGGTGCTGCACTAGATGTATTTGAGACAGAGCCTGCCATAGGTAACAAACTTGCAACACTTCCAAACGTTATTTGCACACCACATATTGGTGCCCAGACAAAAGAAGCTCAGTCACTAGCTGCAAATATTATAGCAGAAAAGATAATACAGATTCTAAGAGGCGTGATATAGGGTTTGATAGCAAAAAAGATACTTCCAGCAGCATTAC
>JBQTJY010000043.1:0-2587 GCA_052386635.1 Nitrososphaerota archaeon
GGGGTTACAGTTTTTGTTGGCCACAACGGAGCTGGTAAATCAAGCATAATTGATGCAATTACATTTGCATTATTTGGTCAACATACAAGAAAATCAAATAAGGGTTTGATAAAACATAGAGAAGCACAAGGATTTGCCAAGGTAATATTTTCCATAAATGGAAAACACTACAAAGCAGAAAGGAGAATTGATGTAAAAGGCGGACTAGCCGCTCAGTTTTCTGAGATGGTTGAAAACCAATGGATGCCACTTGCAGTTGGGGAAAGAAAACAGTTTGGTGAATCAATGACGCAAGAAGTGGAAAATAAAATTGGTTTAGATTTTGAAAAACTAAAGATCGCATCTATAGTTCAACAAGGCGAACTAAACTCTATAATCAAAGCAAAACCAAAAGAGTTCAAAGAACTACTAAATGCAATTATTGGAATAGACAAGCTTGATGTAGCATCAGAGACAATGAAACTAGTCAGTAAAAATTTTAGACAAAAAATCAAAGAACAGATAGGCTATGATGATACTCATATTGACATTTTATCACGCGAGCTTCAAAAATACAAAAATGAACTTGTTGAATCTGAACCACTAAAAGACAAGATGGTTTTAAAAAAAATCCAGTATGAAAAAGAACTTGTAGTAATGCAAAAAGAGCTAGAGACAGAGCTGCCAAAACTTGACAAGCTAAGCCAGCTAGAATCACGAAAAAATGAGCTTAGAACATATGCAAAAGAAGCCATTCAGGAACTCAAGCGTGAAATAGCTGAAAATGAGCGTAAAATACGTGACTGTAAGGACTGTTTTGAATATGTTAGTATGAAAAAAGACCTAGAGTCAAAGATAGAAAATACAGAATATACAATACAAGAGTTAGAGAAAAAACTACAACAACTATCAAACCAAAAAATATCACTTGAAGAAAAACGTGCCTTATCTTCAAAACTCCAACTCAAGGACAATAAGTGTCCTGTGTGTGACTCAGTTGTTGACAAGCTAAATCCATTATTTCAAGAAAAACATCTAAAACAAGAATTATCTCAAATACAAGACAAAATCTCTGAACTGGAGAAAGAATTAGTATTGTGTAATAAGAGCAGAGATGAGTTTTCTGAAAAAATACAAAAGGTAAGAGAGTCAGAAGCAATACTTCTTACTTATTCTATAAAAAACAAAGAAGAGATACAAAAGATCCAAAATTAAATAGAACAAAAGAAAGTAAATGTGCAAAAGGTTCCAACAATAACTTCAGGAAATCTAGTTGAAGTTGCACACCTAGATTCTCATACAAAAATACTCTATGATGCAATATCACATCTAGAACATGAGACTCACGGATTTGATGAAAAACAGTTCACAGGGCTAAGAGAGTCCATCAGAGAAAAGCAATCAGAGCTGGCTACAATAAACCAACAACTTGGAGCCATAAGTGAAAAGATAGACAAGGCACAAGAGCAGATAAAATCTCTTGAGGATGCAATAATTGAGCTCAAAATAGTACAAGATTATGTTGAAGATCTTGATGCAATTCAAGCAAAAATTTTCAATAGGGATGGACCTGTTGCGACAAGCCTTAGGTCATGGGCACTTAGTACCATTTCATCAAAGGCATCCGAATATCTGATGCTACTTAATACAAAAATCCACAGAATTTTGCTGTCAGAAAAGACACGTGAAGTTTCCATTACATGTTATTCAAAAAACGAGGCCTTGGAAATTGAATCACTTAGCGGCGGTGAACAGGTAGGTATTGCCATTGCCTTAAGACTGGCCATGGCACATCTTTTAGGCTCATCTAATCTTAAATTCATGATTTTAGATGAACCAACTACTCATTTAGATGAGGAACGACGAAAATCACTTGTCAGTGTGTTTTCTCAACTATCAGACATTACAAGTGGAAATTCAAAGAGTCCTTTGCAATTAATTATAATCACACATGATGCAGAAATATTTGAAAACTCTAACATTGATAAAATATACAAATTTTCTGCTACACCGCAAGGAACACAGGTACTGGCTCTTTAGCCACCTGTAAGCTTGGCAAACCTTTCATTTTTGCTTAGCTTTTCCATAAATTGTAAATTAGATAAGGCTACAACTGCAGAATCTCGTACTGGCTCTGCTGGATCATCTAGTGCCTTTTCAAGTGTTTTTCTTGCATCCTGCGATCCTATTACACCTAAAGCAATTGCTGCCTCGTGTCTTACAAATATACTTGGATCATTTTTTGTTGCATCCTCAAGTGGCCTTATCCCACTACGATAGCACATCTGACCAAGCGAAAACGCAGCTTCATGTCTGACAAGCTCGTTTGGATCATTTTTCAATACTTTGGCAATGTATGGAACCTTGTCTTCGCCACCAATGTCAACTAAAATGCAGGTTGCTCTTGTTCTAATAACATAGTCTTTGTGATCTAATAGTTTGATAGAATAATCTACGTCTTTTTTTTCATACTTTTCCTCCATTTCAGATAAAAGTTCCAGTCTTGACTGTGGGACAACTGACATTTTGTTTTGATGTTTTGTATCAGGAATTCCATAAAGAAAGCAACCAGGACAATTTACCTGAAAAACCTCAACTAGAACGACGC
>JBQTJY010000044.1:0-7874 GCA_052386635.1 Nitrososphaerota archaeon
TAGGTAATGGATATGTCAAAGACCTAAACGTTGTACTGCAATCATTTGATGATTATGTACTTGTGGTATCAGGTGATCTTCCTTTGCTTGATGAACAAATAATAAAAAAAATTGTAAACCAAAAATCAGATGGTGTCTGGCTAAGCTTTCTTGTAACAAAAAAGTTTCTTGATGCGTGTAACATAAAATCACAATATACCACAAGATTTGAAGGAAAAGAGTGTGCATTTACAGGAATCTCGCTTGTCAATGCAAAGAAAATATCAAGTCTTGATAATATCAAGGAAAGTTATGTTATTTTAGATGACAAGAGGATTGCATTTAATCTAAACACAAAAGAGGATCTTGCGCTTCTCTCTAGCTTATTCAGCGCTTCCTAAAATTTTACCAAAAATTTTTGCCTTTGCACCTGTTGGTTGGGCAATGACGTTTCCACAGGACTTGCATGTTACCTCGGTTGATGCATGTGAATACACAACGTTTTCCTCATTGCATTCCTTACAGCTAACCTTTTGAAAAACGCTATTTGGTAGCGGAATTTCAATGTGTTCCTTTTTCATACTGCAACAAGCTCCACTTTTCTTACACGAATTCCTTCCCTGCTGAACTTCTTTTTGCATTCACTACAGGTAAAGATTGGAGTAAACTTTTTTGTCGTCTTTGCAGGTTTTGCCAATTTTGGAAATTTCTGTCCGCCGTAGCCCTTCTTGTCCTCTTCATGTCGCCTTTCTCCTATAGCAGAACCTCTTCTTTTTCCTGCCTTGTATGCTGTTACCTTTTGTTTTGTGTGTTTGTTGCATTTTGGACAGTATCGAGTTATTTCCTTTGGCATGTTCATATGCAAAAACCTCTTTGTCGGTAATTTAAACATCGCTTTGAATCTATAATAAATGCAAACTCACATTTTTTTTGTTGCACTCAAAACTATCTTCTGTTATTTCTGATATCAACGCAGTTGCGATGGGTGATGCAAAGGCAGAACTTTTACTAAAAAACTGCTCACTTGTAAATGTCTACACACGTGAAATTTTACCAAGTACAGATATTGCAATTTCAAAACAACGAGTTGCATATGTTGGCAATGATGCATCACATACCAAAGGCGAAAAAACTGTAGTAATTGATCTTGAAGGAAAATATGTAACTCCTGGTTTTGCAGACCCGCATGTTCACATTGATCACTTTGTTTTGCCTTCAGAGTTTGCAAAAAAAGCACTTCTTTGCGGTGTAACTTCGCTGTTTTCAGATCCAATCGACATTGTAAGTGTGTGTGGGTATAGAGGATTTAGGGAATTTCTTAGTCTTTGCTCAAACCTTCCTATACGAATTTTTAATGTTGTTCCAGGCGGCCTTCCAGTTGATAGAAAGTTTAGCCACAGCAGAACACTTAGTGCAGCTCAGACAAAGGCTGCAATAAAACTTTCATCTGTTCTAGGGCTAGGCGAAGTCTTTTCATGGACAAAGGTAACAAACCGAGACTCTAAAACAATGAAAACAATATCTACAATGCTTGATAATGACTGCATCATAAACGGTCATACAGCTGGCGCCTCAGGCAAAAAGCTTAACGCATATGTCTCATCTGGAATTCTTTCATGCCATGAGCCAATCAACTATGATCAGGTAATAGAAAGACTCAGACTAGGTATGTGGATAATGGTAAGAGAAGGCTCTATCAGACGCGACCTAAAAGAGATAATTCCATCTGTTTTGTCAAATCGAATTTTTACAGACAGGCTGATGTTTTGTTCAGATGGTCTTGATCCAGTAGATATTGACAAGTACGGCTACATCAACTATTCAGTAAAAGAAGCCATAAAGCTTGGAGTAGAGCCAATTGAAGCAATTGCAATGGCATCAAAAAACTGCTTTGACTATTACAACATGAGTCGTGATCTTGGAGGAATAGCGCCAGGCAAGCTTGCAGATATTTTGGTATTTGATAGTCTTGATGAGCTAAAACCACACAAGGTCTTTGTTGGAGGCAAACTCGTAGTTTCAAACGGCAGCATTGTAACACAGATAAAAAAACACACTATTCCAAAATGGATAAAAAAAACTGTAAGGCTGAAAAAATTTTCAGAAAGTGATTTTGTCGTAAAATGTAAGACCACTACTGCAAATGCCAACACAATAAACCTCAAGACAGAAATTGTCACAGAAAAAGGAACAGCTGAGCTTTCAACAAAGGATGGAAATGTCTTGGCTTCACCTAACAAGGATACATGGAAGGTTGCAGCATTTGATAGGACATATGGCTCAAAAAAAGGAACTATTGGCTTTTTGACAAACTTTGGTGCTCAAATAGGTGCATTTGCATCAACATGGACATTTCATGAAAATGATCTGATTGTAATTGGCTCAAATGAACAAGATATGGCAGTTGCAGCAAACAATTTGATAAAAACACAGGGTGGCATGACTGTAGTAAATAATGGAAATGCGCTTGCAAGCCTGCCAATGCAGCTTGGTGGAATAATCTCAACGGATCCCTTTGAGAAAGTATCAAGCAATTTTGTAAATCTAAATTCCACGATAGTAGATTCTGGCTGCAGATTTTCAAAGCCGCACCTTATACCTCTATTTTTGTCTTTTCTTGCGTTACCTGATATTCGAATTTTGTATAGCGGTATAGTCGATGTAAAGAAAAGATCCTACCGTCCTGTTTGAAGCTAACGCTATTATAATGGGTCATAAGAAAATTGAACTGAAAATTAGATGGCATCAATTCAGCAAACCCCTCAGGGACCTGTTCTAGTCCTAAAAGAGAGTGCACTTCAGCAAAAGGGACGAGATGCACAGGCAAATAACATTATGGCTGCAAAACTTGTTGCAGACTTGGTAAGAACAAGCCTTGGCCCAAGAGGGATGGACAAGATGCTTGTTGATTCATTAGGCGATGTTACAATTACAAACGATGGTGCTACAATTCTAAAAGAAATTGATGTTCAGCACCCAGCAGCAAAGATGATGGTTGAGATTTCAAAGGCAATTGACAACGAGGTTGGCGATGGAACTACATCATCTGTTGTTTTTGCAGGCTCATTACTTACAAAGGCGCAAGATCTCTTAAAAAAAGACGTGCATTCCTCAGTCATAGTAGAAGGATTTCAGGCAGCAGCAGAAAAGGCACTTGAAATACTAACCGAAATTGCCAAGCCAGTAAAGCCTGAAGAAACAGAAGAGCTGATCAAAGTTGCAAGAACAAGTATGGAATCAAAATTAATTTCAGAAGATAGCCCCAGTCTTTCAAAGCTTGTAGTTGACGCTATACTGAGAATTGCAGAAAAACATGGAGAAAAGCATGTTGTTGATCTTGATAACGTTAAAGTAGAAAAAAAGGCAGGTGGCTCAATTCAGGATTCCAGTTTGATAAAGGGAATTGTTCTTGACAAAGAAGTAGTTCATAGCGGCATGCCAACAAAAATTCAAAGTGCAAAAATTGCACTGCTTAACTGCCCACTTGAGATAGAAAAGACTGAGATGAGTGCAGAGATTCGAATTTCTGATCCAACACAAATGCAGATGTTCATTGAAGAGGAACAAAGAATGATAAAACAAATGGTAGAAAAAATCCACAAGGTTGGAGCAAACGTAGTCATCTGTCAAAAAGGAATTGATGACATTGCACAGCATTATCTTGCAAAATATGGAATACTTGCAGTAAGACGAGTAAAAGAAAGCGACATGTCAAAGCTTTCAAAAGCGTGTGGTGCTACAATTACTACTAATTTAGAAGATTTAACAGAAAATGATCTTGGTTCAGCAGAAAATGTACATCAAAAGAAGGTAGAGTCTGACAAGTGGGTATTTGTTGAAGGATGTAGAAATCCAAAATCGGTCTCACTCTTACTACGTGGAGGCTCGCAAAGAGTTGTTGATGAAGTAGATAGGTCAATGCATGACGCATTAATGGTAGTAAAGGATGTAATTGAAAAGCCAGCTATTGTTGCAGGCGGTGGCTCAGTTGAGGCATATCTAGCAGGTAGAATAAATGAATGGGCAGATGGTTTTGAAGGAAGAGAACAACTTGCAATCAAAAAGTTTGCAGAGGCTCTAGAAGTAATTCCACTTACCATTGCAGAAAATGCTGGAATGGATCCAATTGATACAATGGTAAATCTTAGAGCAAGACAAAGCCAGGGCCAAAAGTGGACAGGAATTAATGCAAGAGAGCAAAAAGTCGAAAACATGTTATCGCTTAACATCATCGAGCCGGTTGCTGTAAAAGAGCAAATCATAAAGTCAGCAACAGAGGCAACATGTATGATTCTAAGAATCGATGATGTGATTGCAATATCTGCAAACAAAGGTGGCGGCGGTATGCCTGGCGGCCACTAGAATACAAAAATTTTAAAATATTATAATCAAATCTGAAAAATTCAAAACATACTATACTGTTTCCTATTTGTGTTTAAAATAGGAATAGACCTTGGGGGAACCAAAACCGAGGGAGTCTTACTTGATGATAGTTTCAAAATAATTGAACGAAAACGAGTTCCTACAGTTCAAGATTACAAAAAGATCATAGAAACCATTTCTTCTCTTGTAGATGATCTAAAGTCACAAGCGTCTGGAAAAACAACGGTTGGTGTGTGTACACCTGGTGTCATCTCTCAAAAAACAGGTTTGATAAAAAATAGCAATACTCAATGTCTTATTGGAATGCCATTACAGAAGGATCTTGAAAGTGTACTTGAACAAAAAATCTCAATGGAAAATGATGCAAACTGTTTTGCCATGGCAGAAGCACAACTTGGTGCTGCAAAAAACTATGGCGTTGTATTTGGTGTAATAATGGGTACAGGTGTAGGTGGAGGAATTGTGATAAACGGCAAGATACATCATGGACAATCAAATATTGCAGGAGAGTGGGGCCATCATATCATACAACCAAATGGAAACAAATGCTATTGCGGAAAATCTGGTTGTGTTGAAACCTACATTTCAGGACCTGCCCTTGAAAGACGCTGGAAAGAGCTTACAGGAAAATCCCAACCACTACCTATAATAATTGAAACTCTTTCTGACACAAAGGCAAAAGAGTGGAAAAAAGAGTTTTTAGAAAATTTTGCAATCGGACTTGCAAATGTAATCAACATCTTGGATCCTGATGTCATAGTACTTGGAGGTGGACTCTCAAACATTCCTTTTTTGTATGATGAAGGAAAAAGCCTAGTTTACAAAAATGTATTTAGCGACTTGGCAGACACACCAATTTTAAAAAACAAGCTTGGAGACTCTGCTGGAGTAATTGGTGCTAGTCTCCTATAGCATCATCATTTATCCAAACCATGCCAAGGCAAAAAGTAAAGTGAAGATTAAATACAGCACAGCTATCACATGTTCTAACTTGAATATCACAACAACGACCATACTGTCTATTCTCCTATTGGTATTGGCGGTAAATCCAACTTTGATAGCAATAGGTCAGGAAGAACCACCAACTGAAGAAGAGACAACCACAGAAGGGGAAGAAACAACAGAAGAAATGTCAGAAGAGGTATCAATGAGCGAAGATGAAGCAAGTGCTGAAGAAACAATGACAGAAGAGGAAACAACCGATGAAGAGCTTGCCGACGACACAATGATGACGGAAGAGGAAATGATGGAAACCACAGAAATAAAATCTCCAAAAAAGCAAATGGCTGAAGGCGTAGAAGCATCAGCTGTAGTTTGTAATGAAGGCTTGCAGCTTATCATCAAGACATCAACTGGTTCTGCAGCTTGCGTAAAATCTTCTAGTGTAGAAACATTGATTGCTCGTGGCTGGGGTTCAACACCGGCATAACCTAATTCATTTTTTCTTTATCAATATTCTAATCTTATTGTGGCTCAATTGTTGCAGGTGGTTTACTTGATATCACATAAGTGACCCATGTAACATCATTTATCTCATTTGTTATTCTGTTGCTGATTTTTTCAAGCAGGCCATCGGGGAGTCTTGTCCAGTCAGCAGTCATCGCATCAATTGAATCAACAACTCGAACCATCACTATATTGCCATATTTTCTTTCATCCCCTACAACACCTACAGCCTTGTCATCGCCTACAGCTGCATATGCCTGCCATACCTTATCGTACCACTTTGCTTTTTCAAGCTCTTCTTCAACAATCTTGCTTGCTATCTTTGAAATCTCTAGTTTCTTTTCTGTTACCTCGCCAACGATTCTAACTGCAAGACCGGGTCCCGGGAATGGATGTCGCATAAGCAGTTTTTTTGGAACACCAAGAATCTTTGCTACTTTTCTTACCTCATCTTTGTACAGCTCACGTAACGGTTCTAGGATCTCAAGCTTGAGCCAGTCAGGCAAACCACCAACATTGTGGTGAGTCTTGATTACAGCAGCAGGCCCCTTTGATACTCCGCTTTCTATAACATCAGGATAAAGGGTTCCCTGCGCAAGCCATCTAAATGGTCCATTTTTTTCAGCAAATTCTGTAAAGGTTCGTACAAACTCCTCGCCAACAATTTTTCGTTTCTTTTCAGGATCTGACACACCTTCTAGTTTTGACAGAAATTGCTTTTTTGCATCAATTTTTGTAAAATTGACTTTGAAATTTTTTGTAAACATTTCTCCAATTTCTTTTTCTTCATTTAATCGTAAAAGTCCATTATCTACAAAGATACACTTTAGTCTCTCGCCAATTGCTTTGTGGATAAGCAGTGCAGTAACTGTAGAATCGATTCCACCACTTACTGCACACAAAACATTTCCGTCAATTTTTGAAACATCCTTTACAGTTTTTTCAACAAATCCCTCCATTGTCCATTCTTGCTTTGCCTTGCAAATTTTTAGTACAAAGTTTTTCAAAATCTCAGTTCCCTGCTCTGTATGAACAACTTCTGGGTGGAATTGAATTCCATAGATCGACTTTTCCATGTTTGCAATCGCTGCGGCCTTTGCACTTTCTGTATGTCCTATTATCTCAAAGTTTTTGGGTACTTGTTCTGCCTCATCGCCATGACTCATCCATGCTCGAATTGATTTTCCTAATCCACTTAACAGATCAGAGTCATTGTCTACCATCAAAAGTGAGGAACCATATTCCCTGTTTGCACGCTTTACCTTACCGCCATAGTTGTTAACAATAAGCTGATGTCCATAACAAACTCCTAAGATTGGCAACTTTAGATCAAATATCTTGTTTTCAGGTATGGGTGCTCCAGAATTGTATACGCTTGCAGGGCCGCCAGAAAATATTATCCCCCTTGGATTGTACTTTACTAATTCATCAACTGTAATATCAAATGGAACAAGCTCCGCATAAACTGAAAATTCACGTATTCTTCGACAAATCAGGTGGCTGTACTGGGATCCAAAGTCCAAAACAACGATTTTGTCCATAAAATCACTTGCTTAAATTATCAATCATCTTTGATAAAGACCAAGCAGCAGTATTGATTATCTCATTTACCCTTTCTTTTTGGCGATAGTTTTTGACTATTATTTCGCGAAGTGTTGTGCCATTTTTGTTTATGACGCAGTCAATTACCAATCCTTTTTGGATTATGCCATTGTCTGCATCTGCACTATCCTTTCTTTTCATCTCGCCAATTATTCTATCAAGGAAAAATGACTTGAACGGTGGTGTTTCCTCGTTAAGACCTACGCCTTGCTCTAAAATTATTGAGACTTGGTCTGGGGTAACATAGGCATTTGCAATAAGTGTGCCATCGCCACTTTTTGTAATTGGTATGATAGATTCATCTTTTTTATTTGGTTCTAACATTGAAGCCTTTGTAAAGCTTGACTGCTTTATTATAGAATTTAAGACTGACAGATTTTTTTCAAGGAGTTCGATTTCATCTTTATGCTGTCTTATTTTTTCAGAAATTTTTTGCTGTAACTCTAAAATTTCACGGATCTGTT
>JBQTJY010000045.1:0-1905 GCA_052386635.1 Nitrososphaerota archaeon
GCTTTAGAACCAGACATATTTTCCATATTTTTTATCACCATTCACATTTTCTATTGAGTTTGATCGTGAAAACTAGACTAACTAGTTTACAGTAGCAGGTCAACTAGCGATAGAATACCTAGTGTGCTAGTTGAGGTTTGTTTAGCCATATCAGCCATCTTATGCGGTTGTGTTTAATTTATAAATATTGCTAGAATGATTTGCCTCGATTTTGCAAAAAACCAAAGATAATTGCAAAACCACACAAAACTTAAAGTTGAATCAAAACAAGCAAACACCACTTTGTCAGACAGGGAACAGATAATCGATGTAATTGAGATATTCTTTGATGCAGGAAAAACAAAAGACCTAGCAAAACTAAAAGAGATTCAGCTAGACGATTCTAGCTTTTCAAGCTTTAGTGATGTTCCACCCTATGATCTGAAAGACTTTGCAACAACTGTAATGCTAGAAGAGCTAAAATTTGTAAGCATATCAGACTATGATTATAAAATAACAAACCCAAAGATTAGTGTCTTTGGCGATACTGCTGTTGCTGCATTTGAGCTCAACCAGAAAGGAATGCTAGTTGATAACAAGGCATTCACAGGCGAGCACATCTCAATTAATGGAAGGGCAACCTTTGTTCTTATAAAAAAGCCAACGTGGAAGATTGTCCACATTCATCTATCAAAGATTAATGAATAATTATTTTGTCTGAATTTTTGGTTTAATTTTTTGCTGGATTTGCTTTGTCGGCTTTTGTTGCTGCGGTTTTTGTTGTGATGTAGGTTTTGTTTGTTGTGCAGACTTGGTGTGTGATTCTGGTCTTTCAGAACATAATTTTTTGAATAAATCATATGCTTGCTCAACGTTAGAGTTTCCATGAACTATTGCACGCACTGCCCTAATCATTGGAACAGGATATTTTGATTGCCAAATGTTTCGTCCCATATCAACACCTGCAGCGCCAGACTTTATCGCATTGAATGTTAGCTCTAGCGCTTGTCTTTCCTCAAGTTTTGGTCCACCTGCAATTATTACAGGAACTGGACATGTGTTTACAACTTTTTCAAAATTTTCACAATAGTATGTTTTAACCATATGTGCGCCAAACTCTGCTGCAATTCTACATGATAGTGAAAGATATCTTGCATCGCGTTTTTCAAGCTCTTTACCAACTGCAGTAACTGCAAGAACAGGGATTCCAACTTCTTCTGCCTCATTAACTAGATTTCCCAAGTTTACCAAGCTGTTGTGCTCGTATTTTGCGCCAACAAAAATTGACATTGCCAGCGCACTTGCATTTAGTCTGATTGCTTCTTTTACACTTGTTGTAATTTTTTCATTTGATAGGTCTTCACCAATTATGCTGCTTCCCCCAGAAACCCTCAGTACTATAGGTACTGGAAAGTTTGCATCAACTGATGTTCGTAAAACTCCTCTTGTAAGCATTAAAGAGTCACAATATTTTAGCAGTGGTCTTACTGTCTTGCGTGGAACCTCAAGGCTTTCTGTTGGGCCCAAGAAGTAGCCGTGATCAACTGCAAGCATAACAGCTCGTCCATTAATTGGATTGATTATTCTTGCAAGCCTGTTTTTTAGTCCCCAGTCCATGTTTCTTCTTTCTGAATTGAAAAGTTTTACCTTTCTTAAGCCTTTCTCAGTTTGTGATAATTATCTTCATCGCACTCTGACCACTGTGTGCATGATCAAAGGCTTTCTGTGAATCAAAAATTGAATATCTATGTGTGATTAGTTTGCCAACAGGAGTTTTTTCAGATTCGATTAGATTTAGCGATTCTTTAGTATCAATATCAGATGCTGCATAGCTTGTAACAAGTGTAATTTCTTTTGAATAAATTGTACTCATATCAAGTTCAAGTGTTGCACCTTTTGATGGTACACCAAACAGTACAATCCAGC
>JBQTJY010000046.1:0-14522 GCA_052386635.1 Nitrososphaerota archaeon
ATCAAGCTCTAAAGGATCTAGCTCACAGAACTCCATACTTTGCAGATAAAGTAAGAACACTTGAGCCAATCTCGATTATCAAAACTGAAGGATTTGGAGACATTCCCGCAAAAGAAACATGTGAAAAATTCAAAATTCGAGACCAAGATGATCCGAAATTAGAAGAGGCAACAAAGGATCTTTATTCTAAAGAGTTCTACGGCGGAATTTTAAAAGAAAATACAAAACAGTTTGCAGGTAAGAAAATTTCTGATGTAAAAGATGATATAAAAAATTGGCTAATTGATGCAAAAGATGGAGATGTTTTACTAGAGCTAAACAATGCACCAGTTAGATGCAGATGTGGTGCTGAATGTGTTGTTAAAATTCTAACAAATCAATGGTTTCTAAATTATGGCGACAAAGAATGGAAGGAAAAAGCTACAAAGTGTCTTGATAAGATGAGTGTTTTGCCGCAAGAGATCCGCCCTGAATTTAATTATGTTATAGGATGGCTGCGAGAGCGAGCGTGTGCAAGGCAACATGGACTTGGCACAAAACTACCATGGGATAAACAATGGATTGTTGAAAGCCTCTCAGATTCTGTGATTTACATGGCGTACTATATCATTGCAAAGTTTGTAAATGCTGGAAAAATATCAGCTGATTCTCTATCAAAAGAATTTTTTGATTTTGTATTTTTAGAAAAGGGTAGCGGAGTACAAGTGGAAGAGATTACAAAGATTCCTATTGACACCATTTATGATATTAAAAAGGAATTTTCTTACTTTTATCCTGTTGATTCAAGACATTCAGGACGTGACTTGGTTCCAAACCACTTGACATTTTTTATTTTAAACCATGTTGCAATATTTCCAGAGAATGATTGGCCTCGTGAGATAGTAGTTAATGGTTCTGTTTTGATGGATGGCAAAAAAATGTCAAAGAGTATGGGAAACATAATTCCTTTGAGACAGGCAATTCGTGATTATGGTGCAGATCCAATCAGACTTGCAATAATAATATCAGCTGAGTTATTGCAGGATGCTGATTTTAATCTAGAATCAGTAAATGGAATAAAAAACAAGCTTGCTTCATTACTAGAGGAATGCTCAAAGCTAAAGCCAGGAAAACCTTCCAAGTTACAAGCTGAGGATAAGTGGATTCAAAGCAAGCTCCAGTCTGTAATATCAAACGTTAGTGCAAGCATCGAGAAGATGAGACTGCGCGAAGCGTTGCATGAGATATTATTTTCATTTGAGTCTGATTTACAATGGTATCTTAAAAGAGCTAAAGCAAAGAAAAGAGACGACTATTCTGGTGTTTTGCATGAGATTAACACAGATAGAGTTGCAATGCTATCTCCATTTGCACCACACATAGCTGAAGAGGTTTGGGAAAAGCTTGGCAATTCAGGTTTGGTTTCCCAGACTAGCTGGCCAAGTGTTTTAGCTGATGTAATTGATCCTAATGCAATCCAGTCAGAAGAATTGTTAAAATCAATCATCGATGACATTTCAAACATTCTCAAGGTTACAAAAATTACTCCAAAGAAAATCACAATATACACAGCTAATTCTTTCAAGTCAAAGGCATATCATGCAATTTTAGAAAAGGTGATGGCAGGCGAGACAAACATAGGTGCTATAATGAAGGATTTAATTGCAAATCCTCAGACAGCTGATATCAAAAAGAATCCTGACTTTGTTCAAAAGACCATCAAGGATATTTTGTCAGAGCCAGCTGAGATTAGAAAAAGTAGGCTTGAGACAAAAAACTTTGATGAAGAGTCGTTGGTTGCAAAAGAGCTAATTAGCTTGGCAAAAAGTGACTTTGGTGTTGATGTGCAAGTGTTTTCTGAGAATGATTCTGGAATTTATGATCCAAAAGGAAAAGCAAAAGCTGCAAGACCTTTCAAACCGGCAATACTAATAGAATAGTGTATTTATTAGGCCAAAGATCTTTTTATCTAAAATGAAAATTGCTGTAGTCGGCATGGGAGTCGCTGGCAGTTATCTGCTTTCTAGACTCAAACATGATCACGAGGTAGTAGGCTTTGAGAGAATGAATGAAAAAGATCATGACTCTATTTGTGCATGGGGCTCATCAAAATCTAAAATGCAGGAACTTTGCAAAAAAGCAGATATCGATTTTGAAAAATATGTTATTCATGATGGAAAAAATCTACACATCGAAGTAGATAGTGGTAGCAAGTTTGACATCAAACTAAAAGGATTATGCACCTACGACAAAATTGGAATTATCCGTGATATGACTAAAGGCTGCGAGGTGCATTATGGCATCACGCCAAAACTAGGCGATTTGGAAAGAGACTTTGATCTTATAATAGACGCAACTGGATTTTATAGGATGTATCTTCCAAGACCTGCTGATGATTTTTACCTGCCTACATATCAATACAAAATTGAATACGAAAATGAGGTGCCTCTAGATGATTTTTATGTTAAACCGTTTCGAGGCATAACTGGCTATTTCTGGTATTTTCCATTGAGTAAAAATCTGGCCCACATTGGAGCTGGAGATTACAAGAAAAACCACGTTAAAGAAACTGATGAGTTTTTGAAAAGACATGGCGGCAAAATTACCAAAACTGTTGGCAGGCCAATAAGACTTGCTACGCCAGATAGATGTGAGCCATTTTATCATGGAAAGGTAGTTGGAGTTGGAGAGTCGATAGGTACTGTTTATCCGCTGCTAGGTGAGGGAATCATCCCAAGCATGATTTGTGCTGATATTTTTATCAAAAATATAGGAAATAACGAAAAATATAGAAGCGAAGTTCTGACATATTTTGCAATCTATAGCAAAGTATTGAAATTTGTACTTTCAAAAATGAAAGGCGAGTTTAGTTTTATAAAACAATTTGCTGACTTGATATCAATTTTTAGGTACATGAAAAAAAATGAAGACCGGTTTGGGATGGAAATTCATATTCGCGATTTAGTAAAGGTCGCAAAGGCCTAGCCAAACGTTACATGGCCAAAACTTTCTCTAGCTGTTCTGTTTGATTTCATATTATAGTCGTAAACTAGTTCAGAGTATTCTTGCAGAATCTCTTTCATTGAATCAATGGTTTCTGCCAAATAAAATCCTGGACAATCTCCTGTAAATTGAAATGTTGCATGAACCCGTGCTGTGCCGTTTTCGTTTACAAGCCACGTAGAAAACGGATAAAGATAGCAGACTCCGGGTCTTTGTGGATGTAAACTGCAAAAGCCTTTGTTGTCTAAAAATCTGCATGAGATATGAGTTCCATCATCAGCTTCTGTCTCGTCAGATTTTCGTTTCAGATTGACGCCAGTCATTGTAGTTACCTCCCCTGAAGGTCCATATTCCTGCCAAGTGGCAACCAAGGTTTCATTTTTTAAAAAATCAGATGTTTTTTGATATTTCATTCCTTTTCCAATTGTAATTATGTCATCTGAGGTCAACGGTAGTCTTCCCTGTCTATTGCAGCAGTTATGGCAGTCAGGCCAATAACACTTCCATAAAATGAATTTTTTTTCCTTTGACAAATAAGGAATGTGAAAAATTACGTTTTTTACTTTGAGTGGATAGTCAGATACGTCTGTACATTTTCCTAACATAAAGTCATGTAAAATTGGATCAATTTTCCAGTCTTTTTCTAATAAAATAAGGGACTCTTCAATTTCTTTTTGTGACAATTCAATTATAACCAATTCTAAAGATGCTATTAATGTTGAGCGAAAAAGGAAAATATGCTTCTGCTACTGAAAACCGAAGATTTGTTTGGCAAAAAATTGTTTGGCCTTTGATATTAGAGCTAAATGATGTAGCATTCACACTAAAACAGTATCAAAAAAAACGCGACGAGATTTGTAAAAATGATAGTGCGATGATGAGTACATCAAGGGGACTGGTGTCCTTGCAACAAAAAGGGATTCTTTACAAAGAAAAGGATCTTTACTCCATACACTATAGATTGATTCCATATATGCGATTAAAAGCAGATTGTGATTATGCAACTGCGATTCATGAAGTGAAAATCAAATAGTTAATTGCAATCTGTAAATAAATAATTATATTCTAACGAAATTTAGTCGTCTTGGTAGCCCGATAGTCTAGCGGCCAAATGATTTTCAGGTTATGGATTCCGCGCTCTGGATCTTATGAGAGGACACGCGGGGACGGCAGTTCGAATCTGCCTCGGGCTACTTGTCTTTTATCTAGATGCTTGAGCTATTCTTTCTAGCTCATGCTTTTTCTTTACAGAGGGTGCCTCTGAATCATTTGCTGCAGCTAAGATTAGATGTTCTGCCAAGTGTTCTTCGATTGCTTTTGGGTTTGAAAATGTAGCCTCTCTGACGCCGTCTGCAATAAACTTTAACGCCAAATCAATTCGCCTTACAGGTGCTACGTCTACAGAAACATGGTAGACTGTTCCACCATATACTATTCTAGTTGTGTCTTCGTTTGGTGCTGAGTGTTCTACTGCCCTAACTAAAACTTCAACAGGATTTTTGCCGGTTTTTAGGTGGATTATATCAAAAGCTGTTTTGACTGTATTTATTGCATGAATTTTTTTGCCAGCCATGCGTCCAGTATTTTTTGCATACTTTTTTCCAAAGTGCATTAGCTTGTTGACTAGACGTTCGACTATGTTGACTTCGGCCTTGTTAAATCGTTTAAGAGCAGAGCGACCAAATGTTAAGGGCATAATAGATTGCCTAAGTGAGATTACGTTTTTGAGACCCTTGTCTTGTATTGCAATATCGGATAAGTCCCATTTTCTAAACAACAAAAGTTTTTGTGTTTCACCCATGCTCTACTATCTCCTTGGCTTTTCTTTCTTACCTAACACTAATTCACGCAGCGAGGTTCCATTTACTTTGAATACCTTGAATCTGACTCCTGGAATATCTCCCATTGCTCCTCCCATTGTAGCGCCCATTCCTTCTACATGAACCTCATCATGTTCATCTACAAAGTTCATTGCGCCGTCTCGTGGAAGAAACGCTGTAATGGTTTTTCCATTCTTGATAAGTTGAACTCTAACACATTTTCTTACAGCAGAGTTTGGCTGTTTTGCTTCAATGCCTACTTTTTCTAATACAATTCCCCTTGCTTGTGGTGCGCCACCAAGTGGGTTTGCTTTTCTGTCCAGTCCAAGTTTTCTTCTTTTATATGTTCCAATAGACCAACGCAGTCGTTTTCGTTTTGCTTTTAAAACTCTACCTGCAAACAAACCAAGTGGGGATTTTGCCATAAATCTACAACTCGGGTAGTCTTTCTGGGCTGTTTATTTGGACGTTTGTAATTTCAAAATATCTTTTTGCCAAGAGTCGTGCTTTTTCAGCGTTGCGGCCTTCTCTGCCAACAACAATGCCTTTCTTTTTTGGATCAACTAATACAATTGCTTGCATAGAACCATCTGCACGTTTGTTGAGTTTTACTTCAGAAATTAATTTTGAGTTTAGTATATTTTTTAAAAATTCTGCAGGGTCTTCAGAGTATTCTACTATCTCTATATTTTTTTTAACAATGTTTTGTAAAGTTCGTATATGAGAGCCACCCTTGCCAATTGCAAGACCCATTTTTCCTGAATTTACAACAAAAATAACCCTGTCTTGTTTTTCATCTTCGACACAATCTCGTGCTGTTGCACCTGTAACGTTTTGAAATAGCGACATTAGTCGCATTTGATCAGTTGTTAGCTTGATTGTTTGTGGCATTGTTATTTATCTCGAAGCTTTACCGCTCTCATTTAAACTTTCATAACACAAGTTTGTTGAAAGATGTGATTCAATCATTTGTCTTTCGTTTCTTTTAGTAGTGATTTGATGTTAGTGTCGCTTAGTGATGTTAGTGAAATAGCTGATACGCGAAACTGCAGTCCACATAGTCTTCCAAGTGCTACTGACGAGCCTTCAAAATTTAGTGTTGGAATTTTTTCTTTTTTTGCAGATTTTTGTATTTTTTCTTCCATATCTTTTGAAACCGATTGTGATAATACTATTAGTTTAGAGTTTTGCATTGTGGCAAGGATTTGTTTTGAACCTAGTGTGCGTTTTTTTTCCTTGATTGCGTCTTTGAGTGTTTTTTCTAGTAGCTTGCTCATGATTTTATCTGTATTTGCCCATTCTTAGTGTGACCTTTATAGATTTATTGAAAAAAGATTAGTCCTTCTTCTTTGAGACTTGCATGTAAAGGTCCACTATGCCGCTGCCTATTGGGATGTTACTTCCTACTATGACATTTTCAGTAACGCCCTTTAGTTCCTCAATTTCTCCAGCCAGTGCAGCATGTGCTATTGTAGGTACTGTAATTTCAAATGCAGCTCGTGCCAGTACACTTTCTTTTGTACCTGCTATTCCATGTCGTCCGATTTGTTGCATGTATCCTCGTGAGCACATCAAGTCGGCAACTAGCATAATGTATCTGATATCAACTTCTAGTCCTTGGTCCTCAAGTGTAGAGCTTATTTCATTAATCAATGCATTTCTTGCAGCTTCGATTCCCAGTGTTACTGCAATTTCAAAGACATTGTTTGTTCTAACTTGTTTTTTGTCAATGCCACCAACTTCTAAAACTTTGGCAAGATTTGAACCAGTTGTCTGAATAACCCATTCATCATCTTTTTGGACTAGCGTCACTCTTTCAATGTCTGGAACGCCTTTTACAGTTGTTCCTAAAATTTTGTTTCGAAGTGTTATGACTGTTGGAGCATCAGACTCTTCAGTCAAGTTTAGTGTTAGAATGTCACCTTTTTCATCAATCTTGAATTTTTTATTTGATTGTAATGCCTCAAGTACATCAGCTACTGTACACCCGCGTTCTTTCAGCTTTGTAGGACTCAGGTGTAGTGTAATTTTAGTAGAGTAATCAGTTTCTGCCTTAGCTAAAACGCTGACCTTTGTTTGCAAGATGTTTCGAGCAACCTCTATTGCTTTTTCTCTTGATTTTTTTGAGTCTTGATCAAGGTAAATATCCATTGTTGGAGTTACCGGTTTTTTGCGTGCATCTACCAACTCTATTAGTCTTGGAAGACCCAAGGTTACGTTTCTTTCTCTAATTCCTGCAAAGTGGAATGTTCTTAGTGTCATCTGAGTACCAGGCTCACCAATTGACTGGGCTGTAACTATTCCTACTGCCTGTCCTGGTTCAACTTTTGCCTTGTTGTAGAGCTCCAGTCCTTTTTTGCATACTTTTTCAACTCCATCCCTGCTAATCTTTGATTCAGCTAGTGCATCAGTGACTATTTTTCCAAGTCTTGTGTTGAAGGTTTTTGTATATTTTTTGGCAAGTTCAAGGATTTCTTCTTTTGTTGCTTTTTTGCCAGAATCTACAATTGTTTGTGATTCGATTAGTCTGTTAACATTAAAGGCCTCGCCATGATCGCTTTTTGCAACATCGATTCCGTCCTCGCCATAAAGGAATTGTATGATGTGGCCGTGTGGGTCCCTTACAGTCCCATCATATTCTAGTTTAATGTGCTCTAGTGCATTGATGAGTCTTCGTTGCATGTATCCGCTTTGTTGTGTCCTAACTGCAGTGTCTACTAGTCCTTCTCGTCCACCCATAGCATGGAAGAAAAATTCCAGCGCAGACAAGCCATCTCTATAGTTTGACTTTACAAATCCTTTTGAGTCTGGATTATCGTCGTTTTCTTTAAAGTGTGGTAATGCACGATTACTATATCCTTTGATTATTCTCTGGCCACGTCTTGATTGTTGACCTAGCGCACCTGCCATCTGACCTATGTTTAATGAAGAACCTCTTGCGCCAGTAGTTGCCATAATTCTTCCTGCATTTGTTTCGTCAAATGATTGGTCAGCAGTGCTTCCAGCCCGATCTCTTGCTTTTCCTAATTCATTTACAATGTAGGCCTCTAGTGCTTCTTCTGCAGAAAGTCCCCTTGTTAGTTTTAGGGTTCCCTTCTTTGCTTGTGAAATAAAATCATAGACCTTATCATATGACTCTTGTATTCCTCCAAGTATTTCTTGCCTGACTTTATCTGATAGTTCAAGATCAGCATAGCCATAGCTGAATCCATAGTGGGTGATGAACTGCTTTGCTATAATCAAAATTGAGTTAAGGAATTTTCTTGCTTGTGCATTGCCATAGTCTTTTGCTATTCTGTGCAAAACGCTTTCTGGCTCTTCTGCGCCAATAGATGATTTGTCAATAATTCCGCTGATGAGCTGACCGTTTTTAATTACGACGTCTTTTTGTTTTCCTTTTGTTCCTTTTGACCACTTTGAAGTCATTACATAGTTAAAATCATCTGGAAGGAAAAGTGAGAACAATTGCTTTCCTGTATAAAGAGGTCCGCCCTTGCCTTTTACTGCAGGCTCTGGTAGAGTACCTAGGTAACCACCTAACATAGAATAATTTGCAAATTCTTGTGGTGTTAGTGTGGTTCCGTCTTTTGTAAGAAGATATGAACCTGTAATAAAATCACGCAGCCCACCAATTATTGGTCCTCCATATCTTGGAGAGATTAGCTGGTCTTGTACTCGCATCAAAAGTATTGCTTCGGCTCTTGCTTCCTCGCTTTGTGGTACATGAAGATTCATTTCGTCCCCATCAAAATCTGCGTTGTAAGGCGGACATACGGAAGGATGTAATCGAAATGTTTTGCCTGGCAAGACCTTAACATAATGTGCCATAATTGACATTTGGTGCAATGATGGTTGTCTGTTGAACATGACAATATCGCCATCTGAGAGATGGCGTTCAACCAAATATCCAATTTCTATGCTATCGGCAATAGTTTTTCTGTCCTCAACAAAGTCCAGTCTTATTTTAACACCGTCTGGTCTTACGATATAGTTTACACCTGGAAATTGATTAGGCCCATTTACGATTAGTTCTCTTAGCTTTTCAATATTCCATTCCGTAACAATTTCAGGAATGGTCAGCTTCATTGCAACAGATTCAGGAACACCGACTTCAGACAAGTCAAGGTTTGGATCAGGTGAAATTACTGTTCTGCTTGAAAAATCAACTCTTTTCCCAGACAATGAACCTCGGAATCGTCCTTCTTTGCCTTTCAATCTTTGAGTTAGTGTTTTTAGAGGCCTGCCAGAACGGTGATGAGCTTGCGGAATTCCAGAAACTTCGTTATCAAAATATGTTGTAACATGATATTGTAACAAATCTACAAGGTCTTGTACAATCAGTGGTGGGGTTCCTGCCTCTTTGCTTTCCTTTAGTCGCTGGTTTACTCTTATGATGTCTACCATCTTGTGGGTAAGATCATCTTCGGATCTAATTCCAGTTTCTAGTATGATTGAAGGTCTGACAGTTACTGGCGGGACGGGCAATGCTTGCAAGATAAACCATTCTGGTCTTGCAGTTGCTGGATCATAACCTAAAAGTTTTAGATCTGGGTCAATTATTTGTGAGAATCGTTCGCGTATTGTAATTGGGAGTAGTCTATGTTCTCCTATCTCAGTTTTTTCTATAAAGATTGTTGGTTTTGTAAAAATCAATTCGTATTGATTTTTGCCGCAGTATGGACATTCCTTTGCTTTTTTTGCCTTTTCTAAAATTGCTTCAGGTATTCGTTTTTGCGATATTACTGTATATGCTGCCTCTCTTTTCATTATTTTTTCAAATTCATTGAGTTCATCTTGCGGTACTTTGAGTCGCGAACAGGATCTGCATGTTGCTAGTAAAAGCTTGTAAATATTATCAATAAACGCAATATGCAAAACAGGCTCTGCTAGCTCAATATGTCCAAAATGGCCAGGACATCTTGCGGCTGTGTTACCACATGTAAGACATTTTTGTCCGGGTTCTAAAGTACCCAGTCTTCCATCCATCAGTCCTCCTTGTACTGCCATGCCATCCTCATCATATGTTTCGGGGGCAGTAATTTCTGCAACAGAATATTTTCTAATTTCAGTTGGTGACCATACAGAAAATCTGATGCTATCAATTGATTTTATGGTTTGAAGTGACATTACACCTTCTCCTTTATCAATAATCGTGGGGCAACGTTGAGGCTCTGCATCTCTTGTAATAGTAGTTTGAATGCATATGCTACTGATACAGAAGAAACTTTGGCTTTATCTCCACAAACTCTACAAACGTATTTTCGCTGTTTAACATCATGATAAGCTACCAGCCCACATCTCTCACATACAAAAATGTCAGCTTTATCGGATTCATCTAGCAATCTGTCTTTTAGAATCATTGATGCACCATATGCAATTAAGCAGTCTCGTTCCATTTCTCCAAATCTTAATCCTCCGCCCCTTGCCCTTCCCTCTGTTGGTTGTTTTGTTAACATTTGGACTTGGCCTCTTGCCCTTGCATGAATCTTGTCAGCAACCATGTGGTGTAATTTTTGATAGTAGACAATGCCGATGAATATCTCAACAGGGAATGGTTTTCCTGTTCTTCCATCATACATTATTTCTTTTCCAGAATGCTTGAATCCTGCGCTCTCCAAAATACTTCGTGCAACATCCATTTTTTCTCCAACAAATGCAGAGCCGTCAAATTTTTGTCCTCTTAGTGCTGCTGCCTTGCCAGTTATTGATTCCAAAAACATTCCTACTGTCATTCTTGATGGGAATGCGTGTGGATTGATTAGAACATCAGGTATGATACCATCTGCAGTATAAGGCAGGTCTTCATTTTTAGCTAAAATTCCTAGGACGCCTTTTTGTCCGTGTCTTGACGCAAATTTATCACCGATTTCAGGAATTCTCATATCACGTACTCGTATCTTGTACATTTTACCGCCTTCGTTTGACTGTGTCATAACTACAGTATCGACAACTCCTGTTTCTGATGGCCTTACACCAATTGATGTATCGCGTCTGTATGGACCCTTTACCTCAAACTCGCGGTATTCTTCCATGAATCGTGGAGGACTTGTTTTTCCAATTAGAATATCGCCGCCAAGAACTTGGGACTCTGTTGCAACTACGCCGTCTTCTTCAAGAAGCCTATACGCTTTTTCTCCTTTGTAGCCTCTAATGTTGTCTTCTGCGTTTGGGATTTCAAAGTTATCACGCATTCCGCCAGGATATTGCTTGGCTTCTGCATCGTAAATCCTATAGAAGAATGTGCGACCTAATCCCCTGTCAACTGCTGCCTTGCTTAAGACAATTGCATCCTCGATGTTGTATCCATCAAAAGGCAAAACCGCTACAACACAGTTCTGTCCTGCGGGTCTGTCTTCTAAGCCAAGTAAACTCATGGCTTTTGTAGTAACAATTGGGGTTTGTGGATAAAGCATGAAATGTTGTCTGACATAGGTACTAGTATTCATCATTGGAGTGGAGAATCCTAAACTCTGTTTTGCCATTGCTGCTTCGTATGTATTTCTTGGTGATTGATTATGTTCAGGATATGGTATAATTGATGCACCTGCACCCAAAATTGCGGATGGAAATATTTCCAGATGTGTGTGTTTCTTTGCATCCTTTTCATCAAATGCAATGTAACAGTTTTCTTCTTCGTTTGCATCTATGAGCTCAATTATTCCCATTCGCAAAAGATCATTCCATGAAAGTAGTTTTTTTGAAACTTTTTCTATAAGGTCCTGAGTCAAAAGTGGTTTGTTATCTTTTGTAATAACAAGTGGACGCAATACTCTTCCTGCATTACAGTTGACATAGAGTCGCTTTGTTGAGCCATCTATTGGAGATTTGTAAAATGATATTCCAACATGTGGATGGATTTTTGAGGATCTTCGCAGATCTCGTAATGATTCAGATAGTTTGTCGCCGTCTCTGTAATATCCAATTAGTTTTCCATCAACAAAAACTCTTGTACCTTCTTTTCGTAGATCATCTTTAACATCTGTAAAGTGAACTGTTCCAAGATCATATAGCTTTTCAACAATTTCTTCTGATGGCACATTTACTGAAATTATTGCAGATAGTGCCAGATTTTTTACTAGTCCACAGTTAGAACCCTCAGGGGTTTCGCTTGGACATATTCTGCCAAAGTGGGTTGCGTGCAAGTCTCTTGCCTCAAAGTTAGGTTGTGTTCTGCTCAGAGGCGACTGTATTCTTCTTAGATGACTAATTGTAGAAAGATAGTTGGTTCTATCTAAGAGTTGAGTAACACCTACTCGTCCTCTTCCCCAGTTTCCAGTAGCTATGGCATTGTTAAGTTTGTCAGTTACTATTCCTGGTCGAACTGCTGCGGCAACTGCGTTTATGCCTCGTTTTTGTCCGGATCTTTCCAACTGATACTTCATGTCTCTAACCAAATTTCTAAAAGCAGTTCTAAACAAATCTGCAAGCATCTGGCCTGCAAATTTTATGACTTTGTTTCCATAGTGATCTTTATCGTCTGGTGAAAGCCATCCAAGCTTTAATTCTAAAAGTTTGCATGCAGCTTCGCCAAGAAATTGAGCCTTTTCTTTTCTATTTTCTGCATGTTTTCCTAAATGTGGTAAAAGACCCCAATCAAGCAAAGTCTCTGCACGCTTAATTTGAAATTCTTCTAACATTCCAGGTGCAATTCTTTTACTGATGTAGACTATGGCATCTTTTAAGGTTGGAACATCACCAGCTTTTTCAAATGATGCTTCAAGCTCATCTTGAAGTTCATCAACAAGTGAAACTGCAGCTGCAATGTCTTTGTCTGATTCTAGACCAAGAGCTCGCATTAATGTTACAACTGGAATGTCAACAGGAGAACCAGGTATTCTTGCAACAATTAGTCCATCATTTTTCATCATTAACTCAAGCTTTGCACGATATCCTACAATAGATGAATAGACTTTGGCTTTGAAAACAACATTACCACCTACCAGTTCTTTGTCTACAATTATTTTGTTGTATGAAAGATCTTCCAGTCCGACAATGACTCTTTCAGAACCATTTATTATAAAATAACCGCCTGGATCATTTGGATCCTCGCCATGTTCTATTAGTTTTTGAGTTGAAAAATTATGTAATATACAGGCATTTGATCTTACCATTACTGGAATATCGCCAATGTGAACAAATCTAGATTCCAAAATTTTTCCGTCTTCAACAACACTTGCTTCCATCATGACTGGTGCAGAGTATGAAACATTTCGTAATCTTGCTTCTGCAGGAGTAATGTGGGTTATTGAGCCATCAAGTTCCATCATTCTTGGTTGCTGAAGTTTTACCTTGCCTAGCTGAATTTTATATGGATATTCTGCGTTTTCTATCTCGATTTGGCCTACTTCATCTATAATACTTTGCAGTCCGCGTTCTAAAAACTCATCAAAAGAGTTCAAATGTTGCCTGGCAATGCCTTCTCTTTTTAGAATATCATGTATTATTGGCCAACGTTTGTTTGATGAATCTGCCATGTTATACTTCCACCACGTATCTATAGTACACGCCTTCACCCGCTGTAGCGCTGTTTCTTGTTATTTTGATCATGTCACCAGGTTTTACACCAAGTCCAACAATTGCGGGATCATTTACAAAAATTAATGGGAGTTCGGTTGGTTTGCAATTGAATTTTAGTAAAACTTCTTCTGCCTCTTTTTTTGTCATAATTTCATGTTTTGGAACATATGTGTGATCAGGTACTAGAACTGGATTTTTTTTAGTGGTCATTTGCTAGATTCTCCATGAATAACATCAGCTGTAACCAATAGATAGATTACACAAACTATTGGTGAAGTCACCGAGAGGTTAATATATATCTAATTTGGCGGTTGCCGGTGTTTTTCGTTTTTAGTCAAGATTATTTATCACAAACTTAAATAGTACAAATTCTTCCGATATTCACGATGAGTAATCTGAAGGTATTATCCTTATTTGCAATTTTAGTTGCAAGTGTGGGAGCAGTACCAGCTTTTGCACAAAGTGCAGACATCACAGTTTCCACCGATAAGGAGTCTTACTCAGATGGAGAAGTTGTGATGGTTTCAGGACAAGTCAATGAGATGTTAGGTGTTCCAGTATCTCTAAGAGTAATTGCACCAAATGGAAACATAGTAAGGATTGATCAAATCGATATTGGTTCTGACAAAACATTTGGTGTAGAGATAACTGCAGGTGGCAATCTTTGGAGGGCTGCCGGTACATATACAATTGAGGCATCTTATGGACTAACGGCTGAAAACACATCTACGGCTACAACTACATTTGAATTTGGTGGCTCAAGCGGCAGTAAACCGTCTACAACAATAGGCGTAGATGGTACTGACTTTCTTCTAAGTTACACGATTACTGGTGGAAAAGTACTTAGTATAACACCTGATGTTGCCGCAAATTCATTGGTAATTGCAATAGAAGCGACAAACGATGGCCAATTAACGATAACCCTCCCACGAGCATTAATTGATGCTCTATTGCCAGATGGTGGAGATGACTCGTTCTTTGTACTAGTCGATGGCGAGGAAAGAGACTTTGATGAAACAAAGACAGATACGGATAGGACACTTACAATAGCATTTGAGGAAGGAGCCGAAGAAATTGAGATAATTGGTACCTTTGTTGTCCCAGAATTTGGCACAATTGCAGTCATGATTCTAGCAGTTGCGATCATATCAATAATTGCAGTATCTGCAAGATCTAGACTCAACGTGTTACCAAAGTACTAAA
>JBQTJY010000047.1:0-7561 GCA_052386635.1 Nitrososphaerota archaeon
TTGTTTGATTCAAAGTGCTTTGATATGCCATCATTGTCCTTTTGCGCAAGATCTGGCACGCCATAGTTCCCAACAAGTGGATATGTCAGAGTGAGGATTTGGCCGCTATAGGATGGGTCTGTTAAGGTTTCATTGTACCCAACCATTCCAGTGTTAAAGACTAGTTCACCAAAAACGGTTGTCTGGTAACCAAAGCCACTTCCTTCAAAAACGGTGCCATCATCAAGAATCAATTTTCCAAACTTGTTTACGTGTTTGGCTTTCTTTGTAGTTATTGTGACCCTCGACAAGTGAATTTGTTTGCAGATTTAAATTTTTTGAATCTGATCGCAGAGATTTATTTTTAAAAAATTATAGTGCCTTAAACTGTGCACTCCACTTGTAGTAGGCACGGATCATTTCAGGTGAAACGCTTGGCTTTCTTCTTTCCATTATTTCCCTAAAATCCAACATTGTTAGCTCCCTAGGCTGCGGTTTTGCTTCCCCTGCTACTGTTCCTTATAGTTTGCTGCAGTAAACATCTCATTTACAACTTTCATTTGTGCTGCTTGACAAACGTCTTTTACATCGCTTGCACTGTATCCGTCAAATAATCTTGCAAGCTCCAAGGTTTTGAGTTTGGCATCTTTTTTTAGTGGGGATGTATACAGCTCAAAAAGATTTTGTCTTGCCTCAAGTGTTGGCAGCGAAACATAGATTCTTTTTTGGAATCTTCTTAGAAAAGGCCAGTCAAGACTCCATGGCTTGTTTGTTGCACCAATCACATATAGCTTCAAGTCTTTTCCTTTTCCATTAATTCCATCCATTTCTGTCAAAAATTGATTTTTGGTTCTAACCTCACCACCAACTTCGCTGTTTCTTGTGCCAAGTAGCGAGTCAACCTCATCGATAAATAGTATTACAGGCAGTCCTTCCTTTTCTGCATGGTCACGTGCCATTTTAAATAATTTTGAAACATTTTTTTCAGCCTCCCCAAGCCACTTGCTCATCATTGATGCTGCATCTACATTTATGAAATATCCAGCAATCTCACTTGCTGTTGCAGCTGCAAGTAATGTTTTACCACACCCTGGAGGTCCGTAAAGCAGCATTCCTCTTGGCCATCCAATTGGAAACAGGTCGGGCCTCTTGCTTGGATATACAATTGATTCGCGTAAAGCATTTTTTGCATCATCTAATCCTACTACCTCTTCCCAGCTAACATCTGGCTTTTCTTTCATGACCAGGTCTTCAAAGTCACGATTATCGCTTGCAGCTTTTCGTTCTGCAGGAGAAGCATTTGGATCAACTGCTGGCTCCAAGTCGTTGCCACGAAGCTCTTGTAATGCCTTTATTCGATTTTGATAAGAACGCATGCGTTCTGAATATACTGCGTTTAGCTTGCTTGTTGGGTAAAGATGAAGTAGTTGTACAAGGGCATCTATTGCTTTTTGATAGTTTGCAATTGCCATTCCTCTAGCGCCCTGCGAGTCACATTTTATTGCCTCAGATGCGTATCTGCTCGCAGTATTCTCTAACTGTTGTGGTGCCAAGCTCATCTAAATTACCGTAGATTCAGATTCAGATTTACGTAGGTATCCCTAAAGGTAAACTGCTGTAGCAGATTTAGTTAAATTATTTGTACTATCCTGCCCCTCAGATTTTGCAGAGCCATCAGATTTGGCATTTGGCTCAAGTGTAAAGGTCTCAGAAACATTGCTTTGAAGACTCTTTATTTGCTTAATAGAGTCTTCAGCAGAAATTACAAGCTCACTTACTTTGTCATTGAGTTCATCCATTGAACCAACTGAGCTATTTACCATATCAACAAACTCCTTTATCAAAGAAAAGACCTCTTTTTTGTGTTCATATTTGTATAAGATATAGTCTGCAATGCGAAGAATTTGGTTAAAGTCTTGTAGCTCCTCGACTGAAAGCTGATTTATTTTCTTTTTATCAGAGTCAAGATCTTCAAGTCTTTTTTCAACAAGTGAAGATATCTTCTGAATCTTTTTTCTGCTATTTGTGATATTTATTGTAGATTTTATTGAGACCATTAGATTTAAGCGAGCTCTGGTTTCGCTAAATCTAGATTAGGATACTGCTTGTTTATTTTAGAGTCTACGATCAACTTTGCTTCATCTAGGATTGTTTGCGATTCTTTATTTGATTGGCCAAAGTCAAATTTGGCCTCCGTTATGGTTGCAGAATCCATTACTATGCTTCCTAGCACTGATGAAAGCTCGCAAAAACTATTGTAATATTCTGGAAAATGCCTATAGAGTCTTGCACTTGTTATTCTGATAACAGATGTTGCAGAGGCTAGATTTGTTGTAATGCTGCTTATGCCCTTTATTGTGCAAATTCTCCTTTGGATTTGTTTTAATGATTCTATTGCAAGGTAAACTTCGCTTTCTAGCTCTACAAGTTTTATAAAATCAGTGTCGTCTATTTTCTCATAAAGTGCAAGGTTTTTGCTTCCAATGTAGGTTCTTTTTTTCTCAAGCTGCATTAGGATAGTTTCAAGTAATTCAACTGAGTAGACGAGTCTAGGCATTAGCGTATTTTTATGCAAATGGTCTGAGTTTTCTGTTTCAGTTGCTGCCATGTCCATCATGGAAAAATATTGAGAAATTTACTATATCAGGACGCTGTCACAAATTTCCATTTAACCACAGTAACATACATCACTGGATACAGCTCAGAAAAATTTCCATTATTAGTACAAGGAATTTAGCTTATCATCTTACCTAACTATGAGTGATCGTTTGATATGGTTAAGGAGAATGGCCTAACTGTAAGTCTTGAAGAATTTGGGCTAAGCAAGTATGAGGCAAAAGCCTATGTGACTTTGGTTTCACATGGCACCATTTCTGCAAGCGAGGTTGCGTATTATTCGAATCTTCCCCGTACCAAGATTTATCCGACTTTGTTAAAACTTGAGAAAAAAAGACTAGTAATTATTTCTAAAAGCAAGCCAATAATGTGTACTGCAATTGCACCAGAAGATGCATTTGATGACATTATTCAAGAGCATATAGACAAGGTAAACCAGATGAACACGCTTGTAACAAAGCTAAAGCATGCAAGCGAAGAAAGCAAAAAGACAAGAGGTGCAGAAGAAAAAAGATATTTTCATCTTAGCTCAAACAACGTTCTAAATCAGCTCAAAATAATGATAGGTGGAACAAAATCATCAATTCAAGTCATTGTGGACCCATGGGGACTAAACTTGCTTGCAGAATGCAAAGAGCAGCTTCTTCTTGTCTTAAGAAGAAATGTGGATGTAAAAATTATTGTCTCGCCAACACAAATCGGCTCAGAAGCATTTCATACAATACCAGATGGCGCAAAAATCAAAGTTATGGACACTGCACAGAATTGCTTTATTTTTGATCAAACCGAAGTGTTGCTAATCGATAGCGATAATGGAAAAGGAGCCGTGTTTTCTGCAACCGATGTTTTAGGAACAAGCCAAACCAAAGTATTTGTGCAAATGTGGGACAGTGCGCTAAAAACTGATGGATTGTATGATATGACCAAATCCGATGCACAGGCAGTATATCACATAATACAGATTGTAAATGAAAATGGACTAGGATTTATCCTAAATTCTGCAATAGATTCAAAAAATACCAGCATCGATATGTTAAAGCTATTAGAAAAAGATGGAATTAATTTAAAATCAAAGCCGCTTGATGAGGTAATTGAGATAGTTAATTCTGCACTACAGATAACATGCTCAGGTCATCTCAATTATGATTCTATAAAAAACAACATAACTGTAGAATCAAAACTAAATGGAGGCCATTCACTTCCATGGACAACCATACTTGATCAGTATCTACACAGTTGCGGCTATAATACAAAGCTAATTTATCAGAATCATTCCCAAAAGGGAGAGAAAGTTTTCATCAAAATTCATCCAAACAAAAACTAAAAACACGACACATTCTACCGTATTTTTAATGATTGAAGAAAGGTTAAAGTCGCTAAACATAACTCTGCCTAGTCCTCCAAAGCCTGCAGGCTCTTATGTGCCTGTAATAATATCTGGCAAAACAGCCTATGTGTCAGGCCAACTCCCAATAGAGAACGGAAAAGTAACTCACAAAGGAAAGGTTCCAGTTCCGCAGTCATTAGAAGAAGCACAAAAGGCAGCAAGATTGTGTATCATAAACGCATTAGCTCAGCTAAAATCAGAAATTGGAAGTCTTGATAAAGTTGCAAGGATTCTCAAAGTATCTGGATTTGTAAATTCATCACCAGACTTTACTGAGCAGCCAAAGGTAATCAATGCAGCATCTGATCTTCTTGTTGAAATTTTTGGTGAAAAAGGAAAACATACCAGAGTTGCAATAGGTGCTGCAAGCTTGCCTCTTGATGCTACTGTTGAGATGGATATGATAGTTGAGCTCAGCTAAAGCTTTGCGTTAAATTCTTTTAGAAATTTCTTCATCTTGTCTTTTGGAATTACTGCACCACATGCCTTGTCATGTCCACCACCTGAGCCGCCAAGTGATGTTGCAAGGGGGTTTACTATTTTGCCAAGATGAGTCTTACATGACTTTGAGCCTCGTATAGATACTGCGTATATTCCCTGCTCTAGTCGTTCCTTGTATGCAACGCCGACTTCTTTTCCAGACAAGCCTAGAACAAAGTTTACAGCGCCGCTTGCACCAGAGTCTAGGACCTCCATGTATGCAAGGTTTTTCATTTTTTTCATTGATTTTTTTACTTGTGAGATAAGTGATGCAAGTTTTGCAACCTGAAGCTGTGCAAACTCAAATGTGTTTGGGATTTCATGCGGATATTTTGATTCTGATAATTCATCGACAAGATAAAGAAGATAGTCAGAGTCTTTTTGATGTCCTGTTATGTTAAATGTTAAAACGGTTGCGCTAATTAACGCAAATTGCCTATCAAAGATTTGCAAAAGTTTTGCACCTTTTGGTCTGTCCTCCATATAGTCAGTTATCGCAGCACATGCTGCTACAAACTGTGCGTGATCACCAAGTTTTGATTTGAATGCATCATAAACCTGTACTGTGGTACATTCGTTAATGTCATGAATTACTTTGATTTTGAGTTTTTCAAGCTGCTTGATGATTTTATTATCCATATCGTGATGATCAATGTATGTTATTGCGACCTTGTTTTTCCTAAGATTTGCTAGTATTTGGACAAATTCATCCTGATTTTTTTGACTAAGACCTACATCACAGATAAAAAGCGTCTTTAGTTTTTCATTATCTTTTATTTTTGCTAGCGCATCCATCATGCCAGGATAATCAACAAGTACTGTATCGCCACCAAATGCCTGTTTTATTAGAGCAGCAGCACTTATTCCGTCAGCGTCTTCTTTGTGGGAGACGCAAAGTAGTCTGTCTCTTTTTGTTTTCTGTGCGCTAAGTGATTCAGTCATTTGCCAAAAATCGAATCTGCCCTCATTTAAATTAAGAAAAGCTAGTAGTGGTTTTTATTATCAAAAGTTTTTGTTTTTGTAACAACCTTTTCCTCAGGAGTTTTTTTCAATGTACATGCGTATTCGTCATAAAATGAATGCCCGTTTAGTTGAGTTGATTTGTCTATTTCTTGTAACTTTTGTAGTGACTCACCTGAGGCGCGAAGTATTTCTTCATCTACCTGCTTGATGTACTTGCGTTCTGCTTCTGACATTGATTTTAGATTAAAAATTTCGATATAGGGGGCGGCTTTGATAGATTAGACAATTTGCTAAATTTAGAGTGTTTTCCCATTAGAAAGAATAATTAGTTATTTTCTTTTCACCTAAGTCAGTGGATACAAAAAATATTGGCCTAAGAGATATTGAGGTTGCAGACACCAGAATATCCGATATAGACGGAGAAAGAGGCAGACTCATCTATCGTGGTTATGATATCTTAGATCTTACAAAAAACTCTAATTTTGAGGAAACTGCATATCTTCTTCTTCATGACAGGCTGCCTTCAAAGACAGAGTTAGATGATTTTAAGGCAAGGCTTGCAGATGCGCGCTTGATTCCAACACACATGCAAGAAAACATGGGAAATTGGAGAAAGGATGCAGACCCTATGGATGCGCTTCAGGCCTTTGTTGCAGCCCTTGGTGGCTATTATGATGAAGAGTTTTCAAGCAAGAATGCAAGCTATGATAGGGCCATCAACCTTATCGCAAAGGTTCCAACAATCATTGCAAGCTGGGAAAGAATTAGAAATAATAAAAAAATCATAAATCCAGATCCAAAGCTAAGTCATGCTGCAAACTTTCTTTACATGCTATTTGGCGAAAAGCCAGACGCAGAAGTTGAGAATATTTTAGACGTTTGCCTTATTCTTCATGCAGACCACAGCTTTAATGCATCAACCTTTGCTGCAAGACAGGTTGCATCAACACGAGCTCATATGTTCTCTGCTGCAAGTGCGGGAATTGGTGCACTAAGTGGTGAGCTTCATGGAGGGGCAAACTATGAGGTAATGAAGATGTTACTTGATATTCAAACAATAGACATTGTAGAGCCATGGATCATAGAACAAATAGAAAAAGGAAATAAGATTATGGGAATGGGTCATGCAGTATACAAGACATATGACCCACGAGCTTTGGTGCTAAAAGAGCTTTCAAAAAAGCTTGCTAAAAAAACAGGTCAGCCTTGGTATGCCATTACAGAAAAGGTAGAGCAGATAACAATTCGTGAGATGAAAAAACGAAAAGGTGTAGACATTTACCCAAACGTTGACCTGTACAGTGCATCAGTGTACTATATGATGAATATACCAATGGACCTTAACACACCAATTTTTGCAATATCTAGATGTGCCGGATGGGCAGCTCATATAATCGAAGAAAAGTTTGCCGAGGCTGCACCAAAGCCTGCATTGTATAGACCAAAGGCAACATATGTTGGAAAATATTGTGGGCCAGAAGGCTGCAAGTATACCCCACTTGATTTAAGACCTGAACAACAAGCAAGTTAATTTCTTGAATTAAGCCACTGTTTTGCTCTAGAGTTTACATCGTGTTTGTAGAGAACCTCAAAGACCATGTCATAAAATGAGATTCCTTTTTGTCGTGCTTGCTCATCAAGCCACTTTATTCCATCTGCAAGCTCCGGATCATATTGTGCAAACTCGACTAGATCATCTACCATCTTTGTAAAGAAGGAGTGTGATTCGAGCATTGCAATGGCATTTCCAAGTATGCTATTCAGACGTAAATTCAAATTATATAGACAAATGACACCTTTTTGGTTGACATATGAAGCATGTGTTCTATTGTGATGGAAATCAAAAAAAGATTGCATGGGTAATACAAACAGACGGTAATGCAATCGAACAGCTACGAGACCATGCAGACATTTACCTAGACAAGGTAACAGATGAACAATCAAGATTCATTGCACTACATGTTGGAGTTTTTTGGGGAATTGGAAAATTTATCATAAAAAATAATGACACTGTAAGCATAATGATTGATTCAAAATCAATGTTTGCACATCTCAACGGAGACCAACAAAGTGATGATTCCTTTATACAAAATAGATCATTTTTCATACAACAGATTGTAGAACAAAGAAAACTAA
>JBQTJY010000048.1:0-6666 GCA_052386635.1 Nitrososphaerota archaeon
GCAGATTCATCAAAATTAACTACCAGTCTTTCTCAAAAGCTGACCATTGAGGAGCGACTCTTCTATGAAAATATTTACAAGAACGCAGCAGACTTTAGAAATCAAATTTTAGGTGATAAAAAGTGACTGCATTAGAAATACCAACACCATCGGCATTATCAGATGAGGTAAAGGAGTTTCTAAGGCAATTCAAGGATAAAGATGGCTCCTACAAATATGTCGAGCAAATCGACCACATGTATCCAAAAGGAACAACCTATATCGTTGTTGATTACAATGACTTGGTTTTAAGCTCTATAATAGAGTCAAAATTCAACGAAAATCCAGATGAAATCTTAGATGCATTTGCAAGAGCAATAAAAGAGATTCTTCAGGAAAGATTTCCACAATATGCAGAAAAAGTTAAAGATAATATTCGAGCTAGAATCATAAACTTTCCAATTCAGCGTAGTTTACGTCAAATAAATGCCGAAATCATAAACAAAATGACAAGCGTTTCTGGAATGGTTGTACGATCTTCTGAAGTAAAGCCACTAGCAAAAGAAATCATCTACAAGTGTCCAGTAGGCCACAGAACTCATATGATTTTACTTAAAGGACTGAACGTAAATACGCCAACAAAGTGTTCAGATCCAAAGTGTACACAAAGGGAATTTAGAATTGATCCAGAATCAAGCAGGTTTATTGATTTTCAAATTCTTAGACTTCAGGAACTTCCAGAAGACCTACCTCCTGGACAACTTCCTCATTATGTCGATGTGAGCATAAAACAGGATCTTGTTGATAATGCAAGGCCTGGAGACCGTATCATACTGACTGGTACTGTTAGAATTGAGCAAGACCAGATAGTTAGTGCACGAACAACTAGCGGCCTTTACAGACTCAGAATAGATGGAAACAACATCGAATTTCTAGGTGGTAGAGGTATAAAGAGTTCAAGAAAAACAGAAAGAGAAGAAGTTTCACCAGAAGAAGAAAAGATAATCAAATCACATTCAACAAATCCCGATATTTACGAAAGATTGATCGATTCTTTTGCACCTCACATACAAGGACACTCGATTATCAAAGAAGCAATTCTTTTGCTAGTTGTTGGATCCACACAAAGACTACTTCAAGATGGAACAAAGATCAGAGGTGACATCAACATCTTTCTTGTAGGAGATCCTGGTACTGCGAAAAGCGAAATGCTAAAATTTTGTGCAAGGATTGCACCAAGAGGGCTGTATACCTCAGGTAGGGGTTCAACAGCTGCTGGTCTTACTGCAGCAGTAGTTAGAGACAAAACCGGAATTATGATGCTTGAAGCAGGTGCAGTTGTTCTAGGTGATCAAGGACTAGTATGCATTGATGAATTTGACAAGATGAAACCAGAGGATCGAAGCGCGCTACATGAAGTAATGGAACAACAGTCAGCAAGCATTGCAAAAGGAGGAATTGTTGCAACACTTAATGCAAGAACATCGATTCTTGCTGCAGCAAACCCAATGTATGGAAAGTATGATCCATTCAAAAATATTACAGAAAATGTAAATCTGCCAATTCCACTTTTAACAAGATTTGACCTAATTTTTGTTGTAAGAGACATTCCATCAAAGGAAAGAGATACAAAAATTGCAAAACACATCATTAACTTACATTCGCCATCAGGAATCGAAACACGCTCACTGATTGATGTTGATATCCTTACAAAATACCTAGCATATGCGAAAAGAATCGAACCCGTTCTAACAAAAGATGCAGAGGAAAAGATTCTAGAATATTACATGAAAATGAGAAACGTCGAATCAGAAGAAATGATTACAGTCACTCCAAGACAGCTTGAAGGTCTCATAAGACTTGCCACCGCCAGAGCAAGATTGCTTATGAAAGATCAGGTAGAGGCGGAAGATGCAGAGCGGGCAATATTTCTAATTGAAAGCATGTTGCGTGATGCAGGAGTGGATGTAAACACAGGCAAAGTTGATCTTGGTGTTCTTCAGGGAAGACCACGAAGCGAAGTATCAAAGATGCAACTCTTCATGGATGTACTAAAATCACTTGAAGGAGAAAGCAAGATAGCTGTTGAAGAAAAGTTATTCATAAAAGAGCTTGTAAAATCAGGCAAATTCATAGAAGATGAAGCAAGAAGCTATCTCAAACGCATGCTTCGTGAGGCATCTATTTATGAATCAAAACCCGGTCATTATAACCGGGTATGAAGATAGCTGAGCTACAACTTCCAAAACAAGCAATTGATTTTCTTTCTCAACAAGGATACTCGAGTCTTTTTCCTCCACAAGAAGATAGCATTAAGGCAGGACTATTGGATGGAAAAAGCCTTCTTGTTTCCTCGCCAACTGCTAGTGGAAAAACACTCATTGCAACTATTGCAATAATTCATTATCTTTCCTCAAATTCTGGTAAAGTGGTATATCTTACACCACTAAGGGCACTTGCAGCAGAAAAGTTTTCCGAGTTTAAGAAACTAGAACCATTAGATATCGGAAAAAAAATTAAAATTCAAATCTCAACTGGGGATTATGATTCTACTGATTCAACACTTGTAAAAAATGACGTATTGATTTTAACAAATGAAAAAATGGATTCCATTATACGCCATGGTGCAGATTGGATAAATGATATAGGACTGGTTGTGGCTGATGAGGTACATCTTATTGGTGATACAGACAGAGGTCCAACCCTTGAAATGATTCTAACAAAACTAAAGCTCTTAGAATCAAAACCCCAAATACTTGCTCTTAGTGCCACAATAACCAACGTAGACAAACTATCAAAATGGTTAGGATGTGAGACAGTTACCACAAATTGGCGACCCGTGCCTCTTGCTGAAGGCGTTTACGACCATGGTAGCGTGATTATGCATGACGGACGATATTTTGAGGTTGAATCAAGCATCAGAGGCCCGCCAGTTGATTTAGGTGTAGAATCAGTAAAAGATGGTGGCCAATCATTACTTTTTGCAGAAACAAGAACACGTTCTGCATCACTTGCAACAAAGGCTGCAGAGGCCATAGTAAAATATCTAAAAGATTCAGAAATTGAGGAACTTGAAAGAATTTCAGAGAAAATTCTTTCAGATAATGAACACACAGAGCTTGTCAAGACTCTTGCAAAACTTGTAAAAAGAGGAGTGGCATTTCATCATGCTGGTCTAAACCAAAACTGTAGGGAAACAATAGAAGAAGAATTTCGAAATGGCAGGATCAAACTTCTTGCCTCAACACCTACCCTTGCAGCAGGTGTGAATCTTCCAGCAAGACGTGTTGTTATCTCAAACATAAACAGATACGATGCACGTTATGGAACAAACAAACCAATTAGTGTTTTAGAATACAAGCAACTTTGTGGAAGAGCAGGAAGACCGCAGTATGATGAATATGGTGAATCAATAATAGTTGGAAATGCAAACAGCAATGAGCTACTAGACTACTATATCAAAGGAGAACCAGAACCAATTGAATCAAAGATAACTGATGACAAAGCAATCAGAATTCATGTTCTTAGTTTGATTGTTACAACACCTGGAATACAAAATGACGAAATCATCAATTTCTTTTTGCAAACGTTAGGAGGATTACAATCAAGCAAATCATCGATAAAATTTGCAATAACATTAGCTTTGAAATTTCTTTTAAATGAAAGTCTAATTATTGAAAAAGGTGATAGATTTGTTGCAACAGAATTTGGGCAAAAGGTTTCAAAACTATACATAGATCCACTTACTGCAACATACTTTAGAGACTCACTAGATTCAATATCAGAAAAAAGAAAACACACGTTTGGTTTTTTGCACTTGATTACAAACTCTGATGAGTTTTTCCCAAAACTCTCACTCAGAAACAAAGATTTTGAAAAACTGAGCATTTTGCTTGAAACTCATTCAGCTGAGCTAATTGAGCCAATATCAGAGTATGATTGTAATCGCAGCCTTTTGGCTATACACGCATGGATTAACGAATCTTCTGAAATATCGCTATCTGATATCCTCAACGTAGAAGCAGGAGACATTCACAGAATGGTAGAAAACGGCGATTGGCTTGTTTATTGCCTGTATGAGCTTGCAAAACTTGTAGGAAGAACAGATCTACTTGATGAGCTTACAGTTTTGCGAAAAAGACTAGCCTATGGAATAAAGGAGGAACTAATCGAGCTCGTAAAGATAAAGGGCATTGGCCGCATTCGTGCTAGAAGACTGTACAGAAATAACATCAAAACTCTTTCAGATCTGGCAAAGATGCCCGTGAATAAATTGGCCGAAATTGATAAAATAGGCTCCACCATTGCAGAGAACATAAAATCTCAACTACGAAAGGAAAGTTAATTGGAAAATCAAATCATTGCAGCAGTACTCGTTTCTATTGTGGCGTTTTTTACAGTTTTTGTAATTACTCCATTTCTGATAAAATATTTAGAAAAAAGAAACCTAGTGGTAAAAGACTATAACAGAAAAGGTGGAGCGATGGTTGCAAGACCTGGAGGAATCTCAATTATAATTGGAATTATCGCATCAGAGCTTGTACTTTACGGATTCTTTCCATCGATTCATATTTTAGCGATTTTGATAACATCATCACTTGCATTTTGTGTTGGAATAGTTGACGACAGACGGGTTATGGGTGGATGGTTCAAACCTGTAGCACTTGCGTTCTGTGCAATACCGATTCTTTTGCTTGGAGCATATGATCCAGAATTGATATTTCCAATATTTGGCTCTGTAAATATTCCAGTTTTGTATATTGGTCTTGTGATTTTTATGATTCCAATTACAGGAAACACAATAAACTCTATTGATGTTTTAAATGGAATTGCAAGTGGTTTTACATCAATTGCAAGCTTTGCACTAAGCGCTGCATTGTTTGTAATGCAAAATTATGAAATTGCAATTGTGAGTCTAGCACTAGGTTTTGTTGCACTTGCATTTTATAGATATCACAAGTTTCCAAGCAGAGTTTTTCCTGGGGATTCAGGCGTACTAGTCTTTGGTGCGACTTATGGAGCAATTGCAATAATTGGTCATGTGGAAGTGATTGCTGCAGTAGCACTTCTTCCGGCAATAATGAACTCGTTTTTGTTTCTAAGTAGCATGAAAAAAATTGTAGAACACAGACAGATAAAAAATCCTACTTTTCTTTCAGATGATTACAAGCTTGGAGCTACACATGATAAAGATGCCCCTATCACTATTGTTAGACTAATTGTTGCAGCAAAACCATTGACTGAAAAGGAAATTGGAACTGTAATATTCAAACTGGCTACTGTTTCTGGTGGTTTGGCAGTGCTTACTGCTTATTTTATGGTTATGTGAAATGATAGCAGGGCCAGTTTACTTATTTGTACTTGCAATGTGGTTATTGATCCTTCTTGGTGGAGCTCTGATAGTCACAGTGCTAGGACCATTTTCTTTTGGAGGATTTGTTGGGATCGATCCAATACTAAACTCTGGCATAAAGGTTGCAATTGCACTTTCGCTTGTTAGCGGTTGGATCTTTATTTTATCAGCGATAAAGAACTGGATGTTCAAAAAACAGCTTAAATCTTAGCTACTTTTCCATCTTTTCTGTTTTTCGTTGTATTCATCTCGCAAATATCTTTTTTTTGCAGGAACTCCTAAAACGACAACTCCAGCTGGCACATCTTTTGTAACTACCGCACCCATTCCAACAACACTATTTTTGCCAATTGTAACTCCAGCCTTGATGACTGCACGTGATCCAATGATTGCACCATCTTTGATTGTAACTCCAACTAGTTTCTGGCTTGGCGGATAAGGATCGTTTGTCAGTGTTGCAGCAGGACCGATAAAGACATTTTTTCCAATTCTTGATTTTGGAGGAAGGTAAACCATTCCCTCAATCATAGAGTTTGCACCAATTCTTACATCATAATCAATATGAGCAAGGGAACCAATCTTGACATTATCACCAATTACAGTTTTGTCGCCAACATATGCAAAGTGCCAAATCTTTACATTTTTTCCAATCTTTGCTTTTTTTGATACAAAATTAGTAACCAAAAGATATCACAGATGCCATGGAGATGCTTGTTTAATTATTTTTTCAGGCAGTTTTTTCTGATTTTTTTGAAGAAAATCAATATCCTGTTTTTTATCACGTAGCTCATCAGGCAGCATAATCGGAATCTCCTCAATTATTGGATAAAATCTGGAGCATTTTATGCAGTACAATGCACCTTCTAGTACTATCTCCTCTTTAGAGTCCACTTCAAAAATCTCCAATGGGTGATGCTTATCTAAAGGACATGCAAGAATATCGAGCATTTTTTTATTCATTTCAGATCAAGATAGATTGGTGCACCTTGTTTGCTTGATAAAAGTGCAGCTTCTGCTATTTTTGTAACATTTACTGCATCTTCAGGTTTTACAATAAGATCATTTTCTCCCTTGACCGCATCAAGAAAGTTTTTGATTTCTACAAGTAATGGCTCTTGTTTTTCATTTCTTGGGATCTCGGAATTTTTATCCGTATCAATTTTAATTTCCTGTGTAATAAAATCAGATGAGATTATTCCTTCCGTGCATATTGCATTAAAGTGCCGTACCCTTTTTGGTGTAATCCAGTTGGATGATATTATTGCAATCCTGTTGTTTTTGAATCCAAGCATAATGGTTGCAAAATCTTCATGATCGTGTCGTATCTTTCCAGC
>JBQTJY010000049.1:0-6367 GCA_052386635.1 Nitrososphaerota archaeon
GGAATGAAAAATCTGTCCCGCATGGAGCAAGGCCAAACAGAACTATAGGTGCCTGCACCTGGTTCAGGTAGGCTGCAAAGCGAAATATCGTTAAAACAGAAGGAGAGTTACTACTGGCACGCACTAATTTGATGGCTTCCAGTCTTTTGGCATGGCGCCGCCCTTGTTGCCACCACTTAACTTTGGTTTTTCTTCTTCATAGACACTTCGATGTCTTTCATACTCTGCATCGCTGATTAGCTGTGCCTCGCCTCTGTTTGTCTGGTAGCCGCCTGCTGCACTGCTAGTTTCATATCCTCGTAGCTGTGAGGGATCAATTCCCTGTTGACCCTTGCCTTCTTCTTTCTTTAATTGTCTGCTGCTAATGAAAAGGATTGCAATTGCGCCAATGCCAGCCATTGCTGCCATCCCATAAATTATTGAAACTGGAAATCCACCAGTAGATGTTGTTGCATAACCTTGTGGTGCTTGTGGACTGACACCAAGAAGCTCAACTCCTTCAAGCTTATCCACTGCTGCAAACCCAATCACTTTGAGATTTGCATTGTCTGCTGATTGAACTGTTCTAACAATGTATGGCTTGTCTGCAGTAAATTGCGCCTCTTCTTCTCTTTCAATTTGTATTCCTTCTCTAAAACTACTTTCACCCATAGTAAATGTAGAAACTACAAATCCGCTAATTGACTCATCTAGTCCATATGTACTTGCATCAACATTAATGCCAGTTGGGTCAAACAAAAAGTGCCAGTTTGAGATTGGTTGTTCTCCAATAAATGAAGCATCAATGATGCTTTTTGAAAGAAGCGTCTCTGCATCGGTTCCTGCAATCACTGAATAAGTATCAGGTAAGATGGACTTGATAAAAGATATTGGCATATTGATTTCAACATCGCCATACTGAAGCGTGTTTACAACAAAGGGACCACTTACTGCCAGACCTCGCCAGCTTACATCAACTAGTGCGGGACTATTCTCAGAGTATTGCCTGATGACATAATCATTGATTGTTGGCTTTAGTATAACCTTGTAATCAATTGATGTGTTTAATCCTCTTCCAGTTAAATGAGCTGTATATTCTACAATAAGATCAGTAATGTGTGTACTGCTGCCCTTGCTTGCAATATTTTGATTTAGCTGGTCTCGCAGCTTTGCAACACCTGGATCTGTTGTATCAGCAGTAAAAGAAATCGTAAACTCTTTTCCACGCAGCTGGTCGGCAATTCTTCCACCGTCATTATATTCGATAAATACTGTTTTTTGGTATCTCATATCGCCAGTTGCAAAGTCTGCTTCTGGATTCATTCTAATTTCAAGCTGTGCTGCTAGTGCTGGAGAAATTGTTCCAACTAGAAGAATCGCAGACAAAAGAACGGTAAAAATGGCGGCCTTACTCGTCACGAAAACTTTCGTCTCTGAGGCGGTAATAAATCTATCCATAAATATCTAATTTTTTTGGAAAATTTGGTAAATTTGAAAAAGTAATATGGAACAACCATGGTTCTCAATTGGAGTTTTAAGAGCTGAAAAAAATATGATAGCGGTATTATCTGGGGGGACCGGTTCTGTCAAACTTGTCCGCGGCATTGCATCACAAACACATGACATTAATGTAATTTCAAATGTTGGAGACAACTATTGGTTATACGGACTGTATGTGTGTCCTGATATTGACACAGTAATTTACGGCCTTGCAGATTTGCTTGACTATGACAAGGGCTGGGGAATAAAAAAGGACACATTTGGATTTTTAAGACAGATGGAAGTCTTTGGCGAAGAAACTTGGTTTAGAATTGGCGACAGGGATGCTGCAACACACCTCATTAGAACAAATATGCTAAAAAACGGAAAAAATCTAACCGAAATTACAAAGTGGATGTGTGAAAAGTTTGCAGTCGAGATCAGAGTAATACCTGTCACCGATAACGCTATTGAAACAAGAATCACTACAAACAAGGGCGAGCTGCATCTGCAGGAATACTGGGTAAAGTATCGCGGAAAAGACGACGTTGAGGGAATACAATACATTGGTGCAGACAAGGCAAGACCAAATCCTGAGGCAATTGGCGCAATTCAGGACTCTGACGTTGTAGTAATAGCACCTGGCAACCCACTAACAAGCATTGGGCCAATGCTATCAATAAAGGGAATACGAAAAGAGCTATCAAAAGCAAAAAAGAAAGTAGTTGCTGTCTCACCAATCATTGGCAACAAGGCAATAAGTGGTCCTGCTGCAAAATATCTTGAAGCTGCAGGACTCGAAGTATCTGCATATGGCATTGCAAAAATGTACTCTGATGTCTGCTCTAATATTATAATTGATACAAAGGACAAAATTCTATCAAAGAAAATTGAAAGCCTTGACATGAACGTCTATGATACAAAAATAAAAATGTCAGGTAAGATAGACGAGGATGCACTTGGGTCATTTATTTTAAAACAAGTCCGCGTATAGCTTGAAAGTAGCCGCAATAATTCCTGTAAAGACATTTTCAAAGGCAAAGACTAGGCTGTCACTGCCACAAAATGTGACAGTTGAGCTGTGTAAATTGATGTTTGAAGAGGTTCTAAGAACTATAGTTGATTCTGACATTGATAGTAAAGTTGTAGTAACAAAGGACAAGGATGCTATAGAGATTGGAAAATCATATGATGTTATTCAGATTGCAGACGATAATGAGACTGGCGTAAATAATGCAGTATCACTTGCAGACAAGTATCTGGAGAAAAACGGATTTGATATGTCAGTTGTTTTTCCACAAGACATTCCTTTTATGCAAAAAGAAGACATCGATTATTTGTTAAAAATTTCAACACAAAACTCTGTTTTGGTTGTTCCTTCTCGAAGATTTGATGGGACAAATGCACTGCTTCGAAGTCCTGTAAATATAATGGAGACACATTATGATGAGGACAGCTACAAAATCCATCTTCATACTGGAAGGGCTCGTACTAGCAAGACCTCACTTGTCTTGATGCGGCGAATTATGATGGATGTTGATAATAACGAGGATCTGCAGTTTGTGCTGGGTCAGAACGAAAAGCCCGATTTTTGTGAAAAAATAGATGATTTGCTCAAAAAACAATAGATGTCTTTAGAATACATTACAACTTTGTAAGAGAACATAGTAGCATCAAAAAGACTCCATCAGAAGAAGCAGGAATCAAATTAGATTTAGGCGAGAATAAGATTGAATCATTAATTAAATTGGCATCAAGACAACAATAGTTTTTTTATATGAAACATGATAAAAAAGAGGTCATATTGAGTAGAAAAGCAGTTGTGATTAGTTTTATCGTTTGTATCATCATTGGTATTGTGACGGCGTTCACCCTCTTCTCACCTTTTACTAGATAATTGTCAAAATGAAAATTATTTAGTAACAAGAAACAAATCAAATCCTAAGTGTCCATAACAGAATTCTCCTTTAAATAACTGAATCTTTGTAAATAGAATCAATGTCACCTAGTGACTTTGTTATAATATTTTCAAATCCAGCAATAACCGCTATCATAGGTGCAATAGCAGGCGCATTCGTTTCGTTTTTGCCTTTGTATTCAATTCAACTGCATAATGACAATCAATTTAAGAAAAATATCAAACAACTTGTTAAAATAGCGTTAGATTCGTACAACAATTTTTTAAACGAACTTCTTACTAACGGTAAAGACACCAACGATGTTTTATTTATTGAATTTGGCGATAAGTTGATTCCAAAAATAAAAAGTATAATGCCAAATGGAAACTTCAAACCTATTAATTATAGAAACTTAGATGGGGAAACAAAAGCAAAGGCGTTTACTAAAACACTTGCAAAGTTAGAGGAAGTATACAGAAATATTGAATATTTTCATGGATTTGAAATAACAACAATTACAGGTAGTGGTTTTCAGTTTGCTACATCAAAGACTAGAGAATTAGTTCAAGAGATCAAATCACTCATAGAAATGATCAGTAAAAGAAGTTGGTTTGAAATTGACTTGCTTGATAGAAAAGGCTAAAGGAATACTTGATTTACTAAAACCCCGAAACTTAGCACCTAGAAGAATTTGTTGTCGCCCCCTGACTTCTTACCAGAACCAAATGTAGACAACTTTATTAGCAATAAAACCAAAATCCATAAATACAAGAATTAAAAGGCTGATGGGCTCGTGATAGAATGGTAAAAAATTTTTCAAAAAAGAACAAGTGTCCTAGATGTGGTCAGGGATCACTAGTCACTGACACAAACACTGGAGAAAATTTTTGCGGAAAATGTGGATTTGTTGTATCAGATCAGGCACTAGAGGCAGGACCTGAGTGGAGATCATTTTCAAAAGAAGAGCATGACGGAAGGAGTAGGACAGGTGTTCCAACATCGCTTGCAATGCATGACATGGGCCTAGCTACAATCATTGGCCCAACAGACAGAGATGCAACTGGAAAACCACTATCGTCTTCGATGCGAAGTACAATTGAGCGCCTTAGAACATGGGATAGTCGAAGTCAGGTTCATGAGCCAGTTGATAGAAACTTTAGGCAGGCATTTTCTGAGCTTGACAGGCTAAAAGACAAGCTTGGAGTAGGTGACGCAGTAATTGAAAAAGCAGCATACATTTACAGAAAAGCTCTAGAAAAAGGACTGGTGCGGGGCAGGTCAATTTCTGCACTGATTGCATCTGCACTTTATGCAGCATGTCGTGATACTGAAACGCCAAGGACTCTAAAAGACATTGGTCTATCAAGCAACATCAAAAGAAAAGACATTGCAAGATGCTACAGATTGCTTTTACGTGAGCTTGGCCTTAAGATGCCTGTAGTTGACCCAATAAAGTGTGTTGCAAGAATTGCAAGTAAAGCTGACTTGTCAGAAAAGACAAAACGTGAGGCCGCTAGGATTTTACGCAACGCAGAGGAGCAAAAAATCTCTGCAGGAAAAGACCCAATGGGACTTGCAGCAGCTGCGCTCTATGTGGCATGTGTAACAAACGGTGAAAACAAGACTCAAAGAGATGTTGCAGAGGCAGCAGGTGTTACTGAGGTAACTATACGAAACCGCTACAAGGGCCTAAAGCAGGCCTTAGACCTTTAATTTTTCTTCTTTTTTAGCTCCAAGGTAGTTTATTGCCAAAATAGCAATTGAGATAATTCCTGTTATCACAAACAAAATTTCAAGTGTAGTAATAAAAGAGTGGGAAAATGCGCTTTGAACTGAAATATCATTAGTGTATGATACTAAAAACACATACGAGAAAATAAAATAGTTTGTTGCCCAGTGAATCAAAATTGCAGGAAGCATGCCGTATCTAAAATAAACCCAGCCAATTATTATGCCGCTTGCAGCAGCTTGAGAAATCTTTCCAGCACTCCATGGATCACCAGATATGACATGAGATATTCCAAAAAATATCCCAACTGCTACAATTAATGGCAAAACTTTTGCGTACTTGCTAATATTTAGAGTCTCAGACGGACTCCACAACGACTTTAGAAAAAACTTTGCTGATGCTTTTCTTGAATACATAAAAAAAACTGGAACTCCAATAAGCAACACTCTAAACACAATTTCTTCAGATATAGCTGCCACACTTATGCCATAAAACTGAACTAGCCTGTTTTTTGGCTCTGGTGGAACTATGGATACATCGATACCTTCTTGGATAAAATTAATGGCGCCTGATATGACAATTATTACTGTAAACCATTTGATAACTGTCGTCAGATAGTTTGAATTTGTTAAATTTTTTCCAAGAGACAATAATGACATCACTACAGAAAGAAAGTTTGCCTTTGGACCAAGTATTGCAATTGAAAATAAAACAAGAAACGCACACCAAACTACTATAAACGCATCTCCAAGCTCAACCTCAAAGGGAATCGCATTGCTTATCCATCCTATAAAAAAAGCAAAATCCTTTATTGGAAAATCAAAATTAATCTCGTTTCCAATCTCTGAGTTAAAGACCATAAACGCTCCAATAGGAAACGAAACAATCATCATTCCAAAAATAACTGAAAGCAGTGCAGCGTAGGGAATTCCAAGTATTTGCAGGTTTTTTGATTTTAACAACTCTCTAGTGGACTTCGATCATTGACTCTGCAAAGCCAAACTTGACAAGGGTATTTTTTATTGTGTCCCGATGATCCCCTTGTAAGAAGATATAGCCATCTTTTGCTGTGCCACCACAGGCATATTTTGATTTTAACTCCTTTAGGACAGAATCAAGGTCATTTAGCTTTGGGTCCAAGCCTTCGATCATGGTTCCCTTTTTTTTAAAGCGTCTTGTTTCCAGTCTGACAATTATTTGATTAGAATCTTTGTTTAGTTCGCCACAGGCGCACAAGTCTTGAGGTAGGCCACATGTATTACAAATTACTGCCATTAGTTCT
>JBQTJY010000050.1:0-1856 GCA_052386635.1 Nitrososphaerota archaeon
ATCTTTCTCTCAAGACAACAATTAAAATCCACACTACAATCAAAGCATCAGAGGGCTGATAGTTCAGTGGTAGAATGCCCGCCTTGCACGCGGGAGGTCAGGGGTTCAAATCCCCTTCAGTCCACTAACATTTTGTTTTGCACAAATTTTTCTATTTTTTAAGCAGCGATCATTTTTAGAGCACGAACAGCCGGTGGATTTAAATACCAAAAGTTGTCGTTGAAAATAACATGGGATACGAAGAATCTATAGCAGTCTGGATTCCTCTAATTGTAGGACTCGCACCTGGATTGGTCTATTGGTTTGTCATTACCGGAATGAGAAAACGATAAAGGAATTAACCCAAAAAACATCTTTTTCTTCTTTAGGCTTAATTCATAGTAAAACCTTCTAGTCTACCTTGTTGATATTATGATATACTGCATATGATTAATGACTTTATTCACAAAAAATCGATGTGGAAGATCCCACTTGTAGTGCTTTTGGTATTTGCCTTACTGCCAGTCAGCACTTCATTTTCACAAACCTTTGACAACGAGTCACAACTTGGAATCAAGCTTACAAACACACAGCCATTTAGCTACAAAGACTCTGATGGAAAGACTGTAGTGATTGGCGAGGTAAAAAATACAAAAAACTTTCCAATCACTGGAGTAAAAATTTGGTCTGGATTTTATAGTGGCAAGGGCCAGCTTTTAGAATCAGCAATAGGAACACCAATCCTTAGTGTAATTCCGCCGCAAGGAACATCACCATTTATTATAAAATCAAACAACGCAAATTCTGAAATTGCCAACATCTCTGTTAATCTTCTTGGATTCAACTCATCTCCAATAAAACAGTCCTTACTAAAAATAGCGCCAGACCCAATACGAATAGGAAGTCAGGTTTCGCTTTCTGGCAAGATTACAAACACTGGCTCTGTTGAAAGCGCAAACACAAAGGTTCACTTTATTTCATATGATGCGTTCTCTCCGCCAAGAATTGTTGGCGTTGAGACAATTCAGCTAAACCAGGCAATAAAACCTGGAGCATCTTCTGACTTTGAATTTACTACAGAATACAATACTAGAGCCTCGTCCTTTAAACTGGTTGCAGAATCAAATAACTATCTTTCATCGCTGACAAATGTTGACAAGCTTGCACTTGAAATGATTACAAGACTTGTTACAATAAATGATGTATCATTATCTGATGCTGATGGAAACAAAATTCTTGCATCCGAACTTTATGTTGGAAAACAAGTTACCATACAAAGCAGTGCATGGATACAGTTTGCAACAGATCAGGCACTTACTAGCCAGCCATACATCTACTATGTTCAGATAAAGCAGGCAGGTGAGCGACCACTTGTCGAGTTTATTGGAATGGCAGAAGGGACATTTGTTGGCCCAACAAAACAGTTTCCAAAAGTAAGCTGGACACCAGAACATGATGGGTTGTTTTACATTGAAACATACATCTGGGATGACACAAATCGAGCCATTGCATCGCCAGGCCCAATATCACTGATACATGTAAAAACACAGTAAATTTATCTTCAATCAAGCAACCAAACTCATGCCTCAATTCAAGACAGTCGCACTAGGAGGAACATTTGACATAATCCATAATGGTCATATCGAGCTTTTACGAAAGGCATTTTCAATCTCAGATAAAGTGATAATTGGATTAACAAGTGATGAGCTTGCAATAAGAAAGGGGAAAAACCCAGTCAACAAATATTCAAGAAGAGAAACACTGCTGAGCTCAGCCATCTCAAAACACTTTCCAAATTCTTCATATGAAATAAGCAGGCTTGTAAATGACTTTGGTCCTGCAGCAATTGAGGGAAATGTTGAGGCACTTGTTACAAG
>JBQTJY010000051.1:0-7117 GCA_052386635.1 Nitrososphaerota archaeon
AAGCAAAGTTGTTAATTGCTTCATTTATCATTTCATCTTTACTTATAGTATTAATAGAAAATGTTGTTTTAATTTCAACCACTGTTTTCCCTTCAACTGTAGTTACTATCACTTGTCGTGTTAAATCATTTACAACAGATTCATTTTGGTCTGTCTCATCTTGGCCAGCAACTAATTGTAGCGGTAATGAGAAAAAAAACAATGCTACACTTATCAAAAGAGTAAAACTCGATTTCAAGTTTTTATAATATTTAATAGACATTCTTCTATCCTGCAATTCCATATATCTATCATTATTGGATAAAATCTTTATCGTTTATGGCTACAATGAAAGCCGAAGCGTATTTGAATAGTCATCTTGTCATAAGACTATGGCAGATTTTTCTTTAGATTATAATATTTTAGAAACATTTGGCTCTTTAGCTACTGCCATAGCTAGTATCATATTGATTTTTTTGTTATGGAAAACCATAAAACAAATGGAATATACTGTGCAGCTTAGTAAACTACAAACCGAACATAGATTTCGGCCTTGGATTGGACCTGAGAGTGGGATAAAATATCTTAATACAACTAAAGACGGTGATCATCAGTTTGATGTCATAATAAAAAATTTTGGTGAAATACCTGCATCTAATGTGACGGCATTTTACAAAATAAAAAACGAAATGATTGACAAATCGGAAATCACAAAAACAAATGTTGATCATAAATTTAATCTTGGGCCATTGCTGCCTAACATGGAAAAACATTATTGGTTTTTCATTAATTCTGATTTAATAAAAAAAGCAATTAATCAAGAAACACAAATTTTTATCGGATTATTTTTTGGATATGAAGCAATCGGTAAACACAGTGGGTATGGCATGATAAGTCAATATGATTCAAAGACAAACACATTTGTGCATAAGGATATGTGGGTTGATGGATCTGATTCATAACAGGAAAATTGAAATTAACTAAAATTACGTGTAGATAATGTTGGTGCTATAACAAAAAATGTCAATAACAAGTCAAACTTCAATGAGCAAATTAATTCAGACTGTATTTGCGTCAGACAAGTTTCAAAAAACAATTAGAGATGGAGACGTTGGATACTTTGATATTCAAGAAAAAGTTTTTGTTCCCTCAAAGTTTGTACCGGTTTTAATTAAAGAAATTACTCATGGTCCATCTATTATTCTTGGTTCTAATAAAATGGATGATTATTTTTTCTTATGCCAAGTCAGGATAAAAAGAGCACTAGCAACAAGGTTTAGAACCGAAAAAGCCAAAAACTATAAGCAAACAATTTCGCGTTATATCTCAAAAGAGTTTTTAAAATTACATGCAAACTCCACGATAAATTTTGCTGCATTATATGTTGATCTGGTGGGTTCAACACTCATGTCGATGAAGCTCTCCTCAGAACATCTATCAACTTTAATCAGTATTTTCACTCAAGAAATGGCTTCACTTGTGTCTATACACCACGGTTATGTTTTAAAATACGCAGGTGATGCGGTAATAGCATTTTTCCCTGAAACTGAGAGCTTTTCTAAAATGTGTTATGATGCTCTGAATTGTGCGGTGGCAATGAATAACATAGTGCATCATGGTATTAATCGTGCTATTATTGGTGCAGGATTTGAACCATTAAACATTAGAATAGGAATTGAGGCAGGTTCTAACAAGATCATGCTCATTGGTGGCGATATTGACATTATAGGATTCAACATGAACATTGCAGCAAAGGTACAATCAATGGCAAGACCAGGCCATATAGGTATAGGGCAGCAATGTTATGCTGCATTAGACGAAGAATCTCAAAGTAAATTTGTACAACTAGATCTTGGTGACTCTTGGAAGTATAAGGATTCAGAAGGAAATCATTACAAGTTATATGAATATCAAGAACAAGAAGAACATTAAATCATCAAAAAACATCCTTTACATTAGTAAGAAAAAAAATCTGTCTATTTTTCACTAAAAATAGTTTCAGTTGGGTACACTTCGATTCCAACTTTATCAACAATAGTGTAAGGATGGGGTTTGTTATCCACTTGCACTCCGCGCATTTTAGATACTTGAATCGCTCTTGTCCCATCTTTTAACAAGTACATGCCAATGACACCATCCGCAAGATATTCTTCAGTATTAATTCCTCTGTTTATGTCATAAACAGTAGCCTCACTTATTATGACAGTTGTCACATCAAGTGTTGAAAGCGATTCTATTAGCGACAATATCGCGCTTCGTCTTTGAGCATCGTCAGGAAATCTAAATGTCAAAGCTGTCAGATCATCTATAACAACTCTTTTTGCACCGATTTTTTCTATATGTAAAGAAAGTAAGTCTATCAAGTCCTCCAAAGTAAGATCTTCTGGAGCATATACTGCATCAACTGAGTTTGTTGCTTGAGGCAGCCTTCTTATTGCAGAACCTTCCAGAAACAAAAATCTACCATTTTTCTCATACATATCAAAATCCCATCCAAATTGGAGCATGTCATGCATGAAAGCCTTTTTTGAATAATCAAGACTCACATAGATAGTACCTTCATTGTATTTTTCTAGCCCTTCTTTTAGAAACTGTGTACATAGAATCGATTTTCCACTTCCAGGACCTCCTAAAACAAGAATCGTTCTTTTCTCTGGCAGTCCACCAGAAAGTAAAACATCTAGACCTTCTATTCCAGTAGATAATTTTTTTGGTTGAGTGGATTGAACAGTCATAGATTATTTCTCAAATTATTAATTATGTTGAATTAACAAATTTTCCCGTATTAGTTGAACTTCTTTTGAAGAGTATCTGCTGTTGTTTAATCTTCTAACCCGCATAAACATCCTTGGCTCACCTTGTAATTCTTTTTCATATATCTCAACTTGACCATCAAACAGATCAAGTAAAGATTGCACATCTTCTTTTGAGTGCATATGAGGATTAAGTGTTGCTAGTATTGTAAAGTTTTTTTGCTTAAACTTTGTGATTGTCTCTCTAAGCCATTTTCTTGTATTTACTGACTGATTTGACAGTAAAGTATCTGAAAGTATGTCAATAACTAATCTTTTTGATTTTTCTTGACCCGATATTTTTTCAATGTTGTTTAGTAAAGTAGTTAAAGTAACAGAAAGTTCGGTCAATCTCTCCACTCCTCTTACTTGCACACAGTTTTCTGTAGCGCATTTTAATGATCCTAGATCAAGTTGTGTGTTACAAATTACTTGATAAATCAATTTGCTTTGTATTATTTTTTCATTTTGACCCAACTTATTATCAGTTGCAACATAAACTACGATTTCAGATTGATCTAGGCCAGTTTCGACAAATCTAGTTACAATAATCTCTTTTTCTTCACAAGCAGGTGATGTAATTAGCAAAACTCCATTTTTTGGAATACCTCCATACAAAGCATCGTCTACCATTTTTTGTCCAAATGCAACTTTATTTGGATCAAACATAACAGCTAGCTCTTCATTAGATTGTTCACTAGGTTCAACTTGTTGTCTAGTTGCAGATCTGCCACAGTTTCTACAAAAGTTTTCTCCGGTGGCAATTGGATTTAAACACACATCGCACACCTTTTCTTTTTCTGTGATATGCGGCGAAGTAGAACCAATAATTTCATGTTTTATTTTGGAAAATTCCTGTTCTGCTTCATTTTCATCTATGTATGATGATGGTACAGCAAAATTAAACTCAAATAAAATATTTACATTATTTGATACTTGTTTTAACGACACCTTTAGCATAGTTTTTACATCATGAAGATTTTTTGCAAGCAGACCGCGTTTTCCTCTTTTTACTTCCATATCTGATGGCCATGTTGTTGATGATTCTGTAAATCCAATAGCTGACAATTTTTTTAATACTGTATCAAAAGTAGCACCAATATCTCCATTAACCGTCATGGATTTTGTTATTATTGTGTTGGCCATGATTTACCTAATCCTAACCACAAATAAGCGTTATAAGGGTTTGTTGTGAATCTGATAATTTTTGAGTGATGCTCAACTGTAACACTTTCAAAAGATGTGTTACAAAATGGTTGTTAATGAATTGATTACCACATCACCAAAAAGAAGCTGAACTCCAACACCAGCTGTAATGTAAATAATCAACGGGATTCCTGGTGTCACCCATGTGTTCTTGGCATTACAAAATTCTGATTTTTCTGCATGATGTATAGCAAAGTCCAATTTTTTGTGATCCTCTTCAGTTCTTTCAATTGGAAAACTATATTTTGGATTAGCTGCTCTATAGCCAAGAAACATAGCACAGATTTTTCTTAATTTACTTTCATTAAATCCTGAAAAAATATCCTTGTGATTTAAAACTGCAATTGAGTTTCGTGTAAAGTTTATCAGCAGTATTACTGTAGAAAGAAGTGTCGCATTTGTAAGAGTAGTGAGTGGTGTGATAAAATTTTCTGTTAGTGTTATTTGTGGTGTTAGTACTGCTAAAACAATTAAACTAAATGAATCCGCTCCTCCAAACATTCCAACTCTCCATAAAATTACTGCGACGGGTGCAATTATCAAGGAAATAAGCAATTTTATACTGATCTCACCAATATCTGATTCAAAGAAAATTAGTATGGCTCCAATTGCTCCAAAAACTACCCATAATCCATCATGGATTTGTCTTTTCCAAACATCTAATACAGAAGCAATAGCAAGCATTACCACTGCCAGCACAATTCTAATAAGATACACATCAAATATTTCCACGATACATTCACTTTGTTTAGTACAATAAAATCATGTTTTCAATTTGTTTTCTTTTGTGGGTTAAATAATATCATCAATGAATTTTTATGGATCCCTATATAGATCATTTTCTTACGAGATATTCACAAAACCAAAACTTCCAATTTTACGATTATGATTCATACTATTATGGGCACAAATATTAACAACGGTTAGTCACTATCGAAGTAATGGTATATAGAATTCCAACACAGATTACTGGTTTTGATGAGATGATTGAAGGCGGACTTCCTGTTGGTAGTATTGTTTTATTGGCTGGTAATGCAGGAAGCGGAAAAACACTGTTTTCTTCTCATCTAATAAAAGCTAATTCGACATATGGGAAAAGCCTGTATTGTGGATTCTTTGAAAAAAAGGAGCACTTTATCGATAATGCAGAAAAATTTGGATTTGATTTTAAACGATTAGAAAAAGAAGGCAAATTAGTAATTTCTGAGTTTTTCCCTATTTTAGAAGAAGGCATAACAATGCTTGTTTCAGCTATAGAATCAGATCTTGTAAAGATCAAGCCTTCCTTACTGATTATAGATTCTGTATCGACTCTTGCAGGTGATATCAAGGGAAGGCAAGAAGTAAGGATGCTTTTAAAAATGATTGATCAAATAACAAAATCACAAAACGTAACCGTAATTTTAGTAACAGAACTTCCACTTAATGTAAGTGAAGTTGGATTTGGAGTAGAAGAGTTTATGGCAGATAGCATAATCATGATGCGTTATGTTGAAGTTGATGGTATAATAAAACGGTGTCTTGCAGTGATGAAGATGCGTGAAACAAACCATGATATGAACATACATGAATATGTTATAAAATCAAAAGGAATCGAGGTAAAAGACAGGATGAAAGGCGTAGAAGGCCTGATGATCACATCATCTAAACTACGTAGTAATTATTCAGAATAAACCAAATCCTATATTCTATAAATAAATCCAGATTTGTTAAAAAAATTTGTATTAAATTATTTTAAGCTATTTTCTTCTTTTGCACGTTTTGCAAATTCTTTTGCAGAAGAGGACTTTGAATATTTTACAATATAGTCTAACATCGCATCCTCTAATGATTTCTTAAAATCCCCTTTTTTTAGACCCATTCTAGTATAGATGACATCGCGAAATTCTTTTAGAATCTCCTCATCAATCTTTGCGTTTATTTGTGTCATACTAATATCAGTATTAATCCAGAATATAAAGATATCTATGAAACTATATCACTAAATATCGTTAAGTGTTTAGTTTTGGGTTTTATACTTTTTGACATATTCTGACATCGCATCTTCTAGCGCTTTCTTAAAATCCCCTTTTTTGAGTCCATATTGAAAGTATATTGTATCTCTAAAATTTTTTAAAATTCCATCGTCTATCTTTGCTGAAATCTGTGATTCCATACATTATTTTAATAATAGATGAATATATATCTATCTATCTACATAAGCAAGTTTGTGCAGAGAATTTACTCATAAAAATCACACACATCGTGTTGTACATTTCTATACTTCTGTATTTTAAGTCAAGGCAATATGAGCAAAAAACACTCCATTTCTCTAGAGACGCTTATAATTCTTGGAATTTTGTTCGTTTTTTATGATGCAGGCGATCTGATGACAACAGTTTGGTTGGTTGCCAAACACCCCGGTGGAATAACAGGCGAATCAAATCCATTAGGAATACTAATTTACACTCAGCAGGGAATATTTGGGTTAATCACTGCCAAGCTAATGGTATTCATAGCTATCTCATTAATGGCTATAATAATTGAATTTCATTACAAGGACGTAAAAAATGTAGTACTAGTAAGCCATTTTTCAATTTTAGGTTTGATGGCATTATCTCTAATAGTAGTCACTGTTAATGTAGTACTTATCTACACGCTTAGCCTTCAAGAAGGTTCATACGAAAGTACATTTTTGTTAAGAGTCTATTTAGTTATTTTAGGTGTCACACTAGCAGGACTATTTCTCTTGCCAAAGTTTGTTCCAGGTTCGTTAGGCATTGTCGAAGCAGTACTTGCAATCGTAGTTATTTTAGGTCCACTTGGATTTTCTCCTGGCATGTATCAATTTCTACTAAATGACAACATTGTAAACTTTACCGCCTACATCGCAATTAACATAGGCATTATCGGGCTCATGATTTATGGCATGAATCGTTTGTATAAGCATATTTTATACCAAAAAAAATAACAGACTTTTAAAAACACAGAATTAAAAATTTAAGATAATTATTCACAATTATTCTATTGTAATAAAAAATAGCCTATAGTCGTATGCCGTTTTGGAGTTGTTTTGAAAAGACCCCGCCATTACCTGTTACTACTTGTACGCTTATTGGTCTTCCAATCTTTATTTCTCCATTAGTATCCTCTTCATATCT
>JBQTJY010000052.1:0-2390 GCA_052386635.1 Nitrososphaerota archaeon
TAAAAGAGAATAGACTAGTTTTTTAATTAATTGATATTTTGATACCTATTAAATACAGTGAATTTTCCAACTATGTCAAGCTATGATAGATACTAAGTTAGGAAATTTACGCAGAACCCACTATTCAAGTGAACTTGATCCAGCAAAAGAAGGAAAAGATGTCACTGTTATGGGTTGGATAATAAGTGCAAGAGGCCATGGTAACATTTCATTTGTAAATATACGTGATAGCCAAGGCGAGATTCAAATTGTTGCAAAAGCAGGTGACTGTCCTGATGAGCTCAGAGAAAAACTAGTTAAACTAAAAGAACATTCATGCATTGGAGTTGTAGGCAAGGTAAAATCATCAAACAAAGCGCCAAGCGGAGTAGAAATTATTCCGAAAGAGTTGCGAGTATTTTCCGAAGTAGAAAAGATTCCTCCATTTGAGCCACATGCAAAGACTGTAAAAAACATAGACACACGATTAGAAATTAGAGCAATTGATCTAAGACGTGATGTCTTACAAAAAATATTTCTTGCAAGAAACCAAGTTCTAAAATCAATTCGAGATTATTTTTATGAAAACAGCTTTGTTGAAATAAACACTCCAAAAATGATTGCAACTGCAACAGAGGGAGGGGCTGCCCTGTTTCCAATATTTTACTATAACAAGGAGGCATTTTTGGCACAGAGCCCACAGCTTTACAAAGAACAGCTTACGATGAGCTTTGAAAAAGTATTTGAAATCGCACCAATATTTCGTGCAGAGCCATCAAGAACCAACAGGCATCTTTCAGAAGCAATCTCTATTGATATGGAAGAAGCTTATGTCAATTACAATGACATTATGTCAAGAATAGAGCAAATAATTAAAAAATCAATTAAGGCAGTCCAAGAGTTTACAAAATCAACTAAAAACACCGAATTCATAATTCCAGAGATTCCAGATGAAATTCCACAATATTCATATTCAGAACTAGTCAAAAAAATGCAAAGCGCAGGGGCAAAAACCGAGTGGGGCGATGATCTTTATCCATCAAACCTGAAAAAAATAGGATTAAAGGGATTTTATTTTATTAAAGACTGGCCTCTTGCACCAAAACCATTCTATGTAAAGGCAAGCCAAACTGATCCTAAAATCTCAGAATCATTTGATCTAATGTTTGATGATTTGGAGTTATCATCAGGTAGTACAAGAATTGAAAAAAGACAAGAACTTGAAGAGCGAATGAAAAACAAGGGAATGAAAACAGATGCATTTGAGTACCATCTGAGTGTCTTTGAGTATGGAGTTCCACCTCATGCAGGATGTGGCATAGGACTTGAAAGACTCATGATGGCACTAACAGGTACTGAAAACATTAGAGATACAACATTTTATCCACGTGATGTTGACAGATTAACACCATAAGGTGAGATATTGGTTTCAAAAGAGGAGATAGAGCATGTTGCAAAATTAATGAGAATAGATCTTGACGATCATGCTGTACATATTGATAGAGTACAAAAAATGATAGAATATTTTGATATACTTGACAAGGCCGCAACAGAATCAGAGGAGCTCATAGTAAATGAGCAGCCACTTGAAAACTTGCGTGAAGACAGGTACGAACCATACAAAGACAAACTAATTGACAAGCTAAAACATTACAAAGAAAAGTTCATCAGAGCCCCAAAGATGGTTTGAGTTGAATCTATCTATTTCTGCTCTTGAATATATTAATGCGATAAAAAATGGAGATTTTACCATTGAAGAGTTTGTTTCTGAAACATTTGATCGAATCAAAAAAGTAGATGGAAAGCTACACGCCTATCTATCATTAAATGAAAAAGCACTTGATCAGGCAAAAGAGCTAGACAAAAAACGTAAAGCAAAAGAAAAGATTGGCGCCTGTATTGGAATGCCAGTTGCAATCAAAGATAACATCTGTGTCAAAGATACCAAAACAACATGTGCGTCAAAAATGCTTGAAAAGTATGTTGCGCCATTTGATGCAACCGTAATAGCTAGACTACGTAAACAAGATGCGCTTTTTATTGGAAAAACAAATCTTGATGAATTTGCCATGGGAACAACTACAGAGTTTAGTGCGTATGGGCCAAGTAAAAACCCCTGGAACCAGCAATATGTTCCAGGAGGCTCGTCAGGAGGAAGCGCAGTAGCGGTTAGTGCACTTGAATCCGTTGCATCTCTAGGCTCAGATACGGGGGGTTCTGTAAGAAATCCCGCAAGTTTTTGTTCTATAGTTGGCCTCAAGCCAACATATGGTCTTGTTAGCAGATATGGTCTGATTTCATATGCAAATAGTATAGAACAGATTGGTCCAATGGCAAGAACTGTAGTATTGTCGTTTGTGTCTATTCCTGAAATTATGTTGAGAAGAAACGCTGTATCTTTTACAGTTCTT
>JBQTJY010000053.1:0-18036 GCA_052386635.1 Nitrososphaerota archaeon
GCTTATATGAATTTCGCTAACATACTTCTAGGCATAATCATATTAACAAATTTTGTATTACTTTCATCATATGAAATTTTTGGTGAACAACCAACAACTGTAAAAATATCCCCAACAGATGATGCCCATGTACTAGCTGATCTAAACGATCCTGTTGACAAAAATGGTTTAATGCAGATCAATACAGGAAATCAGGAAGCTATAGAATTACTTTCATCATGGAATGTAACAGAAAATCAAAATGCCTTTGTAACTATCGGCTATCTAAAATTTGATCTAACAAAACAAAATATCAACAAATTGGAAAAAGCCGAATTAAAAATGCTGACAAAAGATGTTGTCTTATCAGAAACTCCAAAAAATGTCGTGTTGCTTCATGCATCAAATAATAATTGGAAAGAATCTGACATTACATATCTTAAAAGACCGACGTTTTCAACAACGATAACTTCTTCCACTGAAATATCAACAATAAACACATGGTATAGCTGGGATGTTACCGAACTTATAAGACAAAACCCAGCATCAGAACTCTCTGTTGCATTGATATTTGAAACAGGAAGGGACAACACACAAGATTATGTATCATTTTATTCAAAAGAAGCGTCAAATTCCGGTCTAGCCCCCTTTTTAGAGTTAACTTTCGTTCCTGAATCTGAATTTACTTTTGTTGACAGTGCTGAATTAGGTAACATCTCTCTTTATGCTGGAATAGCTATTGTTGTAGGAGGTTTAGTAGTTGGCTTTTTTATTTCAAAATGGCGTGGCAAAGCTAAGGAAGCGAAAAAACAAGGTACTAAAGAAAAACAAATGATGATGGACAGGAATATTCTAACGCTTGAACAACTTGAAGGTAAAGTAATCTCATCAATAAACATAAAAGCAATGCAGGGTCAGTTTGATGAATTTTCAACTCCTGAGTTGAATTTAGTTTATGAGAGTCTTACAAGGCAATGGCGAGCTAGTATCACTGAAGAACAGACTACGATCCTAAGAATACTTCATGTCGAGCTCTTAAAGAGAAATGCCCCAAAATGATCCAGAATCTTAAGTAATACTGCAAAACCCAAGCCCTCCTGTATAAAATGTTTGGCTTGCAATAGTCTGATTCAAACAAATTTCAAATTTTGTTCAATATGTGGTACAAAAGTGAATGAGTGAAAAAATTAGAAACAAAATCAGGGGATTAATTTGACTTTTCATGCTCAAAAAAAGTAATTAGGGACACAGATTTGACGTAATTGATGTCTAGTTTTCCTGAAGCCGAAGTGTACCAAATAAAAAAAACAAGATACAACAGCCCAATAGTTTTTGCAGGATTTGTTGGCGCAGGTCTTGCAGGCTCGCTAGCTGTTGGATATATCATTGAAAAATTACATATGGAAGAAATTGGATATATGAGATCAAAACATCTTCCGCCATCAACCGTTTTTATTCAGGGCAGACTAAGACATCCATTTCGATTTTATGCCAATAAAAAAGGCACAATTTGCGCAATAATTTGCGAGATCACACTCAGAATGGAAGGTCTGTACAATATTGTCTCTGCAATTCTTGATTGGGCTGAAAAAAACGGATCAAATGAAATAGTGATACTTGATGGTGTTGCAACCGATAAAGAACATGACAACAAAGTGTTTTGTGCAGCAGAGGAGGATCTTTGTAGAGTGATGGCAGACAAGGACATCAACATGATTCCTCGAGGTTTTATTACTGGAATGCCTGGCGGCTTGCTTAACGAGTGTTTGCTAAGAAAAATCAAAGGTGTAGCATTACTAGTACATGCAGATCAAAAAATGCCTGATCCTCTTGCAGCTGCTACACTTGTTGATGCAGTAAATAGGGCATATGGAACAAAAATAGACACAACAGATCTTGTTAAAGAAAAAGAGAAAATTGGAGCTGATTTTAAAGAGCTTTCAGAAAGTTATGCCGAGCACAGAAAAATGCTATCTGGCATGTATATGTAGATTGGATTATCCAAATTCTTTTATGGAAAACAATTGAGCATCAATTTATGACACTAACATACAAGCAAGCAGGCGTAAATGTTCAAAATATAAAAAAAAGTCAAAAAGAGATTGGCCGAATTATAGCATCAACACATAATCTGCAAAAAAATGTAAGGGTAAAACATGGTTTTGGCCATTATGCAGGAATTGTTACTGTTTCTGACAAGATAACGCTTGCAATGCATACTGATGGGGTTGGAACAAAGGTATTGATTGCCAACACGATGAAAAAATATGATACTATTGGAATAGACTGTGTTGCGATGAATGTAAATGACATAATTTGTGTAGGTGCAACGCCAATTTCTTTTGTTGATTATATTGCAGCAAATAAAAATAACAAAAAAATATTCTCACAGATTACAAAGGGGCTTGTAAGTGGAGCAAAACTAGCACAGGTTCCAATTGTTGGTGGAGAGACTGCCATTATGCCTGATTTATTTTCTGGAAAAGATTTTTCTTTTGATCTATCTGGAATGGTAGTGGGTATGCTACCAAGAAAACCTATGCTTGGAAATTCAATAGCTAGAGGAGATATCATAATTGGCATAAAAAGTAGCGGCCTTCACTCAAATGGTTATTCGCTGGCAAGAAGAGTTTTGCTTTCAAAATATTCAATTAAAGACAAGATAAGAGGAGTTGGTAAGCTTGGAAACTTGCTTTTAACTCCAACTCAAATTTATGTAAAACCAGTTTTAGAAATACTCAAAAAATGCAGGGTACATGGACTCGCTCATATAACAGGTGGCTCTTTTACAAAGCTGCTTAGACTAAAAAAAATAGGCTATGATCTTTTCAACATGCCTCAAGTACCGCCCATAATGCAGTTAATCGAAGATAAAGGAGTAAAAAGTGATGAGATGTACAAGACATTTAACATGGGAGTAGGATTTTGTGTAATAGCCCCAAAAGAGGACGTAAGCAACATTGAATCAATTATTAAAAAACATAAGTTGTCGTCTCAACAAATTGGGAGTATTGTTAGTAAAACAGGTGTGTATGTAAATTCTAGAAAAATTGCATGACAAATAGACAAATTTGATGTAATTTTTGACTATTAATTGCCTTATACCAATATTCGTATGACTAGCAGGTGACCAAGAGATGAATGTTTCAGATTCAAAAATGTTTGAAAAAAGTAAAAAAAAGATCATAGGTCTTGTGGTTTTAACAGTACTGGCTGTCAGTATTATGTTAATACCTGATCTGGCAGGTTACAAGGCAAGTCTTGGTCTAAAACTTTCTGCAATAACACTTCTATCGGTATACATTGTTCTTTCGTTTGAGATTGTTCATAGAACAGCTATTGCACTTACTGGAGCCATAGCTATAATCATAGTTGGTATTACAACAGGTCTTTTTCCAGCAACAAGTAGTTTTGAATTTGCCGTAGATTCTATCGACTTTAACACGATTGGGCTTTTGCTTGGTATGATGATTATTGTTGTTGTCATGGCCGAGTCTGGCGTTTTTCAGTATATTGGCATCAAGATGTGTAAGGCGTCAAAGGGAGATTTGTGGAAGTTGCTTGTTTTGATGTGCGTCTTTACTGCTGTCACGTCAATGTTCATAGACAATGTTACAACGATTTTGCTCATGGTTCCTGTCACCATCTCTGTGTTTAGACTCTTCAAGTTATCCCCCATTCCATTTATTCTTGCTCAAGTTTTCATATCCAACGTTGGCGGTACTGCTACTCTTGTTGGGGATCCACCAAACATAATGATTGGTTCTGCCGCAGATATCGATTTTAGCACATTCATAATTCACATGGGACCTACTATAGTAGTCTCGCTTGTGTGTTCTATGATTTTGTTAAAGTTTATGTTCAGAAAAGAGATTTCAGCAAAACCTCAAAATCTTGATATCTTGATGACTGAAAACGAAAATTCGTTAATTAAGGATAAAGGATTATTGAAAAAATCAGCAGGAGTGTTGTTTGGAGTCATAATACTCTTTGTTGTTCACGGCATGATTCACATACAACCTTCTCTTATTGCACTAGGTGGTGCAGGAATTTTATTAATTATAGCAAGAGTAAAGCTTGAAAAAATATTTCAGGAAGTTGATTGGAGCACACTCATATTTTTTGCAGGGCTGTTTATAATAATCAGCGGAACGGAAAGAGCAGGGCTAATTGATATTATGTCTAATGCAACACTAGATGCAACTGGTGGGGATCCTATGACTACATTCTTTCTGATAATATGGTCATCTGCGTTTGCTAGTTCTATAGTTGACAATATTCCATTTTCTGCTACGATGATACCATTAATTACGAATCTAATCCAAAATGAAACTATTGCCGAGATTTTTGGAAGCTTTATGGTAAATCCGTTATGGTGGGCCTTGTCGTTGGGAGTAGGATTGGGTGGAAATGGCACACTTATTGGGTCTAGTGCAGGAGTAGTTTCTGTTGGTTTGGCAGAAAAACAAGGGTATTACATCACTTTTAATAAATTCCTCAAACTCGGGTTGCCTTTTATGATAATTAGTGTAGCAGTTGGAAGCCTAGTATTGTGGGTAGATGTGTTATTACGATTAGGATGACAGAAGATAGAATACCATTTTTTAAAAATCATTAGTAAAAGCAAGATAATTACTCAAAAAAACGAATACAATTTATTTAATTTGTATCTGAAGGTACTTTACAAAAATGACAGAAAATAAGTCTACATTTTCAACAGCATGTGCTGAGATTTCTCAAAATCTCTTGTTAATTCAAATACCATCAAAAAAGAAGGTAAAATCCGAAATCAAGAAAGTTTGCACAAAATACTCACTCGAAAGGATTCCAAGAAATTATGAAATACTTTCGACAGTTAGTGGGGAAGAGTTTATGAGACTACAAAATGTCTTGTTAAAAAAGCCAGTCAAGACAGCATCGGGTGTTGCAGTTATTGCATTAATGCCAAAGCCATATGCATGTCCGCATGGCAGGTGCACATACTGCCCAGGAGGCATTGAGTTCAATACACCAAACAGCTACACAGGCAAAGAGCCCCTAGCCATAAGTGCCATTGAAAGTCAATACGATCCAAAAAAGCAGATACTGACAAAACTTGAAAAATTATTGGTTTATGGTCATGATGCGACAAAGCTAGAGCTTGTAATCGTTGGCGGAACATTTCCTTTTATGCCAAAACAATATCAAGAAAATTTCATAAAATCTTGTTATGATGCATTAAATGGTTTTGATTCTCCGACACTAGAAGACGCAAAGAAAAACAATGAACATGCAACGATTAGAAATGTTGGATTTACGGTTGAAACAAAGCCAGACTATTGCAAAAAAGAACATGTCGATACAATGCTAGAGTTTGGAATTACCAGAGTTGAGATTGGCGTACAAAGCTTGCATGAGAGTGTTTACAAAATTGTAAACCGTGGACATGACCTAAATGATGTAATAGAATCATTTCAGATTGCCAAGGATGCAGGCTACAAAATAGTTGCACATATGATGCCGGGTTTGCCAACCATGACTCCACAGGATGATGTTTCTGATTTTATGATGCTTTTTTCGGATTCACGCTTCAAGCCAGATATGTTAAAGATTTATCCATCACTAGTATTGCAAGACACCACACTTTACAATGACTATCTTGAAGGAAAATACAAACCATATTCAGATAAAGAACTTGTTTCTGTATTAACTGAAATCAAAAAGAATGTTCCACGTTGGATAAGAATAATGCGTGTTCAACGTGAAATATCGCAAGAAGAGATTATGGCAGGACAGAAACTTGGCAACTTGCGCCAGATTGTCCATAAAAATTTGCAAAAGCAAAATCTTAGCTGTAAATGTATTAGATGTAGAGAGGCGGGGCTATCAGAAGCAACTGCTACGTTTGATGACTTGAGATTAAACCGTGAAAATTATATATCATCTGGAGGCAATGAGGTTTTTCTCTCCTTTGATGATTCAGATGACAGGATCTATGGTTTTGTGCGATTACGCCATCCAAGTAACAAAGCTCACAGAAAAGAGATTACAGATAAAACCTGCATTGTGCGCGAGCTTCATGTATATGGCAAGTCACTAAAAATAGGAAAACATGAAAAAGATAGTATTCAGCATTCCGGTTTGGGAAAAAAATTGATGGTGGAGGCAGAAAAAATATCAAAAGAAGAGTTTGATGCAAAAAGGATCCTAGTCATAAGTGCAGTTGGCACGCGAGAATATTATCGAAAACTAGGTTATTTCCTTCTTGGCCCTTACATGGCAAAGGAATTATGAGGAAAGTAAATGTCAAAACAAGAAATTATTGGGAAAGGAACTTGGATAGACAAGCTTGCATGGGAACTAGTTGAACGGGAAAAATCACTTGGAAGAAGTACAAACCTGCTAAAAGTTGAAAGCGGTCTTGGCGCATCAGGCATACCACATATTGGCAGTTTGGGGGATGCTGTACGTGCATATGGAGTGAAGCTTGCACTTGAAAATTTTGGTTTCAAGTCAGAGCTTGTGGCATATTCAGATGATTTAGATGGATTAAGAAAGATTCCAGAAGGGTTTCCTTCCTCACTTGAAGAACATCTTGCAAAGCCAGTATCTCTGATCCCAGACCCATTTGGTTGTCATGAATCATATGGAATGCATATGAGCAGTGTTTTGCTAGAAGGTCTTGAAAGGCTTGGCATAAATTATGAGTTTAAACGTGCATATGATACCTATCGTAATGGACTGCTAAAAGAACAGATTCATACTATACTAGTTAATAGTGAAAAGATAGGAAATAAAATTGAAGAGCTAGTAGGACAAGAAAAATATCAAAAATTTTTGCCATATTTTCCTGTCTGCTCAAACTGTAGCAGATTGTACACTGCAGAGGCCTACGAATATCTACAAGATGAAAAAAAAATTAGATACAAATGCCAAGATGCTCTAATAGGCTCAAAAAATCTCAAAGGATGCGGCAACGATGGAATAGCAGACATTACAAAAGATCTTGGAAAGCTTGCATGGAAAGTAGAATTTGCAGCTAGATGGCAGGCATTTGATATACGATTTGAAGCATATGGAAAGGACATAATGGACTCTGTAAAGGTAAATGACTGGGTTGCAGACGAGATTTTGAAATTTCCTCATCCACACCATGTAAAGTATGAGATGTTCTTGGATAAGGGAGGCAAAAAGATTTCAAAATCTCTTGGAAATGTTGTTACTGCACAGAACTGGCTAAAATATGGAACGCCAAAATCAATTCTGTTATTACTTTACAAAAGAATTACTGGCGCACGAGAACTAGGCTTTGAAGATATTCCATCTCTTATGGATGAATATAATGAATTAGAGGACATGTTTTTTGGCAAAATCAAGCTTGATAATGAGGCAAAGGTTGTAAAGGCAAAGGGACTTTATCAATATGTAAACCTCTTAAAGCCTCCAAAAAATCCTTCACAACATGTAAGTTACAGACTGCTAATTGAGTTATGTAAAATTTTCAAGGAAGACAGAATACAACATCTTACAAAAAAACTGCTTGATTATGGGGCAATCAAAAATGTTGATCCACAAATAGAAGCGTTAATCGTGTTAGCTGGCAATTTTGCAGATGATTTTGATACTCAACAAAAAATCGAGATTAAACTTGATGAGTCTATCAAAAAAACACTAAAAGAGATAGCTGATTTTCTTTCCGCTGAAAGTGACCCACAAGACATTCAAAATTCAATATATCAAATTTCTAAAGCTAATAATATTGAGCCAAAAGATTTGTTCAAAACACTTTATCAGATAATACTTTCAACTGATAGAGGCCCGCGTATTGGCCCGTTCATAAATGATATTGGTAGGAAAAAGGTTGCACAAACTCTATACAGTTATTCTCAATAAAAGAACTGCTTTGGCACATAGCGAACATAATAGACCAAGAAAAAGTGGCGGTTTTTTTCTTATAGTTTTAGGTGCGCTCATATTCATTTTGGCTCCAATAACCTTTAACGAATCACCACAAACTGGGATGAGTTTCATAGTATTGGGATTTATCGTGGGAGGAATTGGCTTTTATCTTAATTTTATAAAAAAAAGAACATAGGAAAAACAGGGTGTACTGAAAAAATGGGATTCTTTAAGCGCTTAAAAAAACAGGAAGGGCCAGAAGATGTATTAATTAAAAAAGAATCAGATTCCGACACAGCCGTAAAAAGTCAGGAAGGTGTTCTAAAGGAACGTTCACAAGGAGAGTCAGATTATCTAAGAAAAGAAATCCAAACAAATACTGCACACCTTAATTCAATTTTGCAAAAACTGGCAAATGTGAAAGAAGAATATGATCAAGTTGTTGGGAATTTAATGGCCTCAAAAAAAGAAATGAATCAAAAAAAGTTAGAAATTGAAGCAATAAAAAAAGAATACACAGAACTACAAACTAAGCTAAACTCTTCTAGATCAGAACACAGTATAGCAAAATCAACGCTAGATGAACTAGACAAAGCAAACTTGGAGCTTGCCTCTATAAGATCACAAATTGTACAACAAAAAGAAGAACTAAAAAAGTTAAAGTCGCAACCAGTTGAATCTCACGTAGAATTAAATCAAGTGACAGAAAAGTATGAGCATGTAAAGGCTGAACTTGCAAAAGCCAAGTCTGAAGTTGATTTGGCAAGACAGCAACTTCAATACTTGAAGGATGAAAGTGACAATAAAAAGCAAGAAATCGAAGCTGCAAAAAAAGAGATCAAACTTTTAGAAAATGAACTTTCCAGTGCAGCTAAAGGCGGAGCATCAAAAAACGTGATAGAGGCAGCAAGTGCAGTGGTTGCGGCAACTAATGCAAAATTGCAAAAAGCGCAAAAAGAGATCGATGTTTTAAAACAGGCAATAGAGCGTGAGCGTGCTGAACATGTAAAAACAAAAAAGCAGCTAGACGAGCTACAGAAATCAAAAAAACAAAAATCCTAAGAAATCATCGCATAAGTTCTGCTGCAATTCCATATAGAAGATAAAATGCTATGCCTCCACCTATTATTGCAATCCAAATTACAACATTTTTTTTATTTACCAATGACTTATTTGTCCAAAATACATTAAATGAATGTTTTATGCTAGGCATTTAGATCAGCTGAACTTAATTTCAGGTTAAGCCAAACGTTTGTGTGTCAAAACTAAAAAGCATGAGAAATGTAGTTAGTTTTGTATTAAGTGGTCTTGTAGCAATAATTGTTGGATGCTTTATGTTAAGAGGAACGATGCATCTGTGGGATAAGCAAGACAGAAAAAATCAAACTAAAGATAGCAAAGAATAGATCTCAAATGCTATTACAGTGAAGCTACTAAGTGAGCTAAAATACTAGGTTTTCTTTATTTTGTTATGGTTGGACCACGGGATGGCGGTTTTGGTTTTGATCAGTCAAAAAAATATTCAAAGGTGGATAACCTAGATCAAATTTGTGTCCAATGCCAAGCAGGACAACATAAAAAATGTCTTGCAAAAAGCAAACAGGTTCAAAACTGCGAGTGTGAGTATTGTATCATATATGGTTAAAATTTTAGATTTTAACTATGATATGCCATAATGTTGAATCTGGATGCTTTCATGACAAGGCAATACACGAAGATGGCAAAGGCAAATGTCTAGTGAAAGGATGCAAATGCGATTCTTTTCAAAAATAAAAAATTATGGTAGCCTGATTATTCCTTTTTCTATTAGATATTCAATTCCTCTAAGATAATCATCTTGTGTGATAAGACCACTTGACCACCAATCAGCATTGTTTCGAATCCAGGATGGCAGTCTTTTTTCGGATTTACCTTCTTGTATCTTTGAGGGCACGAGTAGGTTTTCATTGACAAGATATTGAAGTCCATTAAGAAACGTATCATCGCTTGTTTTTTTATCAACCCATGCCCTTACATTGATCTTTAGCCAATCAGGAATTTTTTCATCAACTCTTGGAGCAGAACTTGTAGTTTTTGTAAATGTTAATCCAAATATGTTTGGTTTACCTGATGAGTCTAGTGCATCATGGTATTCAATTTCGATGCTTCCGCCAGCGGTGGACATTAAGCTGGTTCCGTCGCTGTTACAGATTTGTGTTGGCATTCTAAAGATCCCTTCAAAAATTCCTGTAGATGGACCTGTTTCAACAAGTGTAAAGCCAGTAGAGGCAAGACCGCCTGTCTCAACACCACTTATTGTACAACGCTTGTATCTAACATCTTTAATCTTTATTTCTAATAGTAAATTACCGCTCTGATCAATAACTGTGTCTACATTGGCAGAACTTTGGACATTTGATGTCAGATAAACATCAATTCTGTCATGTTTCTGGTTAAGGTCAGGATCCATCAATATCACCTTAACTGGTTGGCCAAACCGAAATGTTCTTTGGTTTAATGTAACTTTTCCATCATTTGTTCTGACATCAGTTTGGGATGAAATATCATATCCTACTCCTGCGCTTGCAATATCAGAATATTTTAGATCAATTCCTTTTTCATCAAGCAATCTTTGATTTATTAGAAGTTTTACGTTCTCACTTATTGTTTGAAGCGTCTTCACAAAACTTGAAGCAAACTGATTTGATTGGGAAATTTCCATACTACCTACAAATGAACCAGAATTAGCCTCTGATTCTTTTAGCTCTAGTCTGTATTTTGCGTTGTTGATTGGTTCGGAATTACTTTTTCCAAAAGAAAACAGATCAAACACTATTGGTTGTCTGTATGCTTCACTTGCTATTCTTCCTGCTCCATCAGTGTTTGATGTTGAATCAAAGTTTGCAACTAAGAACACTGTACCTGTCTTGCTTTTTATTGAAACTACATCTTCATTGTCTATTTGTACTAGTCCTTGTGCATTTGAAATATCACCTTTATCTAATATTGTGACAGGAGTTGAATCTGAAAGACTGCCAAAATACAATATCATTGTGGTGTCAGAAAAATCACTTTGCTCTAGTTCAAGTTGGTTTTGAAATGATCTAAAGTCGTAGTTAATCCAGTTTGTTCCATCTGTATTTGCCTCATTATCGTCAATTAACATATCTTTTAGCATATCTGCAGTTATACCAAGGTTAATTGAGATTTTTTCAAAGTTTGTGGTACTTGTGCTTCTTGTATCAATTAATAAAATATCAGAATTTGTATCATTTACTCTAAATGAAATTGAAGAAATACCTGCGGTAGTTAGATCAGTTCCAGATTCTAGAAAGAATTTAACTTCGGATGTCTTTTCTAGTGTGACTGGACTACCTACCTGAATTGAAGGAATAATCGTTGTGCTGTTATAAACATGAAAATCGTCTTTTTTCATCGAACTTAGGTTTTGATCAGGATCTACCAAGGTTATTACAAATTTCTTGCCTGGAATGAGGGTAGAAATTTGTAATGACTTGGATGTTTTTTCTCCAAGAGATACAGAAGCCGTAAACGTGCCTGATACAATAGAAGCAGATTGTGAATTGTATTCTATTATAGCACTCTGTCCACGTGGTGCAGAACTCAAAATTCTAACGTTTGATTTGCCTTGATAGTCAGAATTTACAAAGATTCCAGAGTTTGGTTCAGTCTCAACAAAGGTTACAATGTTTGTTGTCCCATCAGAAAGTGTGCTTGATGGCTGAATCTGGTTTGTTTTTAGCTCAGCTATATTTCCAAGATTTAATGATAATTTACCATTTTTTTCAAAACCAAGGTTTGATAGATTTGATACAATGTTGATAAGACCAGATCCTCCATTTGCTGCATTAGCACCAGATGACGTAAATGCATGATAGTACGTTTTTTGTGTAGAGCCAGCAGTAAATGTCCAAGAGTCTTCATCTGTAGGATCCTGATTTAGCTGTATATCATTGATTGTTCCAATTACTTCTGCATTGTTTGGATAACTAGTTCGATCAAGATTTATTGAAATATTTTCAATATCATCATAGCGAAGTGTAACTGACTGTGTACCTCCTCCTCGATTGTACATTATTGTAACATCATTGCTAAACGAAAATAATTGTACTACAGGCCAAATGTCTGTATCTATTCCTATTTGGCCTACTGGAACATTAGAATTTTGATTCAGACTGGGAAAATGTCGTACAACATTGTTTATTGTTGATGATGGACTTGTTGGAGTACCTGTACATGCACTAAATGAGGATTTACCGTTAGTAGTACCTGATATGCCGCTAGAAGTTGAAATGGCAACTCCTTCTGTATCAGAAAAACTCACACCCAAAACAGACGCAGCTGTGTTTGGACTACAAAAGACACCAAAGTCTAAACCCTTACCAGCCACGCCACTACTTGCTATGTCATCTGCCTCTTGTGCCTTTTCTTTGTTGGCAAAGTATGCATACCAATTTCCATCACTTGCTTGAACCATGCGAAGTTTTTTGCCATTTAGTGTAACGCTTGGTTCTCCTAGTGCATCATCAAGTGTTCTAATGTTTGGATCTTGTACAATCACCTCAACTACCATCGAGCCTGCAAAGTGATCGTTAAATCGTGAATTTTCTGCAGAAACATACAGGTTTTGATTGTGTGATGCTTCAACTGTACTTGGTAAAATCATCATAAAAACCAAAAATGCTAAAATTCCTACTATTCTAAACAAGACATCTACCGATGAAAGATGGTCATTTTATAACATAACCTTATCGTATGATTTGTCGTTTCTAGTTTCTATTTTGATTTAATTGATTGTGACTATCGATGAGTCCAAATATGGGTCCTCCAAACATAGTACCAGTTTGAGCCGCATCTTTGACTATAGCAAGATTTGTGATAACATAAAAAATCTTGATCCTCTAATCAGATTTGCAGGCGTGATAAATTCTAGAGGGAGATTGGTTGCTGGCGGTATGAGGGAAGGAATAGCGCCGTTAGAAAGTGAAAAAGATGATGAGATGTTGTTTATGGAACTTGCACTACGAGTTAGAATGAGGCAGGAATTTGATAAACAGCTTGGCAAGGACAAGTTTGCAATGTCATTACGAGAAAAGGTTCTTGCAATTAGCATTCCTATTGGAGAGGATGTGCTTTACGTTGCTGCAGAATCAAAGGCAGATTATAAGGTGCTTCCAGAAAAGCTGCTATCTATAATAAATAAACCCTAAAAATCTGAAAAACTATCTACTATTTGAGAAAATAGTTAATTTTTTGAAATATTATTTGAAAAAGTCACCTAGTTTAAAGCCTAAACCAGTCTTTTTTGTCTGATTTTTTTCCTTTCCGTCAAGATAGCCGTATGTGATTTCTTTTCCACCATATCCTATCATTTGTGCTCCTTTAAGATCACGTAATCGAATTTGTTTTCTGTTTTCTAGCCGAATGATTGCATCATCACTAATATCAAAACCAGAACCCTCGTCATAAAACCTGATTTTTCCTCCTTCTTTTAGCTCAAACTCTACGTTATAGTTTACCTTGCTTCCATAAACTAGAATGTTTTTTCCTTTTATTTTGATATTATCTACAAGATTTATTACAACTACAGTTTCTGCTTCAAGCCTTACAGTTTCCCTGATATTTCCCGCAATTATTTTGCCTTTTGTGGCTTTAAGTTGAGTAAAGTGTTCTTTTATAACATGCATTCCAACTCTTCCTTGCGGATCTGGTAAAAGTTCCTTAATCCCAGACACACTGCCTACTATAATATCTCCATTGTCTGCTGTAATTTTTGCCCCGTTTTCAATGTCGTATTTGTTTTCAATAGGATCTATTAGTTTGAAATTTCCATGTGTTACTTTGATGTGTGTCCTGTATTCTTCTTTGTCGCTAAAATATGGGTTTGTTATGCTACCCCACATTGTAATTGGCCCATCATACTTTAGATGGCCTGCCCAATACTTGCCTTTAATTGAGAGTGCCTTGTTTGCCTTTCTTTCAAACTCTAGCTCACCTAACTCTTTTGAGCCAAATAGTCTAACGCCTGTTGCATCAACTCTGTTTAATGCAGCTGCCCATTCTTCTGCAATCTTCATTTCTCGTGCAACATCTTTTGAAAGTAGAATGTTTTTCTTTCTTTTTTCTTCTTCAGAATCACCTGAATAAAATCGATTTTTTTTGTAGGCTTCTTCAAGTGAATCAGGATATTTTTTACCCCGCTTTAGGTCTTCAAATGCAAGTTTTATCCGCATGAATTTTTCATCGTTGCCTCCTCGATCAGAATGATGCTCCAAGGCAAGTTTTCTAAAGGCAATTCGTATTTCTTTTTGTGATGCACCATCAGAAACACCTAGTATATCGTAATTACTTTCTACCATCTTTGTGTCCTTTCTTTGAAATAGTTTTTACAAATTTTTCTATATGAATACTACTAAGTTTTGATGATAAATCGTCTTTTATAATGAAATTTTCTGCATCGTCGATAACTAGAGAAAATAGTTTTGCTTTCTTTGATTATGTTTTTGGCCAGTATAGATTGAAAAATTATGTAGTTTGAAAGTTGTTTAACTTTTTAGGCAAAGAACCCTGTATACAGTAACCTTTATAACTTTATATCTAGATAAGTTATTTATGCAGATGGCAGAACTGGCACAAAAAAACATACTTGATCAGATACTCAAAATTGATGAAGAGCTGATACGTTTTGCTGGAATAATTGATACCGGTGAAAATACCCTGATCAGCAAATCGCAAAAAAATAAACAAAGTTATGTAACTGAAAAAGAAGAAGAAGAGTTTGCACTTGATTTAGAAAACATAAGAAAACTTCAAGATAAATTCAATGACAGACTTGGCTCTACAGTTTTCACACATGTCATGAGAAAAAGACTTCATCAGTTCATTTACTATCTTGACAATCTGATAGTTTATGTAACATGTGAACCAATGATTGACCAAAAGCTGATAAGCAAAATTTCAAGCGATATCGAATTAACTATAAAGTATGCATTATCTAGAAAATGACACAAATTTGTGCTAATATCAATAACAAAATTCTTGAAGAGTTCCGTGCAGTTATTTATGAAAAGTCAGGTCTTAAAAAAGGCGATTTTAAGAAATTTCTTGAAGATGCGATGTTAGAATATGTTACAAAATATACAAGAAATGGAATAAAAAATAAACGATAATAATTCATAAACTTTGATTGTCTAGGATTTTGTTAATCAGTTAAGAATATTTTTTCACATAATTGGTAATCGCTTTTTCTAGTTCAGCATTAAAATTCACTTTTGTTTTTCCTTTTATTTTTATGGTAGTTAAGAACTTCTGTAGGATTACATTATCAATGTCTGCATGGACCGTATATCTTGTCGATTCAGTCATTTATTAGCTAAATTAGATGTATTTTAGATAAAAAGCGCGGAAATTTTTTTGCTAAATAGGTTCCAAAAAGGAAATTTATTGAGTTCTTTTGGTTTACGTATAGGTCTGATGAATTTTTAATGGTATTACATGCTGGGACCATAAAAAGCACGGGAATAAGGCGGGCCCGAAGGGATTCGAACCCTCGACCTGACGCTCCGCAAGCGTCCGCACTGTCCTGGCTGTGCAACGAGCCCAATACTTGGCTTGTTCAAATTTTTAAAAACGTTTGGAAAAGCGAATTAGGTTATTTCTGTTTCCGCCTTTTTTACAAAGACGTAATTCATGATTAGACCGCCAATTATTCCACCTATAATTGGCCCTGCCCAGTATATCCAGTGAAATTCCCAAAACCCAGATGCTATTGCAGGACCTAATGTTCTTGCTGGATTCATTGATGCACCAGTTAGTGGGACGCCTACTATATGAAGCAAAAACACCATGCCGCCAATTGATAGGCCGTGTATTCCAGCTGCTGCTTTTTTGTGTACTGCGGTCATGAAAATAACTGTAAGTAAGAAGAATGTGAAAATGATCTCGGCGCCTAAACCTGCCATCGCATCGTTGTTTAGAAGATCACTAGGGCCCCCCTGTACACCAAAATTTACCTTAGCGCCAATTTCAGGCAATAGTGCCTTTAGTGAAAATGCTGCTGCTATTCCACCAATTATTTGAAAAACGATATATCCAATTCCATCGATTATGCCAATTCTCCTTGTTATAATCATCGGGATGGTAACTGCCGGATTGATATGAGCCCCTGAAACATGGCCAAAAGCATATACCATTAGCCCAATTACTGCCCCATGACCAAGTGAAATCATTATTATTGATTCAACAGAAAGACCGTCCCCAAACGCAGCTACTGACAGTATTACTGAAAGTGGACCAAAAAATACCAGTGCATAAGTAGCTACTGCCTCTGCAAACCATGCTCTACCGTTGACCAATATCCAAAACCGCCGCCAATTACCATATAAAAGATTCGGATTAGTCTGAAATCCTGTTTTGTTAAAAAATAATTAATCTGACAAAAAGACGGCTAGATAAAATTTGTATAATGTTATGACCTTTTTTTACCTTTTTTATATTTTAGTTCATCTTCTGAAGAGGTTTTTGACGCATCTTCTACAATTACTTCTCCATTCATCCAAGGGTGGATCGTGCAAAAATATGGATATGCACCGCTTTTTGTAAATTTGAAGTTAAAGGAACGATCTTTTTTTAGAGGTCCACTATCAAAAATATTGCCATAGTTAGAATTTATTTTCCCGTTTGTTACTGTGTGAGCTGCTAGTGAATCCTTGTTTTTCCATACTACACTATCTCCTTTTGAAATAACAAGAGTTGTGGGAGAAAAACAAGAGTTTACGGATTTACATTTAGACATGCTGGCACTTGATGGAATGATCACGTATTTAGATTCGGCAAAAACAGGATTAAAAGACGTTAGTCCTATTAATGCAATAATTACAATGATTATTGTCTGGCTTGCAACTAAAATGGTAATTTGTTGAACAGTTTTCAAGGTTTTTTCATACTTCTTATTGTGTATTTAATACTAAGTATCAATATGATGGTGTAAACTAAAAAATAAAAAAGTGTTTTTTGATAATTTTAGGGAGTTACAGGAACTTCTGCACGTATAGATGTATTTTCGTAACAGTTACAAATTACTGAGATAGTGTCTTTGCCTGAGCCAGGATTAGCAAATTTACTTACAGGTAACAGAGGAGTCTTGAAGACATCCGATGATGGATCTACTCTTTTTGCTATAGATGGTAGACCTGGATTTTTATCCTTTGAGATTAGTGGCCCATTGACGAAAACATAGAGTACATCATCTTTGTATGATGTAGGCATTGTTACTTCAATATAGAATTTTTCTCCTTTTTTGTATGAAGTTTTATCAAACTTTATTGTAGGCATTACAAAAGGCTTTTCTGTTATCGTGGTAGGTTGAGATGGTTTTGATACATCACTTTTTTGAGTCACTTCAGTTTTTGGTCCAATTTCGTTGTATTGAACTGAATATTGTACAGAAAATGGCTTTGCCATAGTATGTACTGCTAATGCATTACCTGAAAACGACCACTTGCCTGCACTTTTGTTTGGATCTACAAATGTTAATGCAAAGATTGTTTTACCGTCAGGAGTCCAAGTCGGTCCACCATATTTCTTACTAGGATCAAGGGGACCTTTGAGTGAAACAAGTTGAATGTTTTCTGTTGCAGAATAGTATAGTATACCAGAATAGGTTTTTTCACTAGGTGGCAGAATAATTGCAAGTTGATGCGCCTCGTGCCCTACTCCTGGGTCTTGCATGGATTCAACTGTACCTCCTTTTTTAATAGTCTGTGCATATGTTGGAGTCAGTGATGCTGTAAACAGCGTTAGTAACAATATAGTGCTCAGTGTTACTGCGTAAATTATTGTCTTTTTTAGCATTACATCAAAAAAATAAAGCGATTATAAAAGTATAATCCAACCAAATAGAACAGGTTATAAGATAAATTAAGATTTTTTATAGTTATTAATCGATTTTAGATAAGTTTCTAAAAATAATTAATTAGGGTTTTTGTTCAGTTGCATCATATGATAGAAGAGGGAGATACGATCCCAAAATTTGAGCTTCCTGATGCAAATGGAAAAGCCATCAAATCGTCTGATTTCAAAGGTAAAAGACATGCCGTCTATTTTTATCCAAAAGATTTTACACCTGGATGTACTACAGAGGCAGATGAATTCTCAAGAGATTACAAAAAGTTTCAAAAT
>JBQTJY010000054.1:0-7527 GCA_052386635.1 Nitrososphaerota archaeon
GTGCACAGGCAACAGAAGGGTATGATAGCAAGCTTGGAAATGAATTCACAAGAACATTATGTAAAGAAGCATTTGATGTCTTGTATGATGCCATAATAAATGACAAGCCAGAAAACTATCCTTATGGTTCTATGCTATCAGGCATGGGCTTTGGCAATTGTTCTACAACACTAGGACATGCATTATCGTATGTCTTTTCAAATGAAGGAGTGCCACATGGATATTCACTTTCATCATGCACTACTGTTGCACATAAATTCAACAAATCGATTTTCTATGATAGATTCAAAGAGATAGTAAAGAAGCTTGGTTTTGAGAAGCTAGACCTTAAAGCACCAGTTGATGTGGCAGCAGAAACTGTAATGACAGATAGAGGACACCTGGACCCAAATCCTCTTCCAGTAACAAAAGAAGACATAATGAAATGTCTAAATGACATCAAATCAGGAAATCTGTAAATTCCAAAAACATTTTTTAATTTTTTATAAAGTACGAAATTCATAAAATTTCCTAGACTTTAATAACGTCAAAAAATACCCTAACGGTATAATCATGGCGCGCCTAAAGTTTGGAATTCAAAATGGTCTTAATGTAGCAAGAGCTGGATACACTGAAGACCAAATCTTAACTGCGTGTGTTTTAGCTGATAGAACTGGATATGATTCTATATGGTATATGGACCACACAAATGTTCCACAGTGGAAAAAGGCTGTGGTTCTTGACCCCTGGGTTATGTTATCTGCAATTGCTGCAACAACAAACAATGTAGAGCTTGGTACATGTGTCACTGATGCAATACGCAGACATCCATCAAATATAGCTCTAGCTACAATTACTTTGGATAGAGTATCAAAGGGAAGGGCCGCACTAGGTATTGGTGCAGGCGAAGCACAGAATCTAAAAGAATTTTGCATTCCATTTGAAAAACCAGTCTCAAAATGGGAAGAGCAAATTCAAGTCATAAAATTGCTTTTTAATTCTACACCAGACAATAGAGTTAGCTATGAAGGAAAGCACTACAAATTAGAAGAGGCATGCCTTCAGGCAAAACCGATTAGAAAACCATATCCACCAATATACATGGCTGCTGGAGGCCAGAGAACACTAGAGCTTACAGGAAAATATGGCAATGGATGGATTCCAATTGGTTATACGCCTGAGCTTTTTGAGGATCATGCTGCAATTATTAAAAAATCAATGCAAGAAAATGACCGAGATGCTGATGATTTTAACTTTGCATTAGATATCGATGTATATTTTTCTGATGATGCTGAAGAATCATGGGCAAAAATGAAAGAAGCCGTAAAGGTTAGTTTGTTCAAGCCAGAAGTTTTACGTGTTCACAAATTAAAAGAAATTGAAGGATTTGATTTTAAAAAATACTTTACAGAGTATTCCATGTCAAATCAGGAATGGATTGTAAAGATGCGCGAAGCTGCAAAGACAATACCTGATCCTATTGCACGATCCTCAACAGCTGTTGGAACACCAGATGACGTGATTCCAATCTTTGAGCGTTTTATGAAAGCAGGTGTGAATCATTTTATAATTCGATTTTGGGGTAAAAACTATTTTGGCTCAATTGATAAATTTGCAAGCGATGTTATGCCATATCTGAGAGAAAAATCAGAAACAAGTAAGACCTTTTTCAAGGGCCTATAAGCAATCTAGATTTAATAGTATTTCAAAGGAAAAAAGACTAGATGCAGCTATTAGGACGATTAGAGATAAAGTCAAAGGAAAAGATTGTCGAGTTTTTAAATCAGGAACATACTGGAAGGATCTGCAGTATTGACGAAAATGGCTATCCTCAGATTATTCCGATGAATTTTGTGTTTTTAAATGACTCAATATACATGCATTCTCATACAAGAGGCGAAAAACTAGAAAACATTAGACGCAATGATAAGGTGGGCTTTGAAGTAGACAGAAGCTTGGAATTTTTGCCATCATATTTTACACATCCAACTGATGCCTCACAAGCTGATACACTTTACATTAGTGTTGTAATCAAAGGCAGGGGGAAAATAATAGAAGATAGAGATGAAAAAACCATTGCGCTAAATGGTTTGATGAAAAAATATCAACCAGAGGGTGGTTATGAGCCAATCAAACCAGAAATGGAAGTTTTAGATGAAGTTGCAGTTATCAAAGTAATACCAGAGTCAATGAAAGGAAAATACAAGATAGGTCAACACCTCCAGAAAAATGAGCGAGTAAAGTTAGCACAACAAATTCTCGAACACAATTCAAAGACTGCAAAGGAAACATTGCAGGTAATGGGCTTTGAGGTTACAGACAGTGTGGTCAAGATGGTTGATGAACCGTTTTGGTAGAATCTGAAGCCGTTGTAAAATAAAGGATTGTAAATAGTAAATAGTGTTTCCTTCGAAATTATTTTACATGAGGTAAATGCCGATTTTACTTTATGGAAGAAAAAGAATTAGTAGATTATGTATCAGAGTGTCTTGATATTATTGATGCAAATATTGAAATTCTCTCAGACATAGAGTTTGAAATCGAACAACAAAAAGATGATGAAATTATTCCAAACATGCAGATGCATGACTTAATTGACATGACACAAGATGTAGCAGAGTCTGTAAAGATTAGAAAAGCAGAGGCTAGCTACATGCGTCGACAGTTTGACTAGCTGTTAGTTAGCTACTACTTCAATTGGTTTTTCTTGTTTTTCCTTTGCTTCTTTTCGCATTTTTGCTAGCAAAGCTGCAAGTTGTGCTTCATGAATTTCATCTAATGTTTCGCACATACAGTATAATCTCTTTACAAATACTTAAACACTTTTTATGATTGATAACATTTAGACGTCTTTTGTTGCTTCACTTGCACATTTGTAAGAACAAAATACGCTTGTTATGCTTTGATATTCTCTTCCACAATGCTTGCATTCACGTAAAAGCCTCATGGCATAAAATTTAGATCGTTATCATATATAATTGCGATCCAAGATAACAAAAACATATAACATAATTCAAAAATGATGTTTGAGAATTACCATTGCTTTAAATTCAGTTTTTAAATATTTTTGTCGTTGCAACAGATACCAAGTTTTCAGCTAGTGTCAGATTATCAGCCAACAGGCGACCAACCTCAGGCAATAGAGGCACTAGTCAGAGAAGTAAGACAAAACAAGGTTCAAACGCTTTTGGGTGTAACAGGAAGTGGCAAGACGTTTTCCATTGCAAATGTTATACAAAGAACCGGAAAAAACACACTTGTAATATCACATAACAAAACACTTGCTGCACAGCTTTATTCTGAGCTAAAACAGTTTTTCCCAAAAAATAATGTTGGATATTTTGTTAGCTATTATGATTATTATCAACCTGAAAGCTACATCCCACAGACAGACACTTACATAGAAAAAGATACTCAGATAAATGAAAAAATCGAAAAAATGAGACTAGAGGCAACTGCCATGCTGCTTTCAGGCGAGCCTACAATAATAGTTGCTACAGTATCATGCATTTACTCGCTTGGTTCGCCTCGAGACTGGGAAGAAATGTCAATTACAGTCTCACAAGGAGACAAAGTTGAGCGTACAAATCTAATAAGAAAACTAGTCAACGCTCGATATGAGCGCAATGAGATGGAGATTGTGCCTGGCAATTTCCGTGTCAAGGGAGACACTATTGACATAGTACCTGCATATTCTGATGATATAGTTAGAATTTCCTTATTTGGTGATGAGATAGAAAAAATATCAGTTTGTGATTATATAACACTAAAAGAAAAGCGAACGATTTCAACTATCAAAATATTTCCTGCAAAGCATTACCTTGTTGCAAAAGATGTAAGAGACAAGGCAGTATCGTCAATCAAATCAGAGCTAAAGCAACGCCTGCCAGAGCTAAATGAACTTGAACGACAAAGACTAGAGATGAGAACAAAATTTGATCTTGAGATGATCGAAGAGCTTGGATATTGTTCAGGCATAGAAAATTATTCAAGACATTTTGATGGAAGAAAGCCTGGAGAAAAAGCGTTTTGTCTTCTTGATTTTTTTGGAGACGACTTTTTGCTTGTAATTGATGAGTCACATGTCACGCTGCCACAGCTTCATGGGATGTACAAAGGAGATCATTCACGAAAAAAAGAGCTTGTAACTTATGGATTCAGACTGCCAAGTGCATACGATAACAGGCCACTAAAGTTTGAAGAGTTTGAAAAATACATTAAAAATTGCATTTTTGTTTCTGCAACTCCATCTGAGTATGAAAGAAAAAAATCATTTCAAATTGCAGAGCAGCTAGTCAGACCTACAGGACTTGTAGACCCAATAGTTGAGACAAGGCCAACAAAAAACCAGATGGATGATCTGATTGTAGAGATTAAAAAAAGAGCAGAAAAAAACCAGCGAGTCCTAGTGACAACTCTAACAAAAAGAATGGCAGAAGATTTGGCAGAATATCTATCAAAAAAACAGATCAAGGTTCGCTATCTTCATTCAGAAATTGAAGGTCTGCAGCGCACAGAGCTAATCAGGCAGCTAAGGCTAGGCGAGTTTGATGTACTTGTTGGAATAAACCTGCTAAGAGAGGGTCTTGACATTCCCGAAGTTTCACTTGTAGCAATACTTGATGCAGACAAAGAAGGATTCCTTCGTAACACAACAAGCCTAATTCAGACATTTGGAAGGGCAGCAAGAAATGCCAAAGGTGCTGTAATCATGTATGCAGATTCGGTAACGCAATCAATGAAGACTGCAATTTCTGAGACAAACAGGCGTCGAAAAAAGCAATTAGAGTATAATAAAGTGCGAAATATCACACCAAAAACTATCATAAAGTCAATTCCTGCTCAAGTTGCAACACTTGATGACATAAAACACAAGTCAGGTCATGACCTTGCAAAAGAAATGATTGAGCTTGAAGCAGAAATGAAAAAGTTTGCAGAGAATTTGGATTTTGAGCGAGCAATTGAGTGTAGAGAGAAAATAAGACGAATGCAAAAGGAGTTAGAAAAGAAAAATGAACGCTAAATTAAAAATTCGTGGGGCAAGACACCACAATCTAAAAAATATTGATCTTGATATACCAAAAAACAATCTTGTAGTAATTAGTGGTCTATCAGGGTCTGGCAAGTCAACACTTGCCTTTGACACAATTTACGCAGAAGGACAAAGACGCTATGTAGAGTCATTGTCTGCATATGCCAGGCAGTTTTTGGAAATGATGGACAAGCCTGATGTTGATTCAATTGAAGGATTATCTCCTGCAATATCAATTCAGCAAAAAACAACAAGTAAGAATCCACGCTCTACTGTTGGCACTACAACTGAGATCTATGACTATCTAAGGCTGCTTTATGCAAGAATTGGAATTCCCCACTGTACAAACTGTGGACGCAAAATCTCAAACCAGTCAGTTGAATCAATTTGTGATTCTATCTTACGTGATTTTGATGGAAAAAAGATTCTTGTTTTAGCACCTATGATACAGCGAAAGAAAGGAACCTATGAGAAACTCTTTGAGCAGATAAAAAAAGATGGATACTCTAGGGCTCGTTTAGATGGGCAAATAATACAGCTTGATGAAACGCCAATACTTGACAGACAAAAGTGGCACAATATCGAAATTGTTGTAGACAGAATAAGTGTTACAAAATCTGAAAAAAGCAGGCTTTTTGAGGCAATCCAGACTGCACTCAAGGCTGCAAAAGGCTCGGTTCTAGTTTCAGATGAAAACCAAGACAAGATGTTTTCTCAAAATAATGCGTGTCCCTATTGTGGCATCACGATAGGGGAGCTTGAGCCTAGAACGTTTTCGTTTAACTCGCCTTTTGGCTCCTGCAAGGTTTGCAATGGACTTGGTGTTAAAATGGAGTTTGACCCAGATTTAGTAATACCTGACAAGTCAAAATCAATACTTGATGGGGCCATAGTCCCATGGAGTGGCAGATTTTCCTCATTTAGAAAGCAAGCATTGAAGCATGTTGGAAAGGAATTTGGATTTAACCTAATGACTCCAATTAACAAGCTAACATCAAAACAGCTAAGAGTAATTCTTTATGGAACAGACACGAGGATTCATTTTAGATACGAATCAAAGTCAAGTGACTCGTCTTGGGAATATACTGATGCGTTTGAAGGAGTGCTAGAAAATCTGCAACGAGTCTTTATGGGAACAGATTCTGAGGCAAAAAGAGAATGGCTAAAGCAGTTTATGCGCGATACGCCATGCAATGTTTGTAATGGAAAAAAGCTAAAGTCTGAAACACTTGCTGTCAAGATAAATTCAATGAACATAATGGATGTGTGTGATCTGTCAATTGATGCATGCTATGAATTCTTTAACAAACTAAAACTAACAGATACAGAACAGCATATTGCACGAGATGTGTTAAAGGAAATAAAGGAGCGGCTAGAGTTTCTAAAAAATGTTGGATTAAATTATCTTACATTAAATCGTCTTAGCTCAACTTTGTCTGGAGGCGAGTCGCAACGAATACGTCTTGCAACACAAATCGGCTCAAATCTCACAGGAGTTTTGTATGTACTTGATGAGCCAACAATTGGATTGCATCAAAGAGATAATCAACGACTCATAAAGACACTGACAAAGCTTCGTGACTTGGGAAATACAGTAATTGTTGTAGAGCATGATGAAGAAGTCATTCGAAATTCCGACTGGATTGTTGACCTAGGACCTGGTGCAGGCGTACATGGAGGAGAGGTAGTCTTTGAAGGAACCGTAGACCAAATTCTAAACGGACATCAATCAATTACAGGCACTTACCTAAAAGATAAATCACTCATAAAACTTGAAAATAAAAAACGATCTCAAAAAGGCAAACTGGTGATAAGAGGTGCTTCTGAAAATAACCTCAAAGGCATAGACGTCGAGTTCCCATTAGGACTTTTTATCACAATTACCGGCGTTTCAGGCTCTGGCAAGTCCACGCTGATAAATGAAATTCTGCTAAAGACGCTCTCGGCTCACTTTTACAAGTCAAATGAACGCCCAGGAAAGCATATCAAAATAGAAGGAATTGAGAACATAGACAAAGTCATAGCAATTGATCAATCCCCCATAGGAAGGACCCCACGCTCAAATCCTGCCACCTATATTGGCGCATTTACGCCCATTCGTGAACTATACGCAAATACAGAAACATCAAAGGAACGAGGATATGCACCTGGCCAGTTTTCATTTAATGTGCAAGATGGCCGTTGTTTTGCATGTGAAGGTGACGGTGTAAAAAAAATTGAGATGCAGTTTCTATCAGATGTGTATGTTAGATGTGATGAATGCAAGGGAAAAAGATACAATTCTGAAACACTATCTGTCTTATACAAGGGAAAAAACATTGCCGATGTTTTGGAGATGACTGCGTATGAGGCTTTACAGTTTTTTGAAAACATTCCTGCAATAAAGCGAAAACTCCAGACAATTTTTGATGTTGGTTTAGGATACATAAAACTTGGTCAATCATCAACTACACTGTCTGGTGGTGAAGCTCAACGAGTAAAGCTTGCAACAGAATTATCTAAGAAAGGAACTGGAA
>JBQTJY010000055.1:0-2632 GCA_052386635.1 Nitrososphaerota archaeon
AGAACAAAAGAGTACGAGCTTCGAAATGAGCTATATTACGCAATTCTTGATGCGCTAAAACTAAGAAAACCAAAGATGATGGAGTTTTCAAGGCTAGAGTTTAAGGGCATGCCTGTCTCAAAGCGAGTTTTAAAGCCACTAATTGAGTCAGGCAAGGTCTCATGGTACGATGATCCACGCTTGCCTACGCTTGAGGCTCTAAAAAAGCGAGGAATAACGCCTGAGGCGATAAGAAAGTTTGTCTTGTCTTTAGGCTTTACAAAGGCAGACACTCTTGCACCGTTTGATGTTTTAGAGTCATTTAATCGAAAGATAGTTGACGAGCAAAGCACAAGACTGTTTATGGTAAAAGATCCAAAAAGGCTAGTTGTAACAGGCCTGCCTGCCTCTACTATTACTATTCCAAATCATCCAACAAAAGATTTGGGAAAGCGAAATGTTACAGTTGATGAAAACTTTTACCTGTCATCTGATGACATAAAGGATCTAAAACCTGAAAACAAGATCAGATTAATGGGTATTGGAAATGTACAAATCAAAACTGCTTCAGATTACTTGACAGGGCAATATGTGGGAGATGAATTGGTGGAAGCGATTCCAAAGGTACAGTGGGTCTCACAAAAAAATTTCCAAAAATTAAAGATCCAGATACCAAAAGCACTTTTTATTGATGATAATTTTAACGAAGATAGCTTAGAAGAGATTGAGGTGTATGTAGAACCATACTATCTTGAATTAAAGGAAGGATCAGAAATCCAGTTTGTCAGGTTTGGTTATTGCAGAAAGGAATCTGCAAGTATGGCAATTTTTACACACAAGTGATATTATATGAAGATAGCAAGGCTTGCATATTCAGATAAAGAAACGTATGGTTTTGTAAAAGATGGTAAAGTAGCAACAAAGGATCAAATCATAATAGAAACCGGAGTTCCACTTCCGCAGACAATAAAGGACTTTCTTTTTGATGGCTGGTTTGAGGAAATAAAAGATAGTATTTCAAAAATTTCTTACAACGAAAACCTGTCAAATTTTAATCTGCTTGCACCAATACCAAACCCGCCAAAAATTATCTGTCTTGCCTTCAACTATATTGATCATGCAAAGGAACAAAATTTCACTGCTCCAAGCGAACCAGTCATTGTTATAAAACCACGCACTACACTCACGGGTACAAGTTCTGCTATTGTTTGTCCCTCCTTTGTAAAACAGCTTGATTATGAAATCGAGCTTGCTCTAGTCATTGGAAAGGACTGCAAAAACGTGTCTGAATTGGAAGCAAAAAATGCAATATTTGGCTATACTATACTAAATGATGTTTCTGCTAGAGACATACAAATGTCAGATAAACAGTATACACGTGGCAAGGCCTTTGATACATTTGCTCCTTGTGGCCCATGGATTACTACAGCAGATGAGATACCCAATCCTCAAAACCTCAAGATGGTAACAAAAGTAAATCAGGTTACTAGGCAAAACTCATCGACATCAAAAATGTCATTATCAGTTTTATCTATTGTATCAAAGCTAAGCAAAATCATGACACTTGAAAAAGGCGATATTATTTCTACTGGAACACCATCTGGTGTTGCCCTAAATAATCCTAGTATTGATTTTCTAAAAGATGGTGATAAAATAGAAATGGAAATTGAAGGTTTGGGCAAATTAGAAAATACTGTAAAGATTATAGGTTAATCCAAATTTTTTGTCATGTGATAAAATGTTAGCCTTTTTTCAAGACTGGAATAAGCTGGCATTTTTCTCATTTTAGTTAGTATCTGAATTCGTTCAAATTTTTTCTCATATGTCAAGTTTTGAATGTAGGGAAGAATTTTTTTGATGCCAGATTTTGTTGTGTAAATTAAAGTAAGCATCATAGTTTTTTCAAAATGATCCGACGCTGTAATAATTCCCAATGAATCAATGTGATTTTGATCCTTTGATATTATAATTTTCTTTTCTTTTATCAATGAGGAAATTGCCTTAGTGTCTAGTGGCAACCATCTCCAGGATCTAATGTAAAATTCTGAATCTGCAAGGTATCTTGTTATTTCTTTAGCTGACTTTGCTTGGTCTATGTTAACTGAGTTGTGTTTTTGTGGAGCAAGAAAGTAATAGTCCCATTTTTCGTTTCTAGTGTAATGTAACTTTGTAGCAAGTTTGAGTGATTTGAAGTTTTTTGATTCAATTATCATTGCAGAAAGTTTACAACCATTCTTTTTTGCTATGTCTTCTACTTTGGTTACAAGTTTTTTTGCATACCCTTTTTGTCTATAGTTTGGATTAACTCGTATACCTTCAATCCATACCAGTTTTGCATTCTTTATGATAAATCCATGGCATATAGCTACAGGATGCTTGTTTTCACATAATACAAAGAAATTTCCCTCATCAAGCCAGTCATACCAAACATGATGAATATAGTCACCCCAAGAAAATGTCGATTTGCAAAAATCAAGTACTGTTTTTTTGTCTGAGGGTAATGCGTTTCTTATTGTTAGTTGCACAAATAAGAAAAATTATTAAGAATAATTTAACGAAACCCCTTATGGGAAAGGTAATTGTTGCCAAGACCTCAGATGTTGCGCCAGGTATGCTACATAAGGCATCAGTTGATGGGAGAGAGATTCTTGTT
>JBQTJY010000056.1:0-10173 GCA_052386635.1 Nitrososphaerota archaeon
TACGTGAAAAAGAGCAACAACTTATCTCAACATCTGGAACTTCGGTATCTCAGTTAAAGGATTTTGATGACAAGATAGACGCTCTTAACGAAAAGGAGCGAACAGTAAGCAAAGAAATTAACACACGCGAAAGGCAGTCAGATTCTATAAATCGTGATCTAAAAGACCTTGTAGAAAATGAGACAAAGCTACAAAAGGTTTTGAGCATGTATGGGTTTGACGAATCCCTTGAGATATTTGAAGTCGAGTCAATCCTACCATCACTTGAAAAGGAAAAAAACTCACTGACATCATCGCTTAATGCAATTGCTCCAGTAAAATACATCGAAGTAGCAGATGGATACCGTTCCATGTCAACAAGAAAGAACGAGTTACAGGAAGAAAGAAACTCTATTGTTAGATTTATTGAAGAAATTGAAAAAGACAAACGTCAGACATTTCTTAATGCATTTGACATAGTAGACAAGGAAATTCGTAACGCATTTTCTAAAATGACAGGAGGAAATGCATGGCTTGAAATACAAAACGAAGATGATGTGTTTTCATCTGGCCTATCATATTTGATCCAGTTTCCAAACAAACCAAAAAGAGAATCTACCTCAATTAGCGGTGGAGAAAAGACACTGGCTGCAGTAGTATTTGTATTAGCACTTCAAAAGCTAAAACCCTCACCATTCTATCTTTTCGATGAAGTAGACGCACACCTTGATGCACCAAACGCCGAAAAGTTATCAAGAATAATCGAAGAGCGCTCAAAGGGAAGCCAGTTCATAATGGTCTCGCTAAAGGACTCTGTTGTAGAAAAAGCCAGACTAATCTATGGTGTTTTTCCAAAAAATGGCGTCTCAAATATAGTCATGTACAAGGACAAACGATTGCCGTCAATGATGGCAAGCTAAAACTAGTCAAGCTTGACAAAGCACGCAACTTCACTTTGATTATCTAACTTTTCCAGCTGAGGTTCGTCTTTACACTTGTCAATTGCATAAAGACATCGTGCACGAAATCTGCAGCCTTCATAGACATCAATATCTAGTGGTTCGTTGATTCTTACCTTTTTTTCAACATAGATGTTGTCAGGATTTGGTTCTGATATTGCATCAATTAGTGCTTGTGTGTATGGGTGACGTGGATGCAACAGCACATCACTAACTGGACCTGTCTCTACAATTTTTCCTAAATACATTATTGCAATTCTGTGCCCAAAAAATCTCGCAGTTGCAAGATCATGTGTTATGTAGATATATGAAATTTCATATTTTTTTTGCAGCTCTTCCATTACCTCAAGCATCTCTGCTCGAATAGATACATCAAGCATCGATACTGGTTCATCTGCGATAATTATTTTTGGTTTTAGCACAAGTGCACGTGCTAGAACAACTCGCTGTCGCTGGCCTCCAGACAGTGTATGAGGATATTTTTTTACAATCTCTTCAGCAGGTTCTAGCTTTACCTCACGCAATGCCTCTAGTACGAGTTTTTTTCTTTCCACCTCGTTTCCAATACCATGAATCTCTAGAGGCTCTGAAACAATATCATACACTCTCATTCTAGGATTAATCGAGTCGTATGGGTCCTGATAGATCATCTGGCATGACATTCTTAATTTTTTAATGCTTTTTGGATCGTTGGTTATCTCTTCATCACTGAAAAATATCTTACCTGAATCTGCATCTATTGCCTTAAGAATGAGTCTTGCAGTAGTGGATTTTCCAGAGCCTGATTCTCCTGCTAAAACAAAGACCTCGCCTTTTTTTAATGAAAATGAGATGCTATCTACAGCCTTGACAACTGTAGTTTTTGAGCCAAAAATGCTCTTTTTTGTAAAATACTTTGTCAGTCCTTCTACTTTGAGTATTTCCACAACTTTGAATACGTTTTCTACTATATCAACAAAGCAAAAATTAGTAGCCTCTAGCTAAAACTACATTTGAGATGCTTTTTGATTTGCATAAAATGCATTTTTCATCTGAATTCTTGCTATCAAAAGGAATTACTCTGATGTCCGCACCTGTCTCTTCTTTTATTTTTTCTTCACATTTTTGATTGCCACACCAAGGTGCCTCAAAAAAGCCACCATTTTCTATTTTTGATTTAAACTGTTCATAATCAGATACTTTTTGTGTCATCTGAGAAAGCAATTTTTTTGCAGACTCGAATAACTCTTTTTGGATATCATCAAGTACTGATATGATCTCATTTTCTAATTTGTCAAGTGGCACATCAATTTTTTGACGTGAATGGCGTTTTACAAGAACCACCTTTTGTTTTGCCAAATCTTTTGGACCAACCTCAATACGTAACGGAATGCCTCTTAGCTCCAAATCATGAAACTTGAATCCAGGAGTAAGTTGGCTGCGCTTATCTACATGTACTCGAAGGCCTTTCTTTTCTAATGTCTTTTCTATCTCGTTTGCCTTTTCTAGAACTTTTTTTTCGTCTTCATCTGTATAGTATATTGTAACAATTACAACTTGGATAGGTGCAACCTTTGGTGGCAACACCAATCCCTTATCATCTCCATGAATCATTATCATTGCTCCAATCAGTCTCCAGGAAACACCCCATGATGTCTGCCAGACAAAAGTTTCTACGTTGTCCTTGTCTGAAAATTTTACTTCAAATGGCTTTGAAAAATTTTGTCCCAAAAAGTGAGAGGTTCCCATCTGGAGTGCCTTTCCATCAGGCATCATTGCCTCCATTGTAGTTGTATATACTGCGCCAACAAACTTTTCTTTATCGCTTTTTTTTCCAACAAGAACAGGAATTGCAAGTTCATCTTCAACAGTTTTTTTATAAGTCTCTAGAATTTCAAGTACCTCTTTTTCTGCCTCCTCTTTTGTTGCATGAACTGTATGGCCTTCCTGCCAGAGAAACTCAGACGTTCTAATAAACGGCTTTGTTGCCTTGATCTCTGCGCGTAATGCCGTATTCCAAAAGTTGATCTTTAGTGGCAAGTCTCGCCAGCTCTTTATCCATTTAGAGTATAACGAATATGCCAGAGTCTCAGATGTTGGGCGAAGTGCAAGTCTGTCGCCAACTTCAGTATCGCCAGAATGTGTTACCCAAAATACTTCTGGATTAAAGCCGCTAAAGTGTTCTTTTTCTTTTCCAAGAAGTGACTCTGGAATCAAGACAGGAAGAAATCCATTTCGTATCCCAATTTTTTTAAATTTTTTATCAAGTGAGTCTTTGATTGATTCCCAAATCGAGTATCCATCTGGCCTTAGAACAATTAGACCCTTTACTGGCGCATAGTCTGCAAGCTCTGCCTTTAGAACAACCTGAGTATACCACTCGCTAAAATTTTCTTTTTTTGAAACCGTAATTCCTATCTGCTCGCTCAATTTTAGATTATAGTAAAAATCTGTACTAATGAGCCTTTTTGTCTAAATCTTGTCTCCCTTACAAAGAACTTTTCCCATTACTCTGCTCTGAAAGTTGGGACAAACAAAACACTGTACAAAATGAATATTTTCCTTGAAAACAGGGCAATCAACATATTCCTGCTTCATTTTTTTGAGCATTTTTGGGCTTACTCCCTTTAGCTTTAGTTTTCCATTTTCATCCATCATGCCAGACTCTTTTAGCTCTTCTTTTACCTTGTCTGGAATTTTTTGTCGCTCTTCTGTTGTTTTTATCTCAACTTCGTACTTGTGTTCTAGCTCATTCATGTTTTGCTTGATTTGGGTGTTCGATTTATTACTAGCGATCAAAATGCTGGCAGATAAAACTGATTATATTGATACAAAAACTAGAAACTTTGGATATTTTCAGAATTTAACATTAAAGCCAATCAAAGCTATGCGACAGATCTATTATTAACAAATTGGGCATGCCTGCTAGGATTCGACACCTGAGCTAGGCTGTTTCCAATAGCGTTAGGGATGCAGAGATGACTGCAGTCATCTTGTTAACGCCCTAAACGGTGCACATCTTAGCATTTAATACGATAAAAGATTGTCGGATGTTTCAAAACAGATTTGAAAAACAGTCGATCTTTTTTTGTATAACATTAATATAATTAATTTTTCGACTTAAAATCGTAAAACATTTGCTTGCAATTTTTGATGTAGAAGGAGTTCTCTTTGACGCAGAATATCTCCCTCTTCTTGCCGAGAAGGTAAACAAGGAAAAAGAGATCTGGGATATTACAAAAAAAGGAATAGAAGGCGTCATAAACTGGGAAGAGGGCCTCAAAAAAAGAATCGAACTGTTGCGTGGTCTAAGCTATGATACATGCAAAGAAGTTGCCGACTCTCTTCCAATAATGACTGGGGCAAAAGAAGCATGCAGTATACTAAAATCTGCAGGTTGGAAGCTTTTGGCAGTCTCTGGAGGTTTTACAATTATGACTGAGCGACTGCAAAAGGCACTAAGCCTTGATCATGTATTTTCAAATGAATTAATTTTTAAGAATGGCAAACTTGACGGCGTTAAAATACACGTTGACTCTGACAAGTCAAGGTCTGCTAAAATAAAGATAAAGGAATGGGAAGAGAAAAAAGAAAACATAATCGCAGTAGTTGATGGTGCGAATGACATCAAACTCTTTGATATTTGCGGTTTAGGAATCGCATATAGAGCCCAAGACATTGTAAAGGACAAGGCAGATGTTACACTAGATGAAAAAGACCTTTCAAAGCTAATCGATGTTATAAACCACCACTACAAACTTGAGCTCTCAACTGTTGCATAACCAGTAAAATTAACATCCACCAAAAAACATCACATTACACATTGACACTAGAAATCATACCTGTAAATATCAAAAAAGAGATAGGCCCAGAAGATAAGATTGCAGATTTAATTTTATCAAAAGTCAAGCTGCAAGACGGAGATATCATTATAGTTTCACAAAAAATTGTATCAAAACAAGAAGGACGAATGGTAAATCTTTCTTTGGTTATCCCATCAATTCTTGCAGCTGGCTTGGCCTCAGAATATCAAAAAAGCCCTCAGGTTGTTGAGACTATCTTGTCTGAAACAAAAAGAATTATACGAATGGAAAATGGAATTTTAATTTCAGAGACAAAACATGGCTTTGTTTGTGCAAATGCAGGAGTAGATGAAAGCAATGTAGAGGAAGGATACGCAACTCTTTTACCAGAAAATCCCGACAAGTCTGCAAAAAACTTGCAAGAGCAAATCCAAAACAAGACAGGAAAAAAAGTTGCGGTGCTAATATCTGATACATTTGGAAGACCATTTAGGATGGGACAAACAAACTGTGCAGTTGGTGTTTCTGGAATTGAGCCAATAAATGATTATGCTGGAACAAAAGATGATTTTGGGCGAGTCTTGCGTGTTACTGCAATTGCAATAGCAGATGAGCTTTGTGCAGCATCTGAGCTTGTTATGGGAAAGACACTACGATGTCCAGTTGCTGTTGTACGAAACTACAAGTTTGATGCTACATCAGGCACAATACAAAAACTGATCAGACCAAAGGAACAAGATTTGTTTAGATAATTTTTTCAGCAAAACATAATATATCTTGATTAAAAATGCGGTATGTTGCAACTTTTAAAATCAGAACTTCATTGTCATAACAATTACTCAAACTTTAATGTAGGAGATCTTGATGCGCCATACGATTGTAATATTACAATTAAAGAACAACTTGAAAAGTCTTACCGACTTGGACTGGACGTTTTATTTGTAACAAATCACAAAACACTTGATGGAAACAGGCAGATGCTTGAATACAAAAAGGCACATCCAAAATATCAAAACATCAAGGTCTATCCAGCTGAAGAAGTCACAATAGATACTGGTGCACACGTTCTAGTCTATGGAAATTCTGAGTGCATAAGACCAAGACTGAGTCTTGGCGAGGTAATCGATGAGGCAAGAGCCCAGAACGCAATAACTTCTGCACCTCACCCATTTAGCATACTAGACGCATTGCGTGAGCAGGCAAAGTCCTGTGATCTAATCGAGGTTTTTAACAGCAACAACGTCGATATGATATCAAACGTAAAAGCAGTCCAGTTTGCACAAAAAAATAACATGGTAGGAGTAGCTGGAAGTGACTCTCACGTACTTTCAACACTTGGCAGGTGTGTAAATGTAATCGAATCAGAAAATACACTGGATGATATTTTATCAGCAATGAAAAAAGGAAAAATACAAATCCAGAAAAGTGACTATGCGTCAGGAAAAGAAACACTAGAGCACATCAAATACAAAATTAACAACTCTAAGGACTATATCTCAGAATACATTGCAAAATACTATCCAAGATATGAGAGACTGTTTACTTTACTTTTGAAAATATTTGAAATGAGTCAAAACAATAGATTTTGGCTTTTGATATATCAACTTGCAATCATGGGTCTAAAAAGAATGTCAAACAAAATTAATTTACAAAATTACGACTCTAGCATTCTAAGGGAAAAAAACCTTGGAACATATTGCAAACTTGCATTTAGCTAATAATACTTGAGAGAGCTTAAATAAGAAAACATGATCTTAGAATGCAGATGAAATACAGAATTACATTACAAGAAGACGAAGATGGAATATACGTTGCAAAATGCCCATCGCTGCCAGGCTGTATTTCGCAGGGAAAGACAAGATCTGAAGCATTGAATAATATCAAAGATGCGATAGAAGGTTATCTTCAAAGTCTAAGAAAACACAACGAGCCGATTCCTCCATCAATAGATGAGGAATTGGTAGAAATCAATGTCTAAACTTCCAGTTATATCTGCATCAAAACTGATCAAAACATTATCAAAAATAGGATATTATACAGATCATCAAACTGGGAGCCACATCATACTAAGACATGAAAAGCCGCCTTTTAGAAGATTGACAATTCCCAATCATAAAGAAATTGCAAAAGGTACATTAAATGCAATAATCGAAGACGCTGGTCATACAAGAGATGAGTTTTTAAAATTATTGTAAAGTATTGATTATACTTTCAAACACTTGTATTAGATTTAGCTAAAACTAAATCTACATAGATTTTAATAGGAATTATCTGCAAAACAAAATCGGTGAATAAATATCTCAGTATCTAGCAAAAAATTAGATGCACGAGGACTATTCTGTCCAGAGCCTGTCTTTAGAACAAAAATCGAAATAGAAAGAATGCAAGTAGGCGATATACTTACAGTACTAGCTGATGACCCTGCTGCAGAAGACGATATCTCAAGATGGGTAAAAAGAAACGGTCATGAGCTATTGGAAATGAAAAAAAGTGATAAAGATATCGAGTTTTCAATTAAAAAGGTGAAATAATTTTTGGCAACAAAGGTAGTTAGCGATACCGAGATACTAAACAAAATTGGCAACACGCCACTTGTAAAGATAAACTCGCTTTCTGATAACAAAAAAACATACTATGCAAAGCTTGAGGGTCATAATCCATTTGGTTCTGTAAAAGACAGAGCCGCATACTGGATGATAAAAGACGGCGAAGAGCGTGGCTTGCTAAAAAGAGGTGAGACAATTATCATCGAGCCTACATCCGGCAATACAGGAATTGCGCTAACTGGCATTGCACAAATGCTTGGCTACAAAGTAGAAATTGTAATTCCTGAAAAGGCAAGCGATGAAACAAAGAAAATAATCGAATCGCTTGGCGCAAAGCTATACCAGACAAGTGATGATCTATGTCCAAAGGTAGGTGCTGGAACTGATCAGAGCATAGCACTAGCTACATCAATTGCTGCATCAAGACCTGACAAGTATTTTTCGCCAAACCAGTATGCAAATGAGGCAAACTATCTTGGCCACTACAAGGGAACGGGGCCTGAAATATGGAAGCAAACAGATGGCAAGATAACTCACTTTTTTACAGGCGTTGGAACAGGTGGTACTATAACTGGAGTTTCTGCATTCTTGAAAGAAAAAAATCCCAAAGTAAAGATAATTGCAGTCCAGCCACAACAAAATCACTTGATTCAGGGACTTCGAAACTTTGAAGAATCTGCAAAGCCTGATCTCTTTTTAAAACGGGAATATGTGGTTGATGACTGGATCACAATAACAAACGCAAAGGCATTTTCTGCAGTAAAAGATGTTTTTGCAAAAGACAAATTACTTGTTAGCCCATCATCTGGTGCAGTCTATGCTGCAATGAAAGAATACAAAATTGATTCTGGAAACATAGTTGGAATATTTGCAGACGATGGAAGAAAATTCAAGAGCCTATATGCTCAACAAAAAGTGTTCTCAGAAGCAGAGTTTGATTCTGCACTAAAAAAAGCAGAACACATATCAAAAATTGTGTACATGTAACTAGCTATTTTCTGTTAGATACTTGTCTACATCAATTGCTGCCATGCAGCCAAAACCTGCAGCTGTTACAGCCTGTCTGTATGTGTGATCATGAACATCACCTGCAGCAAAAACTCCCCTTACGCTAGTCTCTGTTCTATTTTTTAATACGATATAGTCGTTTTTATCAAGCTCGATTTGGTTTTGGAAAATTTTCGAGTTTGGCTCATGACCAATTGCAACAAAAACACCGCCAACATTTATCGTAGTTTTTTCATTTGATTTAGTATCTTTTAAGACAACACTCTGTACCTTTTGGTTTCCAGAGATATCGGTAATTTCTTTATTCCAGTGAAATTTTATTTTTTGGTTTGCAAAGGCCCTTTCTTGCATGATTTTGCTTGCCCGTAGCTTGTCACGTCTGTGAATAACATGAACAGTTGAGGCAAATTTTGTAAGAAATGTAGCCTCTTCGATTGCAGAGTCACCACCTCCTGCAACGATTAGTTCTTGATTTCTAAAAAATGCACCATCACATGTTGCACAATATGAAACTCCTTTTCCTGCGAAGGTTTTCTCACCTTCTAATCCAAGCTTTCTTGGATTCGCACCTGTGCAAATAATTATTGCTTTAGCTTCGTATTCTTCTGATGCAGTAAGTACCTTGAATGGCTTGTGTCTAAAATCAACATTAACTACCTCATCATCAATAATTGTAGCCCCCATTCTTTCTGTCTGTTTTCTCATTATTATCATAAGATCTGGCCCCATGATTCCTTCTGCAAAGCCTGGATAGTTTTCAACATCGGTTGTGTTTACTAGCTGGCCTCCAGGTAGAATGCCTGATAAAATCAATGTGTCATGTCTTGCTCTTGCACAGTAAATGCCTGCTGTGTATCCTGCAGGACCTGCGCCGATAATTATCACATCATATTTTGTCTTTTTTTTGTCAGGTTTTTTTGGTGGATTTTTTTCAACTTGCATGGTATTTTCTGAAGTAGATGCCATCATAGAATCAAACCATTTAATTCAGAATTTAAGTTAATGCCACAAACTGCTCTAATACTTTTTGATGTTTTTCACAAAGCTTGCCTATCTCAAGCTGTGAATAAAGCAGATCACTTTGCCAATGTGCATTATTTAGCCTACATTCACGCAAATCACAAAACGCCTCGCCAGTCAAATAGTAAAAAATTGCCTGAAGAATATACCCTTCTGAAATAGCCGAAAACCGCTTGTCATTATATTCAAGATATGTTCCTTGATACTTTTTTTTCATAGTCTCTACATTCACTCCTTGAACAACGTTTGAAATAATCTCTAAATAATATCCTCGTGGCTTTGCAGGCGCTTCAATAATTCCTGTAGTGGATATTATTGCTGGATTTGAGCAAATTATAGCCCTCCCATGATATCTATAATCAGAATCATCAAAAGTACATGTAAGCTTGTTTGTAAAAACAATATGTAATTTATCAAGTGTTGCTTCATAATCAGAAACTAGCGCACTAACAATTTTTTGAAACTCGTATCCATCATACATTACAATGTTTTCTGTTTTTCTAGAATCATAAAACGATGCAAGCTCAAACTCTATTTCTTCTCTAGTTGGCGTGTGAGCCACAAACTGTTTTTTTGTATTAAATATTCTACATGATGCTAGCTTGTGTGCGGTATCTTCATTTGCCAAGCTAAAGATATTTTTTCTTTTCTCAACTGGAATAGAAAATGTATTTTGTATAAACTTGCAAAGCTTATCTACTTTCAGCTCAGGAACTGATGGTTCATCATAGAGAAAAATTTTTGAAATCTTCAATAACTAACTAAAATCAAAAGCAGTTATTTGCCTAACGCTTTAATTTTTGCAGCAGTAATCTCGGCTGCCTTTTTGCCTGAAAACAGCATTGCGCCAAATGTTGGTCCCATTCTTGCAAGGCCATG
>JBQTJY010000057.1:0-3936 GCA_052386635.1 Nitrososphaerota archaeon
CTAGTTGCACACAAAGATGCAAAACTACGATACACTACAATTCAGAACTGGAGCAACGACGTGTATAATCTTGTGACAAAGCGAGCTTATGCATATGAGGGCGCTACAGTTGAATGGATTGACGGAAACATTGGAAGCAAACTTACCATGAAATATCCAGGAGTTTATCTTTTAGGTGAACGTGCACATGGCGAAACACTTTCAATTGCATTTGCAGGAAAAAATCAACATCAAGACACTGGCGCAAAAATGGTGCACTTGGCTCCAAACACAACCTCAAAAATAACATCAAAGTCTGTCAGCCGCCTAAACGGCAGATCAACGTATAGAGGATTACTTCATGTAGCAAAAGGCGCAACAAACGTAAAGTCATCAGTAAGATGTGATGCGTTACTATTAGATGATACATCAAAAACAGACACCTATCCATACATGGAAATCAACCAAGAAGATGCAACGATCACACATGAAGCAACTGTTGGAAAGATTGGCGATGAACAAATTTTCTATTTGATGAGCAGAGGATTTACAGAGGAAGAGTCACTAACACTAATTGTAAATGGATTCATGGAGCCATTTACAAAAGAGCTTCCAATGGAATATGCAGTTGAGCTAAACAGACTCATAAAACTAGAGATGGATGGTTCAGTAGGATAAACTTACTATTTGTCTTTTCCTAACGATAATCTATGCAACAACTTGCTTTATCCACACTGAGTTCCTATCATATTGATGAAATTTCAACATCAAAAAACGAACCATCTTGGCTAAAAGAATATAGGAAAAAATCACTTTCAATATATCAAGAACTTCCACTAGAAACTTCACCTCTCTACAACAAATACACTGATGCAAAAAAGATGGACCCAGAGCAGGTCTCACTTACAATCAAATCTGATGCGTCAGTACCAGACTTTATAAAAAATAGGTTAAAGGAGCTTGAAAACGAAACATGCATAATACAAATTGGTTCAAACATACATAGAATCAACATTTCAGACGACCTAAGATCAAAAGGACTTGTTCTGTGTTCTATTGATGATGCGTTAAAAAATCACGGTGATACAATAAAAAAAGTATTAGAGTCAACAAACTCAAAAGATGACAAGTTTATCGCGCTAAACAACGCCGCATTTAACTCCGGAATATTTGTATATGTTCCAAAAAATTTGATTCTAGAAAAACCAATACACATTTTATCATGCCTATCAGTTGATGGTTTATCTACAATATCACGAAACGTGATAGTAACAGAAGAAAGTAGCAAGGCAATAGTTGTCCAAGAACTTTACTCGCCAAAAGCAAAAAAACAGCAAGCCTATCTAGAGTTACTAAACACAAGCGTTGGCCAAAACAGCCGACTAGATGTAACCACACTACAGGTAATGGATCAAAGTACAATCAACTTTTCAACAAGAAGAACTGATATAGCACAAGATGGCAAAATAAACTGGTACCTAGGCCTCTTTGGTGCAATGCTATCTCGTTATAGAATTGACTATCACCTAAACGGAACAGGTGCTTCAGCAAATGATTCTGAAGTGATTTTTGGAAATAACGAACAGTCTTTTGATCTTTCAGCAAACGTAAACCATGAAAAGCCAGCAACAGAGGGAAGAGTCATTGAAAAATCCATCCTAAAAAACAAATCAAAATCACTATTCAAGGGAATGATCCGCATTAAAGAAAAGGCTGTAAAATCCCAGTCATTTTTGTCTGGTCGTTCAATCCTACTAGACAAGGATGCAAAATCAGATTCTATTCCAGGATTGGAGATATTTACAAATGACGTAAAGGCAACGCATTCAGCTTCCGTAGCACAAGTAGACGAAGAACAAATTTACTATCTTGGCACTAGATGCCTGAGCAGAAAAGAGGCAGAAAGAATCATTATTGAAGGCTTTGTAGAGCCACTTTCAAGGACAATGTCTTATCAGGTAAGAGCATGGATTGCTTACCTTATTGAATCAAAATGGGATGGACGTGAACTTGTCATCAACAGTGATGAACAGTTGAGATCACTAGTAGAAGTCGAAGAAACACGATACAACGAGAATGCAGAGATCGAACAACACTACAAGTACAGATGATAGTTATGGGAAAGTGGGTAAAGGCATGCAGTATAGACAAAGTTACCAGTGGTCAGCTATATGGATTTCATCACAAAGACAAACAAATTCTTTTAGCTAATCTAAATGGTAAGATATATGCTACAGATTTAATTTGCACACATGCTGAAGCAGATCTTTCAAACGGAATGTTAAGTGAGGAAGGAGTACGTTGTCCACTACATCTTTCAGTTTTTAATTTGGAAACAGGCATGCCACAAAACCCCCCTGCTGAAAGACCACTAAAGACTTACAATGTTAAAATAGATCAAAACGAGATTTACGTCGAGGTTTAAAACTTGCAAGCTACATTATCACTTGAAACAATTCGTAAGGATTTTCCTATTCTACAAAGAAAGGTACGTGACAATAAATCACTCGTATATCTAGACAATGCATCAACTTCACAAAAGCCAATTCAGGTTATCAACGCAATAAATGACTATTACAAAAACCAAAACGCCAATATTCATAGAGCAGTTTATGCGCTTGCAGAAGAGGCTACAGAAGCATACGAAAATACTAGAACAAATATTGCAAAGTTCTTAAACGTACAAAACCGTGAAGAGATAATTTTTGTACGAGGCACTACAGAGGCAATTAATCTTGTTGCATATTCTTGGGGCAGGCAAAATATCAACAAAGACGATATCATAGTTACAACAGAATATGAGCATCACAGCAACATTGTTCCATGGCAGCTATTAACAAAAGAAAAGGGTGCAAAACTAGAATACATTGGAATTGATGATAACGGCGAGTTAATTTTAGATCATCTAGACTCTTACTTGGCTACGGGCAAAGTAAAACTTGTCGCATTTAGCCAAATGTCTAATGTTTTAGGCACAATAACAAATACAGATGAAATCATAAAACGATGTAAAAATGCTGGAGTGAAAACTCTCATTGATGGAGCCCAGTCAGTACCACACATGAAAGTTGATTTGAGCAAGCTAGGATGCGATTTCTTTGCATTTTCAGCTCACAAGATGTTAGGCCCAACAGGTGTTGGAGTCTTGTGGGTAAGAAAAGACGTTCTTGAGACAATGCAGCCATTTCATGGTGGAGGCGATATGATTCGTGAGGTGCACAAATACGAGACTACATGGAATGATTTGCCATACAAGTTTGAGGCAGGAACCCCAAACATAGCAGATGTGATAGGATTTTCTGCAGCAATAGACTATCTTAACAAAATTGGAATGGACAACATACGAAACCACGAAATCGAGCTAACAAAATATGCGCTAGATAAAATGTCCAAAGTAAAAGGAATTACAATTTATGGACCAAAAGACATTACAAAACGTGGTGGAGTAATCTCATTTAACTTTCATGATGTTCATCCACATGATGTAGCAACTATAATTGACAAAGACGGAGTGGCAGTAAGATCAGGACATCATTGCGCACAGGTACTAATGGAGAGACTAGATGTCGCAGCAACGAATCGTGCAAGCTTTTATGTTTACAACACAAAACAAGAAGTTGACGCATTGATTGGTTCACTAAACAAGGTTGCAGAGTTGTTTAAGCTATGACTGGCGATCCAATCTATACTGAAATGATAATAGAATACTCAAAACATCCATCTAATTTTGGCGAAATTGAAAACCCAGACATCTCGCGTCATGACAGCAATCCACTGTGTGGTGATAGCATCGACTTGCAAATCAAAATCAATGAAAACAAGGTATCTGATGTAAAATTCAAAGGAAAAGGATGCTCTATCTGTATGGCATGCACATCAGTTCTAACTGAATTAATTAAAGGAAAGGATCTTGATGAAGTAAAAAAAATTGAAAAAGATGATGTACTAGGGGAGCTT
>JBQTJY010000058.1:0-3335 GCA_052386635.1 Nitrososphaerota archaeon
ACCCCTGACCCAATAATTTTTACAGAAATTAATTACTTTGACTAGAATAGTTCTAAAAAAATTAAAAACTTTCGTTAAGAATTTCTATGAAAAAAGGATTCGCTACCACAGAGATAACGGGCCCGAAAGTTCCCACACCTGTAGCGGTATGATTTTTGGTTCCGTTATTCCTACAACAAGATCAGCTTTAAAGATTTCGAATTTACGATATCAAAGAACTCTGTGTTTGTAAAGAGCATAGCACACAATTATTGTGCTTGCCATCCACAAACCAGTCATCGGCATTGCTCGTTCAAATACACCAAATAGCTCAAAATAATAGTATGGTATGTCAGCAAATGCATTAAGCGAAAATCCTCCAAGTAAAAGTCCCCATGCAGAGCCAAGAACCGTATTTCGAAAGATTTGTACACCAATTATTGCATAGGAAAATACCAACGAAGTGGCAAAGACAAATGCAAAGCCAGTTACAAGTTCTTTATAGAATTCAAAATCATATGCAGGTATTGATTGAATTTCAAGTTTAAAGATTCCACCTGAACTATCTAATGGAACTATTCCAAGAATCAAATACCCTAATGATGCACAGACAGGTATACTAATCAATATTATTTTTTGTTTAGTTTCAAGTTTTCTTTTAAAATAATTAATGTTTGTTCGAAGGTGATAAAGTGCAAACGGATAATACAAAAAGTATCCAATATCAGGATAGTATGGATAGGGGTTTTCTACCTGATAAGATATCTCATAAACAAACCAAAGTATCCAACCAACACAATATGATGTGTATCCTAGTGCTAATGCAAGATATGCTCTTCCAAAAACTTGCGAACCCCAATATCTTTTTGTGGTTATGAATGCAAATATTGCAGCAGATGCAAAACCCATGACAAGTGTTGCTTCAAAGAAATCAAGCTCTGAATCAACATCAGGTTCTAATGCATTTCCAACTGTGTACACTAGAAGCGTGAAAGCAATAATTCCAATGACATAATAGTTTATACTGCTTCCGACCTTAGCAGGTTGATTTTCTGTTTCCAAATACTTTTGTTGTTCTGCTGACTATTACTTAAGATATCGTTATTTCTTCCGACTAGGAAGATCTGTCAAGATGACTCTTGTTTGTAGCTATAGGTTGATATCTGTTAAGCAAATTTTTGGGCCACGAAGAAGACTGTCAGAACTGTTGTAGCAAGTACGTCCAATTTTTTATTATTAGATTTTTATAGCAATAATTTGGAAAAAAGATTTAAAACAAAGAGCAGAAAGATTTGCTCATGACAAAACCAATTCCTGATGGCTTTACCACTGCTACAGCTAGTTTAACAGTAAGGGAAGCCTCAAAAGCAATCGAATTTTACAAAAAAGCCTTTGATGCAAAGGAATTGTACAGATTCCCAAATCCAGACGGAAAGATACTGCATGCAGAAATTATGATTGGAAATTCCATCGTAATGCTAAATGATGAGATGCTACAGATGAACTGCCAGTCTCCACAATCAATAGGAGGCACAGGTTCATCTATTTTCTTGTACGTCAATGATGCCGATGCAACATTCAATAAAGCTGTTTCTGCCGGAGCAAAGCCACTCATGCCACTGATGGATGCTTTCTGGGGAGACAGATTTGGCTCAATTCAGGATCCTTTCGGACATGTCTGGAGCATTGCAACTCACAAAAAAGACATGACTCCTGATGAGATATCAAAGGCAGGACAAGAAATGTTCAAAAACATGGGAAAATAATCCCATCAAATTTTTTCTTAGAAATTGCGATAAATTGTGTTTTTATTATAAGTTATGAATAAAAAAATTCTACGGGCCCGAAGGTGCACACATCCACTGTGGCTGCGGGCACCTTTTTTCAATGACGGCAGAACCACATGGATGGTTTTCTTAATCCCTTTATTTTTTTGGAATTTCATGTAGATTCGAAAATATTTGGTTAAAAGGGATCAGATATTGTTAACATATACTAGTGTGTAATTCCCAACTCATCGCTGAAGATTAATAACATTATATTCAACGAAATACTGGTTGGTCGAAGTCAAAGGTGGACTAAAATTTATGAAGTTTTTCAGGTCATTGCCAAAGAATGATAAATTCTACAAAGAGATTGACAATATACTTGAGCTAATCAAAGAAAATCCTTACTTAGGAAACAGAATCCAGTATGAAAAGATTCCAAAATGTTACATTTCAGCATATGATATTCCAAACCTGTTCCGGGTTCAACTAAGTAGGGGATGGCGGCTGGTTTATTCCCTTACCGGCAAGCGGGATCAAAAGACTGTCTATATCCTTGAGATCTTTGATCACAAAGACTACGAGAAAAGATTTGGATACTGAAATTACTTGAGTTTAACTGATTCTTTTTCTAGCCTTTCAAACTGTGGGCCTTGCGCAAATATCCAGAAAATAGTGCCGTCCTTATCATATGCAATCTTGTTTGATTTCTCTAGGTATTTTAGAATCTTGTTAAACGTCTTGTATTGCAGCTGCTTTGGCAATGCCAGTCGCAGTTTGTTCTTTGATGTAAATTCATGCTTTTTTGAAAGAACAGCTTCTACCATCAGTATGGTGTCAAGGTTAGGGCTGTGCCCTTTGTCATCTTCTAAAATGGATTTACTCATTTGATATAATATAACACATTATTGTATATATACAATTCTACCCAATATGAAAACAGTTGTAGCGAGCACCAAGAAACAGGCAGATGTTATACGAAATTTTTTCCATAGCGCCAGCTAATTAGTGACATCATGCATGAGGATTGATGGCTTATTGCCATGTACAAAGGCGAACAGGCAGAATGTTATCTTATGAGCTATCCCATGTGTTTATGGCATTACAATTGACTAGAAAAAATGGAAAAATAAGCAGAACAGTGTTAATGACCGAGTTAAAGCTTGGAGAAGGCTCTATCAAGACTTTGGTAAAACATCTAAAGATGCAAGGATATATTGAGACGTCAAACGCCGGAATGTGGCTTACAAAAAAAGGCGAGATAATATATGACAAACTTGAATCAGCGATACCAAAAGAGATGCCACTTGGGAAATACTCCTTAGGCTTGGGAGACTACAATCATGCCATTTTAGTAAAGGGCCTTGGTAATGAAATTAAAACTGGAATTGAGCAACGTGATGCAGCAATTATGATTGGTGCACTTGGTGCAACTACTCTAATTTTTCAGGAAAACAAATTCCTGATGCCAGATAGAAGTCAAGATTCTTTGAGAAAGGATGCAAAATTAAGACATGAAATGCTTGAAAACCTAAAACCAGAAGAAAACGATGTCATCATAATAGCTAGCTCAAATAACAAGAGAAATGC
>JBQTJY010000059.1:0-3862 GCA_052386635.1 Nitrososphaerota archaeon
AAAACTATGATCAATAATTTCATAACTGAATACTTTATAACAAATTGTAAATAAACATTTGATGATAAAACAAGTCTTTATTTTGGTATACGTAGAAGATTATAGTTGAAAGGATTACGTGCATGTCCAATTTGTCCAAACTGTGGTTCAAAAAAATTTGAACGATTAAAAGGCAAAAGTGTTAAAGTAAGATGCCTGAGATGTAACGAAATAATATCAATATAGCTTGTTGGTTTTTATTTGCAATATTTTTAGAATCCAACATGGCAAAAATATGGAAAGACAAAGACGTTAACCTTGATCCAATAAAAAATGAAACAATAGCAGTTATTGGCTATGGAATCCAAGGAAACGCACAAGCAAATAACTTACGTGATTCTGGTCTGAAGGTGATTGTAGGCCTAAACAAAGGAGGCCAAAGTTGGAAAAAGGCACAAGAAGAAGGACACAAAGTAATGAGTGTTGCTGAAGCATGCAAAAAATCAGACATTATTCATGTGTTAATTCCTGACATGATACAAGCCCAAGTTTACAAAGATGAAATTGAACAAAACCTCTCAGAAGGAAACGCACTCTCATTTTCACATGCTGCTGCAATTCATTGGGGATGGATAAAAGCACCAAATTTTGTTGATGTTATAATGGTTGCACCCAAAGGACCTGGCTCAAAGGTAAGAGAAACATATCTTGAAGGGTTTGGAACTCCATCAATTGTTGCAGTACATCAAGATTATACAAAAAGAGCATGGAATAGAACCCTTGGAATCGCAAAAGGAATAGGAAGTACTAAGGCAGGAGTTATACAAACAACTTTCAAAGAAGAAGTTGAAACTGATTGGTTTGGAGAACAAGCAGATCTTTGCGGAGGTTCTGCATCAATGATCATAAATTCATTTGAAACACTTGTTGAAGCAGGATATCAACCAGAGATTGCATATTTTGAAGTTTTACATGAACTCAAACTTATCGTAGACATGATTCAGCGATATGGTATAGCTGGTATGTACAGACGTGTAAGTGAGACTGCAAGATATGGTGGACTAACAAGAGGTCCCGTGGTAATGAATAATGAAACAAAATCTAGAATGAAAAATGTGCTTGAAATGATAAAAGATGGCACATTTAATGAGGAATGGATCAGTGACTACAAAAAGAACGGTAAAAACGCTTTTGATAGATATATGAAAGAATTAGAATCGCATCAAATAGAACAAGTTGGCAAAAAAATGCGACAAATGATGTGGCCTGATTCTACAGAATGATCTAAATTTTTCTAATCTTTGCAACTTTTTTTGTTATATGATCAATCACAGTAGGAAGTGGTGTACCAGGTCCAAATACCCCATTTATTCCTGCTCTTTCTAATCCTTTTTTGTCTTCTTCTGGAATAACTCCGCCTCCGACTACTAGAACATCATTAATTCCTTTTTGCTTAAGAGATTTAACAACTCTTGGAAACAATGTATTGTGTGCGCCATTAAGAAGGCTCAAAGCAATGGCATCTACATCTTCATCTTCTGCAATTTGAGCAATTCTTTCAGGGGTTGCAAAAAGTCCTGAATAAATTACCTCCATTCCGGCATCTCTGAACGCTCTACATAAAACAAGGGCTCCTCTATCATGTCCATCCAACCCTAGTTTTGCAACTAGAATTTTGATTTTACGAGATGCAGTTTTTTGCTTCATGTTATTTAGCTAATTTCATTATTTTAAAACCTTTATTTGTATTTCACATAATCTTTGCTTGTAAATCATGAAGAAAAAAGTCATTGTCTCAATTTTTAGCGCAGTTGTAGTTGTATCAACTATTATCATGTTTATTAATTTTAAATCAGCTGATCATGAAATTTTAGAACAAACGTTTATGATCCATGCAGTTTATTATGAAAATGATGGCTACGCTGAAATAAGTTTTCATGACAAGTCAAATAAAACAAAAAATGTAACTCTAGAAATACTTGGCATGTCAGAATCATTTCACAAAGAATTCGAGTCAACGACATTTGTTGAAAAAATCCAGTTTTCATCAACACCAAAATATGGATGGCAGAGTATGCCTATAACACTATTAGTAACACATACGGAATTTGGAAATATTGGGATCAAAACCGAGATACGCCACGATGGAGAAATTCCAGCAAAGATAATTTTTAGTAAATTATAAACTAGTTGGTAAGATTTTATTGTGGTTAAAAGTGATACCTATCCTTGGAATTAATATCTGATTTAAAAAAAGGAAAACGACAAGCTATTGCAAAAGCAATATCGATTATAGAAAACGATAAAAACGAATCAAAAAAATTAATAAAAAAAATATTCAAAGAATCTGGTAATTCAATAATTATTGGAATAACAGGCCCTGCGGGTGCAGGAAAAAGTTCACTGATAAACAAAACTGTTCTTGAACTAAAAAAACTAGGAGTGTCTCCATCTGTTTTGGCAATAGATCCAACAAGTCATGTATCAGGTGGTGCAATTTTAGGTGATAGAGTGAGAATGATCGAATCCACGGATTCTGGAACATATATTCGAAGTATTGCTTCAAGGGGTGCAAGCGGAGCTATTTCACATTCAATAAGAAATAGCATTCGTGTTTTGGAATACGCTGGCTTTAATCCAATAATTATTGAAAGTATTGGTGCTGGTCAAACTGAAATTGAAATATCAAACATTGCAGATATTACCGTTGTCGTTTTCAATCCTCATACAGGTGATAGCATTCAAACAATAAAAGCGGGGCTTACAGAAATAGGTGATATTTACATAGTAAATAAGAGTGATTTGGACGGTGCATCACAACTATATGATGCAGTACAGGATTACATAGGAAGCGCATCGTCTGATAAAATCACCGTGTTAAAAACATCAACAAAAACTAACGAAGGAATTTCCAAATTTGCTAAAACACTTAACGGATTAATGAAAGAAAAACAAAAAACAAAAAAAACAAAAGAAAAACTCTATCTAGAATTAGAGCTAAAAGATATCATTTTAAATAATATTAAAGAAAAAATTGATTTCATGTCAGAAAACAAAATCTATGCTAAATATCTAAAGCTTGTGCAGTCAAAGAAAATAACACCGATTGATGCAGCAGATAAAATTGCAAAATTAATTATAAAGTGATAAAAATTGAAAGAAAAGAATTCTATAAATGAAAAAGAATTTTTCACAGATTCTAACATCCCAATAAAAAAAACATACTATAATTCAAAACATAAACGCGAAGAACCTGGCAAATATCCATTCACTAGAGGAATACATGAAAATATGTATCGTGAAAGACTGTGGACAATGCGTCAATACTCAGGTTTTGGCGATGCAGCTCATACAAACAAACGATTCAAGTTTATGCTAGAAAATGGGCAAACTGGTCTTAGTATGGCATTTGATCTTCCAACGCAAATAGGGCATGATCCAGATGCACCAGCTGCTGAAGGTGAAGTGGGTAAAGTTGGAGTATCAATTGCTTCATTGAAAGACATGCTGACTGCCTTTGATGGAATACCACTTGGAAATGTAAGTACCTCAATGACAATAAATTCAACGGCTTCTACACTTCTTTCATATTATATTGCTGTAGGCGAGTCACAAGGATTTACAAGTGAACAACTAAGAGGAACAACACAAAATGACATTTTAAAAGAATACATTGCACGTAACACCTACATTTATCCAACAAAACCATCAATGCGATTAATTGGTGATATGATTCAATATTGTGCAAAAAAACTCCCACAATGGTATCCGATATCAATTTCGGGGTACCATATGAGAGAAGCAGGTGCAACAGCGGTTCAAGAAATTGCCTTTACGCTTGCAAATGCAATTGAATACATACAAACCTGTCTTGATCGAGGTC
>JBQTJY010000060.1:0-4301 GCA_052386635.1 Nitrososphaerota archaeon
ATCATGTGATGGCACATTGCCTTGAATTACTTTTGGTGGGTTTACTTCGTACCGTAAGGTCATCATAGGCATTTCAAAATTACTTGGTTAAAACCTTTAGAAAGATAAAATCAATAACAAACTAATCCTATCATTATATATGGAACTTGGAAAACTCAAAACAGCACTATCAAATAAAATATCTCCAGAAATATCTGATGATGGAAAAAACAAACTTGCATCTGTCATGATTGTAATTTATGGTACAGAACCAAACATCATAATGACTGAAAAGCCAGAGACAATGAACTCTCATGCAGGCGAGATTTCATTTCCTGGAGGAAAGTTCGATAAAAAAGATGATGATCTCTTAGATACTGCACTGCGTGAAACAAAAGAAGAAATCGGGCTAGAGATTTCAAAAAACAAAGTAATCGGCCAACTAAAGCCTGTTACCACACTAAATTCTGGATTTAAAATAATTCCATTTATTTCAATATTAGATAGTGTACCTAATCTTAGAGCAAATCATGAGGTAAAAACAATATTACACATTCCAATGATTCCATTTTTAAAAACGCTTGCAGATGATCAAAACCCACATCACAAGTCAATTCAAGAAATGTACACATTTACTTTTGAAAATAAAATTATCTGGGGTGCTTCTGCAAGAATGTTAAAACAGATTGTAGATTTGTTATCAAATCAAAATTTGATTTAGAAAAATTTGAGATTCATTTAAAAAGAGCTTGGCGTGTCACAAGTTTTATGGCAGCAAGAAAACCAGGTCCACGTAAAACAAGACTGCTAAAAAAGATAAAACAAGCATCTCCAGTTCCGGCATGGGTTATCGTACGAACAAAGAGAACTGTACGTACAAACCCAAAACGTAGAGCATGGAGACAGACAGATGTGAAGGTAGGATAAATGTCACAAGAACTTGAGCGTGTATACACAATAAACTTGGGCAAAGTGCTGCTTAGCCCAGACAATCAAAGGGCAAAACGGGCAATTAACATGGTAAAAGAGTTTGCAAGGCATCACATGAAAACACAAGAAATCAAAATTGAAGGTGATCTTAATCAGATAATCTGGGAGCGTGGAATACGACATCCTCCAAGAAAAATTCGAGTCAGAATGACAAAAACTGATGAAGGCCACATCATAGTTGCACCATACGAGGAAGTCGAAGAAAAACCAAAATCTGAAAAAGAGTCAAAGAAAAAAGAGAAAAAGAAAACAAAACCAAAAGAAGAGATAAAAGAGGAAGTCAAAGAGCCAGAAACTAAAGTAACTGAAGTAAAAGAAGAAAGCAAACCAAAGATACAAGAAAAAGAAATTACGCCAGAGAAAAAACCTGCTAAAAAATCAAAAGAACCAGCAGAAAAGAAATCTACAGCTAAAAAAGAATCAAAATCAAAAAAGACTGCAAAAAAAGACTAGCTTTATTCTAATTGATACAGATTCAGCTCGCAGCTAATGCTGCAGTCTGGATGCTGCCAGTCAAGCACATGATCGCTTGGTATTACACCTAATGGATCATATCTGTCAAAGCGTGTATCGCCTTGAACAGTTGATAACATTATTACATTTGAATTCTCAGAAGAACTTGCTGAGACACCAACCTGTGTGGTATCGTCTCCAAACACTTTGCTTGAAATGTTTGTAATCGAGTTTAATGTTCCAACTGTAACATCATTTCCAAGAACATACAAAATAGATCTCTTTACACTGCTTGGTGGCGCATCCTCATATAACATCTTGATTGATTCTCGTAGTGAGACTTCGATATCTCCAGTTTTACTTGTAGACAAGATACTTGTTCCATCTGAAAGTGATGATGATTTTAGCGAATTAATTACATGGAGCATTGCAGAGTTGGCAATCTCATAGCATGCTTTTTGTGTCAGGTCTGGATTGCAGTCAAGAAGCGCATCATTATCAATTACAATGCATGTAGAGTCTTCTCTTAGTCGCTTTAGTGAAACTCCTGCGTTAAAGATTCTATCTTTTTCAAACTTGAACGGCATAATTGCAAAAGAGATCATATCTTTTCCTGACTCTTTACATATATGAGAAACAATTGGCGCAATAGCAGAACCTGCCTTTCCTGCCAAGTTTGCTACAAGAACAATTGATGAATAGTTTGAAATCTTTGATTTTATATCAGAAGAGACTTTGTCTGCATAGCCTCTGATAAGATATGTTGAGGGGTTTACAATAGAGCCTGTATTTACCGAAATTGTACTACAGTCATGTTTTAGGTCATGTTTGTCATGGCTAATTAGCAGGCAGTCAGCATCAAGGTTTTTGTGGGCATCTATGGCCAGTTTTGAGCCTGCGCCGCCAAGTCCTATTACCAAAGTTTGCTGTGAGAATTGAAAGGCCATGTGAACCTCCTTTGCAAAATATGATAAAAAACCTTCTTACGTAGTTTTAATCAAATTACCGATCTAAAAAAATTAACTTGCGATCGAGCCGATCAAGCTGTGAGTTGTTACATCTGTTATCTCAATCTGCGCTTTTTGCCCAATTTTTACTGGCCTTGCAACCAAAACTGATTTGTAGGTAAAGTTTCTGCCTTTGATGTGGCCATCTGACATTTCATCAAATAATACCTGGCCTTTCCATCCAAGCCATCTCTTGTTGTTCTCAAGTGAGATTTTATTAGCCAATTCAAAGATTATCTTGCTTCTGCGCTTGACTTCGGCTACATCTATCTGGTCTAGTTTTGCTGCACTGGTTCCTGGCCTTTGGCTATACTTTGAGATATTGACAATGTCAGGTCTTGTATCCTTTAACAAATTCACAGTTTCTTCAAAGTCTTGGCTTGTCTCTGTTGGAAAGCCAACTATAATGTCTGTAGAAATTGTAAACTCTGAGAATTTGCCTCTAAACCTTTTTACAATATCTCTAAAGGTTTCTGCTGTATGGCCACGCTTCATGTCATTTAGTACCTTATTGCTTCCAGACTGTACAGGTACATGCAAAAATTTGAAGACTTTGTCATTTTCAAATGATTTAAGAAGATTGTCTTTAATGCGCGGCATATACATTGGATTCATCATGCCAACTCTAATCATATAGTCCTCTGGACTCTCGGCTACATTATCAACAAGTGTTGGAAGATCAGTGCCAATATCCAGTCCATAACATCCATTGTCAGTTGATGTAAGCCATATCTCTTTGCAGCCTTCAGATATTTCGTTTTTTACCTGTCTTACAATGTCGCCTATTCTGTAGCTAGTCAGATCTCCTTTTGATAGCTTTGTCTGGCAAAATATGCATTCACTCATACAACCGCTTGCAATCTCTACAACTCCAACAGCTGGATTTAGGCGAACCTTTGGCAGTCCTACTTTGGATAGATCAGTATCTGCAAGCTCTACTTTTCTGTGTCCATTTAGAGTTGAACTAATGACCTCAAGTGTCTTTCCAAGAGAGTTTGGACCCATGAGGCTTGCTTTATTTGAGAATCTTTCAACTGTGTCTTTTTCTGCCTTTGGAAGACAGCCTGCTACGACAAGTGGTTTTGTTCCTAGTTTTTTTATTCGATGAATCATCTTGTTTGCAGTAGCATCCTTTACAGAGCAGGTCACAATCAGGTTCAGGTCTGACTCTTTGGAGTTATTTGCCAGTGTGTGGCCTCCATTGACTAGCAGTCCTGCAATCATTTCCGAGTCTGCAAAACTTGCAGAGCAGCCATATGCCTCAAGCCAGATTTTTGCCATTTTGAAAATCTATTTTAAAAGTGAATCTATTTCTTTGCTAGAAAGTAGTTTTTTTGATACTACAAGCTCTCGTATGGTCTTGCCTGTCTTTAATGACTCTTTGAAGAGCTCAGCAGATTTTTGATATCCAATTTTTGGTGAAAGCAAGGTTACGATAACTGGACTATTTTCAATGTATTGCTGAAGCTTCTTTTTGTTTGCGCCTAGTCCATCAATTAAGTTTGCAGAAAATATTGGAGCAAAGTTGTTTAGCATATCTGTTGATTCAAGAACACATTTTAGCATTCCAGGTAGCATCACATTTAGCTCAAACTGACCTGCTTGGGCGGCATGTGCGACTGCAGTATCATTTCCTATTATGTTAAAGCATATCATGTTCATGCATTCTGCAAGTGATGGGTTTACCTTGCCAGGCATTATAGAAGAGCCTGCATGTACTGCAGGAATCTCTATCTCTGATAGACCCGCAATTGGTCCTGATGCCATCAATCTAATATCATTTGCAAGCTTGTTGAGCTCAAGTGCAAGATTTCTCAGAGCCGATGAAATATTTGCAACAGCAAACTTGCTTTGCAAGGCATGTTGCATGTC
>JBQTJY010000061.1:0-4785 GCA_052386635.1 Nitrososphaerota archaeon
GTTTATGCAGCATTATTTGGCAACCTTGGCATTGCTATAACAAAGTTTATAGCTGCGCTCATGTCAGGAAGTGTTTCAATGTGGGCAGAGGCTTATCACTCTGCATCAGATACTTTTAACCAAATTCTATTGTTGATTGGACTAAAAGCCAGTGTAAAGCCAGCAAGCCATCTACATCAATTTGGTTATGGCAAGTCACAATTTTTTTGGTCATTTATTGTAGCAACAATGATTTTTGGCATATCTGGCGTGCTGGCATTAGAACAAGGTGTTTCATCATTAATCAACAGAGAAGATCATTTTGAAGATCCTACAATCAACTATATTGTTCTTGGCATAGCTGCTGTCTTTGAGGCAAATGCATTAAGAATTGCATACAAGCAGTTTACAAGATCAATAGAACACAAAGGAAACAAGGTAACTTTCAAACAATTAATTTTAGAATTTAGGGAAAGCAAGGATCCAACTATACTGACAGTAATAGTCGAAGATTCAGCAGCCTTGGCAGGCATTGCCATTGCAGCTCTTGGTATTTTTCTTACTGATGTAACAGGAAATGTGGTCTATGATGCAATTAGCTCCATTTTCATTGGTTGTCTTTTAATGGCATTTGCATTCTTTTTGGCTAGTGAAAATCGTGGATTGTTGATAGGTGAATCAATTACAAGACGACAATACAAAAACATCGTAAATATGATAAAAGAAATTCCTGAGGTAAACAAAATAGTATCTATGAGAACAATGCATCTTAGTCCAGAAGATGTTATAGTTGGCATAGAAGTGAATCTAGTAGATAATCTTGATACAGATAAAATTGAAGTAGTGACTGATCTAATTGAACAAAAGGTAATGAAAGTGATTCCATATACTAACAAAAAGCATATTTTTGTAGAAATTACGAGATCCTAACAACATGTTGCCAAATCGCTGTTCCGTTAAAGAAGAAAGAGACTGTGTAAATCCTCCAGAATTTATCATTTCTGTAGGCACAGAAAATGACGAATACATGGTAGGAGTAACATGTCAAAGACACAAAGATACCATATCTAAAAAATTGAGCATTCTTCAACGTGAAAACAAAATTCCAAAAGGAAAAATCAAATTCACAAGTATAAAAGCAGTTGGCACTGAATGCATACGTTCAGATCCAGACAAACTAATTCAATTGTAAATTAACTGATTTATTTTACATAAAGCAGAATAACTATAATGCTTAAACAAATTTTAGAAGATCTGCTGAAAATAGATGACATCTTGTTTATAGTAAAAAACCAAGGTGCGACAAGTGAGATAAAAGGCAATTTCTTAACAATTAGACAAAAAGACAACTGGATAACAATAGGCGATGATAAGTGCCCATGCCATATGCACATTAATGCAGATTATATCTCAAAAGCAAAATTTGTTATCGAAGAAAAAATAGAAAGGACAAGCTATAGTGTGATGTTTTTTGATAAAAATGACGAACGTGTGTTGGCGGCATTTTTTACAAAAATGTATGATGAAGACAAAAAATTGAACCAAAAAAGAAAAGAACTATTTGATAATTTATTTAACAAGTATGGAAAGCAAGAAACAATAATGACAAATTAATTATTTACAGAATAAAGCGGCTTTTTACCATTAATTCCTAACTTTAGATTCATTACAGTAATTTTGGCCATTTTTTTTCTTGTCTCGGCAGTTGAGCTCCCAATGTGAGGAGATAAAACTACATTTTGCATTTTTGTTAACGGATTATTCATACCAATTGGCTCATTTTTAAAAACATCAAGTGCAGCTCCTGAGATTATTTTCTTTTTTAGTGCATAGATCAAATCATTTTCTTTAATTATTTTTCCACGCGCTGTGTTGATGATAAATGAAGTTTTTTTCATTTTCTTAAATAATTTTAAATCAACTAACTCATGTGTTTCTTTTGTATATGGTACATGAATTGAGACAATATCGCTTTTTTTAAACAGCTGATCAGATGTGACATATTTTACTCTTAGAGATTTTTCAGTATTTTTTGATAGTCTGTGCCTGTTATGATAAATTATATTCATTCCAAACGCCTTTGCGCGCTTTGCCACAGCAGCACCTATTCTACCAAAGCCTAAAACCCCCAGAGTTTTTCCAGATAAATCAATACCAACATAGTCATATGCGCCATAAATCTGCGTCCATCTTCCCTTTCGAATTATTCTGTCTCCCTCTGTTATCCGACGCGATAAATCAAGAATCAATGTAAGGCAAAGGTCTGCAGTAGCATCAGTTAACACCTCAGGCGTATACCCAATACTGATGCCTTGTTTTTTTGCATATTTTACATCTATATGGTCATAGCCAACGCTGAAAGTGCTTATTGTCTTGAGCTTCTTTGTAGCAGATAGAATATCTTTATCGATATTATCATAGGGAAAGCAAATCAATCCGTTCTTGTTTTTTATTTTTTTAAGCAACATTTTTTTTGGCATTGGAATTTTTCCTTGATAAATTTCAACATCATAGTGTTTCTTCAAATCACTAAGAGCAAAATCATGCAATTTGCGAGTAAGCAAAACTTTTTTCTTCATAGTATAACACTAAATTTTGGAAACTACTCTTAAAACCATTTATAATATTTTGTTATATGACAAGTAATGGGTTCAAAACACATCTCAGATGAGGAGTTTGCCATCTGTGTGGAGTGTGGAAACTCGATTGAGAAATGTGTATGTGTTTGTCCATACTGTGGCGAACGAGATAAATGTGAATGTGCACTCTTTGATGCAGCTACAGGCGGTTAGCTTATTTTTAAAACCACATTATTAATATCCAGTAACAAGCGACAATTTGTGTGGTAAATGTTGACATTAGTTGGCAGATTGGCGGTCCACAAGGTAGCGGAGTAGAAACAGCAGCAAACATTTTTTCACGTGCATGTGCAAGGGCAGGCTACCAAATTTTTGGAAAAAGGGAATTTTATTCAAACATCAAAGGCGAACACAGCTATTTTACAGTTAGAGTATCTGACAAGAAAATTCATTCTAATGTAAACGATGTTACTGTAATGGTAGCATTTGATGCAGAGACAATTTTCAGGCATGCAGATGAGCTAGTTTCTGGCGGGGCAGTCATTTATGATTCTGATATAGAAAATATTGAAACAAAAGACGTTCATACCTTAGATGCCTATTTCAAGTCACGACTTCACAAGTATCTTGATTCTAAAAAGAAAAACTATACAATTTCTGGATTCTTAGACTCGGTAAAAGAAAACGGCGTAAATCTGTATCCAGTATCATTTCGAGGAATCCTTGACGGACTAGCAAAAGATACCAACAATCCAAAACTAAAGGGGATGATTAGGATGTTTAACGTACTAGGCGTTTCACTTTCCCTTGGGTTATTGCACATGTCATCAAAACAGCTCTTTGAATCAATTGAATTAATTTTTGGAAAAAGGCAAAAAATTGCTGAAATAAACAAGCAGTTAGCAAATTACGCATACAACTATGCAACAGCAAAATTTCCAAACTTCAAACACTCGCTTGCTGAAATCTCAAAACAATCTGATACCATACTAATCCAAGGCCACCAAGGAACAGCATTTGGAAAAATGGTATGCGGGTGTAGATTTCAGGCCTACTATCCAATTACTCCAGCATCAGATGAAAGCGTGTTTTTAGAGTCACATGAAATCTTGGAAATAAACGAAGACAGGCTTGGCTCCACTGTAGTCATACAAACCGAGGATGAAATTTCGGCCATTGGCATGACTATAGGCAGTGCACTAACTGGCACTCGCTCATCCACAAGCACATCAGGACCTGGATTTTCTTTAATGTCTGAATCTTTGGGGTGGGCTGGAATAAACGAGGTGCCAATAGTAATAACACTATATCAAAGAAGTGGGCCATCAACTGGTCTTCCTACTAGACATGGCCAAGAAGATCTAATGTTTGCAATAAATGCAGGACATGGAGAATTTCCAAAAATTGTTTATGCATCAGGAGACATTGAGGAAAGTTTCTATGATACAGGCAAATGTTTCAACTTTTCAGACATCTTTCAGGTTCCAGTCATACATATGATGGACAAGTTTCTTGCAAGCTCTGTTGTTACATGTAAGCGATTAGATCCTACAAAGCTCAAAATCGAACGCGGTAAGCTGCTTGATAAAATAGACACAAATGATTACAAAAGATTTGCCCACTCTGACGACGGTATCTCGCCACGCTCAAAGCTTGGGCTAGAAAATGGAATATTTTGGAATACAGGAGATGAAAGTGACGAGTTTGGCCACATAACAGAAGATCCTGTAGTACGTCTACAGATGATGGACAAAAGACTCTCTAGATTTTCACAGATACTCAAGGATATTCCAAAAGAAGATCAGGTAGTTTCTACTGGTACACAAGAATACACAATTGTAAGTTGGGGCTCTACAAAGGGGCCAATTCTTGATGCCATAGATATGCTAAAAAAAGAAAACATCAACGTTGGGTTTCTCCAGATAAAGTTACTTTATCCATTCCCAACAGAACTTGTTAAATCATTTTTGAAAAATGTTAAAACCATAATAGATATTGAAGCCAACGCTACAGGCCAGCTTGGTTTATTATTAAAACAAAATTTAGGAAGAGAAATTGATCATTATGTTTTGAAATATACTGGACGAGCTATGACTTGTACTGAAATATATGATTCAATAAAAAAAATCCTAGCCAACAAAGAACAAAAAAAGGTGATCCTAACACATGGTGCTTAAACTTTCAGACTACAAGACAGACGTCCATAATGATTGGTGTCCAGGATGTG
>JBQTJY010000062.1:0-3936 GCA_052386635.1 Nitrososphaerota archaeon
GCTATGATTGGAGCAACTGCTCTGTGACTAAACTTGCCACTTAGTACTTGGTTTTGTATCATGGTTTGATATGCTATCTACCTATATTTATAGGTTATGTAGGTAACTATATTTCTAGTTAGATAGATGATCATATATTACGATCACATATCTTGGCTTTAGTTTTATTCAAAATTATTAACAAGACGGAGATCAAACTTGTCAAAAAAGCCTTTTATTTCAACCAACTGATCTTTCCTTGATTAGTGTTGTATTGGAACAAAATCATACTTTCGTTATTTGCAGTCATAGTTTTTTTTAGCGTTACACAAATAATTACTGCTAATTCGCAAGAAGAAACTTATGAAAATCTTTTCATACGCTTACAGTTCTCTCCGCCTGCAGTAGAATCTGGAAAAGCAACATATCAGATCGGGTATATACAATTGGTTGATGGTGAAGGATCGCCTGTTCTTGCTCCAGATGATCTATCAATTGAATTGATATCAAAAGATCCTAACATTGCATCGGTACCACAAGAAGTCATAATACCAGTAAATAACGATTATGCAAAATTTGCTATTTCAGTAGATGAATTAGAAGGAGAAACCGAAATCTCTGCTATATTTCAAGGTCAAACGTTTAGTCGAACATTTAGAGTTGGCGGCATTAATGTTGATGTCCCATTAAATGTAGAACTTGAAATTAATTTGCCAACATCAAACATGCATGCTGGTTCAAACATGCCTATTTCGATATTTTTGAATAATAGCGGTACAATTTTACAAGCTCCAAAAGACATCAAAGTTCGTTTTGAGTATGAAAGGTCGTTACTTGCAATGCAAAATGATGAAGTAACAATGAAACAAGGCAATTACTATGCACTTACAAATATTCGAACACTAGACAAGACAGGAACTGCTTTTATTAAAGCAATAACAGATGCGCCGCCTCTTGAAAACATTGAGAGATTGATCGTATCCTCATCATTGCCAAAAAAACTAAAAGTTGATGTTTATCCACTTACTGTAATCCAAAAGTTCGATCGAGAGTTAGATGTATTTGTTAGTCTGCTTGATGAAAATAATAACCCAGTTAAAGCAGAAGAAGATGTGCCAATAGAAATTTTTTCAAATTTGCGTACACTTGATGATGAATTTGACAAAAAATTCAGAAACATAAAACCTATAATAAAGAAGGGCCAGTGGGGATTTTATTACAAACAAGAAAATATCTTATTTCAAGAATCTAGTCGTCAAAATTTTGTAGGAGCCTCGTCGCCAGGATATGGACAAGCACAAGGCATCTTTAATGTTCTTGAAGAACTCGATGAAAGAAGTGTGTTAGCTGAAAACAAAACCTTAGCACTGCTTATGCCTTCCATAATGCCACCTGATTCAATAGGTGTTATTTCTTATCAACTCAGTGCAATAAAAGGCAGCGATGATGATCAAGAGGCAATAGATGAAGCTATCGCTAGTGGAGTATTAGATTCCCATCCATTTGCAGATGACGAAAAATATGACCAGGGAGATCTGTATCCAATAAAATCAAAATATGAAGATCTAACCAGTGATGCTTTGAAGGCAAGAGTAGTTACAACTGATGATAGTATTATCAAAGTCATTGATGGGGGCGAATTGTCAGGAAAGCGAAGCTATGGCATAGCAATTATCCAAAGTGGAAAAGATGGAACGGCAACAATTTCAGCTGCAGTTAAAGGTTTAGCTTCTGCATCCAATACGATAACGGTTTTAGACGAGAATTGCTTACCTGCCCAATGTCTCATACAACGATTAGATCCAGAACCAAGCACAATAACAGTTTTAGATCCAAAAAGTCCTAGTGAAACATTAATTTATTCACCTGCAGGAGAAGATCGAATAGTTTTCAATAATGAAGGCTTGGCAGATTTATACGTGATATTACTTGATTCTGCAAAAAGGCCGGCTACATCTCAAAGTCACATTAGCTTTTCTGTTAAACCAACAAACGAATTGATAGAATTTCCTCCTCAAAGCAATACTGTCGGTTTGAAAGTTAAGAGTAGTTCATTTGCAAGGGAATTAGAAGCTGGCAAGTCTGTAATTAATACTTCACCAGTTGGCCTTAACGCAGATACAGATCTGGAAACCCAATCAGTATTTGAAATAGCACCAGCATCTTCCACAACAAACATTTTCATTCCATTTACCAAAATAGTTGGATTAGAAGAAAAAACACATCAATTTGGAATAATGCAATTAACCGATTTTTTTGGAAATCCTGTTAAAGTAACAAACGACTTGCAAGTAGCGTTATCATCAAACAATACTGAACTTGTTAAAATTCCATCAAGTGTCACTATTCCAGTAGGTAGATCTTTTGTAGAGTTTCCAATAGACACATTTGGTGAAACTGGAACAATAACAATTTCAGCTAATGCTAAGGGATTTTATGGTTCAGAAGCAAGTCTTGAGCTCATTCCATTTGTTAAAGAACTTGTTATATTCCCTGCATATCCGACAGATCCTCTAACTCCTGGCACTAGCATCGAATTACAAATATTTGTGGATGATGAGAATGCTGTATCTGTAGAAGGTGCATTATTAGAGCTATTCCCAAGCTCAAACTCTACAGTGTTCCCAACAACTATAGAAACAGATGAAAACGGTGAAGCAAATGTTCTTTACACTCCAGGCGCTGCCCCTGCCACATTAGAAATATTTGCTACAAAGCCTGGCTATACGTCTGATCAATCCACCATAGAATTCACACTTGTCGAAACCACATCTGCAGCTCAAAGTTTTCTTGGTATACCTCCACTGTATTTGTATTTGGCAATAGCTGGCGCTGTAGGAGGTGGTGGTTTTGTGGCATTTAGGCTCTTAAGAAAACCCAAAGTGATGACTGAAGAAGAAGCCGAAGAAGAGGAAATTTAGCCTCAACTTTCATGGCTGCTTTAATAATCAGATCTTAGCTCGAGTCAATAGTTTTTTACAATAAATCCTTTAATACGCCATCAAGGTGGATCGGATCCCTAAACAGGTGTATGAAAAATGAGCGTATTTGGTGAATCAAAAGATGTGGGTCCAAAAGCACGAATAGAAGATACCCTACAGATAAAGCAAAAAGAGGTAGCAGTATCTACTGGAATTCCTGGATTTGATGAGACGTTGGGTCAAGGCCTGCCTACAGGCAACCTGTATCTAATATCTGGCCAGATTGGAAGTAGCTCAAATCAACTTGTACAACAAATTTTGTACAATACAATGATTTCAAAAGGCAAAGTGGCATATTATACAGTTGAAAACTCTAGCCCAGACATTATTCAAGACATGCAGCTACTTGGAATGAACATACAACAGTATGTTGATGAAGGTACTTGGATATTTGGTAGAGTAATCCCACCAAGCATGAAAAAAATCATAGAAGCGTTACCTGAGGTGCCAATGGAGCAGAGAATTGAGCTTGATACAGGTTTTACAACGCTGATGAATCACTATTATGACATGATAAAAGAAGGTCGTAACACTGCATTGCATTTACCACTTTTAGTAAGAAGCTTTCCATTAAACGAAGTTCAAAACTTACTTTTCTACATAACAGGTGTTGTTCGAAGATATGGTGGTATACATTTTCTTTTGTTAACAGAAGGCGCCCATGATCAAAATACGATGGTTACCATAAAAGATACTGTCGACTCTGTCTTTGATGTTACTGCTGTGGCAAGAGGTGCAGAAATTGAAAACATTATAACAATATCAAAGATTAGAAGTATGGTACCAAAGGCTCGAGTAGTAAGACTTGCACAACGAGAATCAGGTCTTGCAACTGAAACAATTAGAAGAGTTCAATAAACCAAATTTTACCAAATAATCAAGGCGGACATGTTCCGCCACTAGGACTTTTACATACCTGAATTACTGTCTCAGAACCTGCACCAATAATTTGTTTGCCACCGTCGGTGGTTCCAGT
>JBQTJY010000063.1:0-5829 GCA_052386635.1 Nitrososphaerota archaeon
GAGGACAAAGAACTCGTACCACAGGACGAAAGGGTGGCGCAGTAGGCGTCCAGAAGGGTGGAAAGGTTTTGCCAGCTGGAGCAGTTGTTCCAGGTGTAACGACTGAAGGCGCAGTACCAGCAGAGGGTGCCGCACCAGCTGCAGGAACAACACCAGCTACAGGAGCTGCTGCAACAGATAAGAAAGGTGCACCATCTGATAAGAAAGGAGCCCCAGCTGATAAGAAAACTGCCGCACCAGCTGATAAGAAAACTGCCGCACCAGCTGATAAGAAAACTGCCGCACCAGCTGATAAGAAAGATGCAGGTGCTGCAAAAAAAGAGGCACCTAAAAAGGATGCAGGAAAAAAGTAGGAGATTTAGATGGGAGATCCAAAATATCCAAGAAAAAAATGGCGAAAACCAAAACGTCCACTTAATTATGATCTAAAGATGGAAGAACTAAAGACACTTGGTGCCTTTGGTCTTCGAACAAAGCGAGAGCTATGGAAGGCACATACAGAGCTATCAAGAGTAAGAAACCAAGCTCGCTCCTTACTTGCTCTAAGACAAGAAATTAGAGAAAAAGAAGAACCAATTCTGTTAAAAGCTCTATCAAGGGTTGGATTGGTAAAAAGAGAGTCTACACTTGATGATGTCTTAAACTTGCAGGTTACAGATTTGTTGTCACGAAGATTACAAACAATTGTTAGAAAGAAATTAAATTTTAAAACTCCATACCAAGCCAGACAGGCTGTTATTCATGGACACATAATGATTGGCGATAGAGTTGTTGATGTACCTTCATACATAGTAAAAATCGACGAAGAATCAAAAATTCGTCTAGTTCCAGGTTCATCATTTAACGAACTTTTGTCTGAAACTAAAGAACAAGAAGTTGAAGACTCAGCCGAACAATCATAAGTTAAGCTTATCTGTAAATATCATATAATTGGGATCATACTATGTGTTCAATAATAGGCTATTATGGCAATGGTGATGCCGCACCGATTCTAGTCAAAGGATTAAGGCGAATGGAATACCGAGGTTACGATAGTGTCGGCATTGCAACAAAGTCAAACAATCAGATTCTTGTAAAAAAAGGAGTTGGCAAGGTAGTTGAGGTAAATAATATGTTTCAGCTTGACAAGCTTCCTGGAAATGTTGGCTTGGGCCACACAAGATGGGCAACTCATGGAAAAGTAACAGATGCAAATGCCCACCCCCATCCAAGCAATTCAGGCAAAATTGCCATAGTTCACAACGGAATTATTGAAAATTTTAGTGAGCTAAAGGCTGAGCTACAAAAAGAAGGCTATACATTTCAAAGTGAGACTGACAGCGAAGTCATTGCAAATTTACTGCAGAAAAATTTTGATAATACGTCAGACATTAAATTATCAATAAGAACCACAGTCTCTAGACTAAAAGGACATTATGCGTTTGTAGCTATGTTTGAGAATGGGACTTTGGCTGCAGCAAGATATCATGAGCCACTGATTGTTGGTGTTGGCGAAGACGATTATTTTCTCTCAAGTGATGTTCTAGGGTTTATAGAAAGAACAGATGATGCAATTTACCTTGATAATGGAAATTTTGCGCTAATAGATCCATCAGGACTCAAGCTTTACAATTTCGAAGGAGAGTTGATCAAATATAACATTACAAAGGTCTCAAAAGAGTTTGCCGATGCATACAAAGGTGATTATGCACACTATACATTAAAGGAGATCTCAGAGCAGCCAGATACTGTTTTGCGAGCAGGTGAAAATACCCAAGACACAATAACACAAACGGTTGATTTTATCAAACATGCAAAAACTGTATACATTACAGGTAGCGGAACAAGCTATAACGCTGCACTTGTAGCAAAATATCTCATGTCAAAGTATGCAAAGATAAAGGTAGAACCAATAATCTCAAGTGAGCTTCCACACGATCCAGAATCTATAGAACAAAATTCCATATTAATTGCAATTTCGCAAAGCGGCGAGAGTGCAGATGTTTTGGAGGCTGTAAGGATTGCAAAAAATGCTAATGCCAAGGTTTTATCTATTGTAAATTTATTGACGTCTTCACTCGTTCAAGAATCCTCACTTGTGATTGGCATGAATTGTGGCCCAGAGATTGGAGTGGCTGCAACGAAGAGCTTTACATCACAGCTTGCAATACTTTACAAGATTGCCGATGGCCTCTGTAATGGTTGCCTCAAACCAGATTTTGATAAAACATCAAAGGCAATTTCTAAAATATTATCAAATCATTCAAAGATAAAAAAGATTGCAAGTGATCTCAAAGATGTTTCTGACATTTACATATTGGGTAGGGGAATCAATTATCCAATTGCATCAGAGGCTGCACTAAAACTAAAAGAGCTTACCTACATTCATGCAGAAGGAATACCTGGCGGCGAGCTAAAACATGGCCCACTTGCACTGATGGACACAAATGTCTATGTAGTAATACTCAATCCTGATGATTCTACTTACAGTGATACATTGACAAGTGCAAATGAGATCAAAGCAAGAGGCGCAAAAATAATTGGCATCTCAGATAAGAAAAGTGACATTTATGATCACTGGATTGAAATTCCAAAGGTTGACGAATCTTTGTATCCAATAATTGAGATAGTTCCAATCCAGCTTTTGGCGTATTATTGTGCCCTAGAAAAGGACGCAGATCCTGATTATCCAAGAAATCTGGCAAAATCAGTTACTGTCAGATAATTTTTCGATACTCTTTTTCAATTAATTCTAGTAGAGTTTGAGTATCAATTCCAGTTTTTAGTATGGCAGAGATCATGCTGCCACCAGCACCTGCACCCTCCTTTACAAATCCATCAGAAAATGCCTTTAGTCCAGCAATTTTAGAATGTTCAAGCTTTGGGTTTACAACAAGTATTGGTATATCAGCTATTTTCGTTACCGTATCAACAAAGTTTGCACTCTTGTCTTCGATTATGTATGATGTGGTACCAATTGCAAGTTTGTCTTGATTAAATCCAACCGACTTGCCAAATGCTAATACTGCTGCCATCTGGGTTCCACCTGCCAACATGACATTTGTGATTTGAGATGCAGAGCTGATCATTCCTGCAACCAACGGAATCATTGGATCTCCAACATTTGATACAACCTCATAAGGATCATCAGAGTCAAGTCGCTTTAATGCATCAAAGACGACCTTTTTTTTCAGCTCAATTGGGTTTTGTGGCATGCTTGAGCTGACCATTGCGCTGATTCCAAGTCCCTTTAAGACAGCCAATGCAGTGGTTGTTCCTCCTGGAATGCTTTCCCCAATTACTAGGCAGTCAGTAAGTGATGCAAGAGTTCTTCCAATTATTCTTCCATAATCTACTGCGTGTAAAACAGATGAACGATCAAGTGCAGGTTCTAATGAAATGTTTTTTCCAAACTTTATTCCTGTTTCAAGGTATGGAATTTGCGGAATGATCTTACTTCCAGAATTTATTACAATGTGTGGTATGCTTGCTGCCTCTAATGCAGTCTTTGTGAGAAGTGCAGGAGTCGGCTTGCCGTCAGGTGTCATTGGAATTGCCTTTATGCACTTGCAAGATCCGTAATGCAAAAATTCTGCATCTGCAGGAGGTGTAAACTTGATAAGATCTTTGTTTTCGCCTGCTACTGTAATTCCTGGAATCTCACATGTTTCAGTATATGAGATTACAAAAGAAAACAAAAAATCCTTTTTTTGTGTGTCTTCAACAAAGTTTCCACCCCTGTCCAGGTTTCCAAGAATTTGAATGTGAACCACTAGTTATCCTCCTAATAGCTCAACAAACTCCTCTTCTGTTCTTGGTTCCATTACAAAGTTTGTTTCTTTTTCTTGTCCAAGAGTTGATGTTGGCTTTGTGCCATAGTTATGACCAGCATACATTACAAGCTTGTCGTCCAGCTTTGCAAGTACGTCAAAAAGACTGTGATAAAGATCATTTGCACTTCCGCCTGGAAGATCAACTCGTCCACAGTTTCCAACAAAGAGTGTATCACCTGTCAGTATCTTTCCATCACCTACAAGACATATGCTATCCTTTGAGTGTCCTGGTGTATGAAATACAGTAATTTCAGATTCGCCAAAGCGTATCTTATCACCATTTTTTACAGCAATGTCACGTTTGAGTATAGATGTCTCATGTTGAATGATTTTTGCACCAGTTGCGTTTACCATTGCCTCGTTTCCAATGGTGTGATCAAAATGATGATGTGTATTAATGATGTATTTTATCTTTAGATTGTTTCGTGTGATTAGCTGTTCAACCGCATCAAGATCCCATGATGGATCAACTAAAACTGCCTCGCCTGTTTTCTCATCTTCTAAAATGTAGGTAAAATTTTGCATGTTTCCTACCTGTAGCTGATGAATCTTCATAGTACTCCAACTTCAGCTTCTGGAGGTATGCCAATCTTTTCAACAAAAATTTGACCACACATATCACTTCTTTTTGGCATCCCAATCTTCATTTTGTGAAATGTTACTGTCATGTCTGCCTTGACACATATGCTTGCAGTGTTTCCTGTATCAGGATCAAGGCCAGATGGAACATCAACAGCTAGCTTAAAGGCCTTTGATTTATTGATAAATGCAATCGCAGATGCATATGGTTCTTTGATTGTGCCAGCAATCCCTGTTCCAAGTATTCCATCAATTATAACATCTGCATCAAAATTGTATTGAATCTTCTCTCCTGTGATTAGATTTACAGATCTCATCTTTTCCAAGAGTTGCCAGTTCCATCTGCTTTCCTCAGTTTTTATCTTATCAGGACTTCCAAGCAAAACTAGTGTTACTGCCGCGCCATACCCTGCCAAATGTCTTGATATAACTAGTGCATCACCACCATTGTTGCCAAGTCCCGCAAAAACAAGAATCTTTTTTGATGATACATCACCGACTTTATCAACAAGACGCCTAACTGCAGATGCTCCTGCATTTTCCATCATAAATTTTCGCAAAAATCCCATCTGATGCCCGTTTTCTTCGATTTGCATCATCTGCTTTACTGTTATTTCCACAACCTAATGACAAAAATTAACGTAAAATAAGAGCTTTGGAAAACGGCTTTATCTTGGTTTTTTGTGCCTACAAATATTGCTAAAAAATGTAAAAAGTTCACTGGATAAAATTGCAAAATCACTTGAAGAGTCACATCAGGCACGTGAATATCTTATCAAAAATACAAGAGATGTTATTATTTTGTGCAGCCAGTCGATAATTGCAGTTCATAAAGGAGATCTAAAATCGGCTAGAAAAAATGTGTTCAAGGCAAAAAAGTTGCTTGTAAAATACAAAAAAAGCGCAAATGGAGATCTTGTCCGCTACCTTGTCACTCCAGAACAAGAAGTTGTAGAGGCAGTATCTTTGATCTCCATTGTAGAAGGAAAGCAGATTCCAGCTGTTGAGTCAATTGGAGTTTCAGATGAATCATATATACTTGGTCTTTTGGATTGTATTGGAGAGCTCAAGCGTCTAATTTACGATAAAATTAGAATGGGAGAAACGTCAGAATCTGTACGTTTTTTTGAGATAATGGAAAATCTGTATCTAATTTTGTATCCGTTTGCAACCTATGACAAGATTGTAAAGGAAACAAGAAAAAAGTTGGATGTCAACCGAATTCTTGTTGAGGAGACAAGATCTGCACTTACAGAAGAGATCAGACGTGCGAAGCTGATTGATGCAATAAACAAAATAAAATAATTTTTTAAAAACTATGCGGGCGATGGGATTTGAACCCACGAACTCCTGAGAGACTAGCCCCTCAAGCTAGCGCCTTTGGCCATGCTCGGCGACACCCGCAACGGATTTTCATGCAGGGTTTTTATAATCCTTG
>JBQTJY010000064.1:0-12816 GCA_052386635.1 Nitrososphaerota archaeon
AGCAAAATGCCACTATGCGGTTCTATTCCAAGTTTGCTAAACACTTCGGGATGTCGCAAAGGAAGCTCTACAATTTCTTTCATTGCCCTAATTTCCTCTTTTAGTCCACCTACCTCTTCGTAGGTAACGCGTAGCTTGCGGTCAGTTGAAGCCTCGGTTAGAATTGAAAGTGTTGTTGAACGGTCAATTTTTGCAACAGTTTTTGGAGTGATTTTGTTAATTTTAAAGTCCATCGAGTTCCCAAGTATCATGACTGAAATCTCATCGCCTTGTGATAATGGCAAGCCTTTCAATCTGTTCTTTACAAAATCAGTAAATTCTTTATCTACTGTCACAACATCACTTACTGGCATTAACACTACAGATTTTGCAGCCTTTGCAGAAACTTTTCTAATCTTTACAACATCATTTATTGCAGAGCCAATGTTTTTTCTTGTCTGACCATCAATTCTGATAAGGTCTGGAAATTTTTCATCCTCATCTGCGGGCCATACGACTGCACAACTTGCTCTTTTACCTGTAATCTCAACAACGTCCCCTGGTGCTACTTTCAAAAAATCCATAGCCTCAGGGCCCATTCTTACACGTTTTTTACCTACATCTCGCTGTTTTGCTTCTCCAACTTTGAGCTGTAAAGCGTCATCTTTGCGCGTCAACTATTTCACCTATTTTACATCAACTGACATTCTGCTCATGTTTAACACTTCAACCTCGCTTACCCCATTTACAGATCTAATCGCACTTTCAAGTGAGTCCATCTGTCCTTCCTTGTCGTCTAATTGAAACTCTGCCTTGATAAAATACAGTCCAAACGCCAATGGCTCCTTTTCATACTTTGATAGCACTATTCCATCTTTGAGTGAGTCCTTGATCTTTTTTGCCAAGTCATCCAGATCGATTTCTGTTCCTGTAGGGAGAACTTTGGCTATAATTAGTAATCTTGCCATTTTATGGCCCTTCGAATTTGCAAGACTCGCAAGTATAATTTCTTGCAGCCTCCCTGCAGCTTTGGCATCTCCATATCAAAACCTTGCCACAATTTGGGCAGTTGAACTTGACACACTTATCATTTGGCATGATATGTCTATGGCAACAAGTACAAACAGGTAACGACAAAGTAGAAGACATACTGTGCTGACTCGCTTGCGACCGAATTTATACCTTGCTTAGTGTAGTTTCATTTTGTTGAGTCAAAAGTCTTTTAATTTCTCCACCAAGAATTGTTTGTGCAACACCAAAAGATCGTTTGATGCCAAGAAGTTTGATTATTGAAGATGTATGAAAATCAAAGTCATCGCTTTCTGAAATCTCATTTATAATTTCAGGTGTTACAGAGTTAAACAATTTATTTACTGACTCATTATCAAGCTTTTAAAGTAGTCTTCTTGAAAGTAATTGCTTGTCAAACTCTTTTCCAAATTTTTTCTTCCACTTTTTTTGATATTCTTTAAGGTATTCTTTATTTACGGTCTCTAAAAATTTTGAAATTGCCCTTCCTGCAAACAGGCCGCTAATACCACAAGAATAAATTCCGCCTGCAGTTGTTGGCTTTGATTGCCCTGCAGCATCTCCAATTGTCACCACATTGCCAGTTACAAATTCTTCAATTGGCCCTTTTATCCAGATTGGAGCAAAAATTTTTCTAATAATTGAATATTTTCCTTTTTTTGAAAGAAATTCATCAATTGTAGAAGAGACATTTATTGCTCTGCCTGCAACACCTACCTTGCCTGCTCCATCTGATGATGGGATTATCCACGCAAAAAAACCAGGATACTTTTCTTGATCAAAATAAACTTCGACTTTTCCCTTCTTTATCCAGTCTGCATACACTTCATATTGTGCAGAAGAAAGGATTCCGTCTCTTTCTCTATTTATAAGAGCGGCGACACCTCTTGCGTCAACTATAACCTTGCATTCTACTTTTCCATCAGATAGTTTTACTCCTTCATCTGTAATACCTTGAAAACTGGTCTTTACTCTGATTTCTGCACCATTTTGCTGTGCTTGGCGTGCTATTTGCTTGTCAAGCTCGCGTCTGTTAATTTCTACGACATTTTGTTTTGCTGAATTTATGACAAAGCTCTTGCCATTTGGAGAAAAAATCTCAGCAGTTTCGACTCTATGCTCATATGTTTTTCTGTGCGGAATTACGCCTAACTCTTGTAATCCTGTAACACTTACCAGTCCTCCACAGTGTTCAGGCGTTCCTATCTCATAATCTTCCTCTACAACTAAAACACGGTATCCTTTCTCTGCGATTTCCCTTGCACAAATCAAGCCTGCGATACTTCCGCCTGCTATTACAACATCATAGTCCACAAATGGTATCCAAGGTGCAATTATTTAATTCAAAAGTTTTTCATAATGTCGCTTTATCACCATATACATGGCAAGTATAAAACAGGTTATTGCAGTTAGAACTGATCTTGAGATGGGAAAAGGCAAGATTGCAGCTCAGGTAGCACATGCATCGTTGCTTGGTGCTGAAAATGTCAGAAAATCAAATCCTGCCTGGTTTAAGGAATGGTGGGGTGGTCAGGAAAAAGTTGTAGTTAAAGTAGACAGCCTTAAAGAAATCGAAGAAATAAAAAAACTTGCAATTTCATTAAATCTTCCATGGTCTGAAGTTTCAGACGCAGGACACACTCAAATCGAACCTGGAACTACTACCTGCATTTCATTGGGTCCTGCACCAGAAGATCTAATAGATAAGATAACTGGAAAATACAAACTACTATAGCATATTATCAAATCTTGTTTGTTATATTGGAATAAGATATAACAAGGTTGGATATTTTTGCATCTGTGAAGAAAAAAACCAAAGGACTTATTGTAGCCGCATTTTTTGGTATCATACTTGTTACTTCTACCGTAACACTAGCTCTTCCTAATCTACTGCCGCCTCCACCTGAAGATGAATCCACAGTTACAGGAACTCCAGCTGATAATTTTCCTGATGAGCAACGTGCACAGTTTTGTGGCAGCGAAAACGCAAAATCAAACGCCTACATTAAAGAATACGAAATTCCAACAAAATGTACCCAACCTCTTGCCATAACAACTGATCCAGATGGCAATGTATGGTTTGCACAGGTCAATACGGGAAAAATTGCCAAGTTTGATCCAAAAACAGAATCATTTACAGAATACGAAAATCCTGAATGGCCACCAACGGCTCGCTCTATGATATGGGGAATTGCATACTCTCCAGATGGCTCACTATGGTTTACAGATGAAACACATGACTCTGTTTGGAAATTTTCAATTGAAGATGGAAAATATCGAAGACTAGGATATCCATCAGCAGGAGACGCGCTTCCACAACGTCTTGAGATAGTAGGTTCGCAAATTATAACAAATGATTTTACAGGTAATAAAATCACATTTTTAGATCCTGTCACTCAATCAGATGGAGAAACAGCTTATCATATTGTAACCTCGCCTCTTGAGAATTCCTTTACAGGAGCATTTGCAGTAGATTCAGACGATAACATATGGTATACAAACTGGCAGTTCAGACAAGGTGGTGCTCTTCTCAAGTTTGATCAAAAAAGCTACTTTGAAGCGAGTGCTTCTGCTAAAGATGAAGTCGTTCCATTAGCTGATTTTATTATTTTTGAGCTACCAGCTATGAATGCACCAAATGGTATCTCTGTAGGAAATGACGGAAGAGTGTGGATAGCCGACACATCGAGCAGCTTTTTCTATAGTTTTGATCCTTTATCTGAAAAGTTTACAAAATACATTACATCAAAACCCGATATTTCCTCATACGGAAATGCAACAGGCCTTATCAAAACACCTGTATCTGGCCCATATTGGAATGCATTTGATCAAAAAGGCAGACTAGTTTTCAATGAACAGTCAGCAAACCGTATTGGAATTTTTGATCCACAAAAAGAATCACTAGTAGAATACAACATCCCATCTAAAAATCCACTGTGGGCTGACTGTGATCCTCTAGCTGATTGTGGCCTTGTCCAAGCATTTGATTTTACAATCCAAAATGACAAAATATGGTTCACAGAATGGGTTGAAAACAATATTGCTGTTCTTGATACTTCGATTCCACTTCCATTTCAAATCGAGCTAGACCAAACTGAAATTACTCTAAAGAAAGGAGAAAAAGCAGAGCTTTCAATGAAAGTTATTCCATCATTAGCTGGAAAACTGTACTTTACTTCATCTAACACTGGACAATTCTCAGACATCGTAGTAACTCTTGATAAATATGAACAAGACATGTCAGGAAGTGAGCCAGCGTCAATTTCCGTAACGATCACAGCAAACAACAATGCATTGTCTGGCACATACAAAGTTCTTTTAGGTGCGCAAAATGATGAGATATCAGTTTCTCAGTTTGTCACTGTAACAATAGAAAAGTGATACCTAAAATCGATAAAGAAATTGGGATTTTAGTATATACTACAAAGTTTTCAGCCTGCGGAGGGAAAATCAGGCCTCAAAATGAGGATTTTCTAGTATCCGAGGTTTTATCAAAAAAAGTAGAATCATCAATCACTGAAAAACCTGGCTATGCAGTTTACAAACTACAAAAACACGGAATTGACACACATCATGCATTAAATGATGTCTTCAAAAAGCACGACTTGAGATTAAAAGCACTTGGTCTAAAAGATGCTGCAGCAACAACAGAACAATACGTCTGTTCCATGAACAAATCACAATCAATTGACAGTGCAACAGACAAAAAGTATTCATTGAAAAGAATTGGATTTATTCAAAAACCATTATCAAAAAAAGATATGATTGGAAATCATTTTACAATTAAAATAACTGACGCAAACCCAAACATTTCAGAATTTTCAGAATTTAATAAAGTTCTAAACTTTTATGGATATCAGAGATTTGGCACAAAAAGACCAGTCACTCACAAAATCGGCAAAGCCATAGTACAGAGAAATTTTGATGAAGCCATCAATCTACTCTTGAGCTTTACTTCAGAGTACGATTCTCAAGAAAATAATGAATTACGGCAACAGTTGGCAGACAAGTCTACCTTTTCACGACTTGCTGAAAAAATTCCACCACAAATGGATCTTGAACGAATTGTTGTTAATGAGCTTCTAAAGCATGACAATTCATTAACTGCAATTCGAGCATTGCCAATTTCAATTAAAAGACTATACATTCAAGCCTATCAGTCCTTTATTTTTAATAAAACTTTGAGCATGGCATTTTTAGACGGCGAAGACTTGTTTTTGCCAAAAGAAAATGATGTGTGTTATGACAAAAATGGCTTGATTGGAAGATTTGTTAACGATCCTAGCCAGCTATTAGCTGTCCCATTCGTTGGGTATTCATATTTTAAGAAAACAAGATTTGATTATCAAATATCAAAAATTCTAAAAGAAGAAGAGATCTCACCAAAGGATTTTTTCATAAGAGAAATGCAAGAGGCTGGCAACGAAGGCGGCTTTAGACATGTATCTATAAAAATTGACGACTATGCCATAAATGAAAATACGGTATCATTTACACTTTCACGAGGGTCTTTTGCTACCATACTATTGCGAGAAATTATGAAACCAGCAGATCCAATTTTGGCAGGATTTTAGTCTTAGAGTTTATTAAAAGAACTAGGTAAATTATGATAATGAAGGCAACTTTTGCAGCGGGATGTTTTTGGGGAGTAGAAGAAATGTTCAGAAAAATAAAAGGCGTTACATCTACAATGGTAGGATACACTGGCGGTGCATTTGAAAACCCAACCTACGAGGATGTTTGTTCAGGCGCAACAGGCCATGCAGAGGCTATTCAGATAGAATACGACCCATCGATTACATCCTATGAAGAGCTATTGATGATTTTTTGGAGTAACCACAACCCAACAACTCTTAATAGACAAGGTCCAGACATTGGCGAACAATATAGATCTGCTGTATTTTATCACAGTAAAGAACAAGAGGCTGCTGCAAAAGCTATGAAAGAAAAACTAGAAGATGCAGCAATGAAAAGATTTGGCAAAAAGATTGTAACTGAGATAAAGCCAGCTTCAACATTTTACAAGGCAGAAGAATATCATCAAAAATATTTAGAAAAGAACCCCTGGCGTGTTTGTCACACCATGTAGATATCCTAATAGGCTAAATGCACTAAATTAATACCAATGGAGAAGGCCTATGTTTTGGTTAGCTGCGAAATAGGAATAGAGCATGATCTTTTATCACAATTAAAAAAAATAGATGGAGTAAAAGACGTTACCATAACATATGGGGATTATGATCTAATTGTTGAAACAGAAACCGAAAATGAAAGCAAAATGAATGAACTAATTGCGTCAAAAATTAGAAAACTAGAAAAAATTCGCTCAACTGTCACACTAAGAGTTACAAGCTAACGTTTTTTTATAAAGTAAATTTTTACTCCAATTCCTCCACAAATAATCAGTATCCCAATAACTGAAATCTGTAAACCATAAGTTATCCAGCTTGGATTTTCATACATAAATGACCCTTGAGGTCCAACTATTCCCTGACCCTGAAGATGAAATATTATTCCAAACGCTAGAATTATGGAGCCAATTGAAATTATTAAGATTGGCAGCTTCATTGTCATAGATACGTACCTTACGGCTTAAAGGTAAATAGAATTGATTAATTAAACAAATGATTTTTTGACCTTTTCTTTAATTCATTTTCAAACAGAACGCTACGTGTACAACTGGAACGACAGCCTTACAGAAGAGTCTCACATATACAGAAATGCAAACCTGATAATTTTTAGTGCAGCCGTTGCTTCTGCCTTACTATTATTTTTCGTATTTCACCCTGACATTGTAAGAATTGGCCAAGAGTCTCCGATTTTGATAAACATCATGTATGCACCATCATTTGCAATAGGGTTCTTCTATGGAATGAAAATCACACAAAAAGTTGTAAATCCAGCTGAAATACGCAGTCCATTTAAGCGAGGACTAGCGAAAATACTGCTGTTCTTTTTTGTCATAGGTGGTCTATTTAGCTCTGTAAATTTTGCATTAAGTGGAGGTGGAATGATGCCTGATGCTTCACTCTTAAACGATGGATTAATTCCGTGGTTTAATGATCTTGTCACATCAAATGGAGGGGCTACGTTCTTGATTGTATCAAGCATTACGTTGATGGGCTCTGCAACAAAACGAATTGTCGGTTTGGGTGGAAAAATAAACAGTCTTTTTACCTTTGTTGGAACTTTTGTATTTTTTACAATGATTGCCTTGAGCCTTTCACACAGTGATCCAACAAATTCAGAAATTTACTTGTATACATTTTATCAATCTGGAATAATAGGCGGTTCACTTTTCCAGATGAATAGGCTCACTTCAAATCTTAACATGTGGGAAGACTACAAAAACGGCTTTTTCTAAAAATAAATTTTTTTACGGGATTGGGCTTCGTTCCATCTCTTCTAACATCTTTGCATATTTTTCACAATCTTTGCCAACCATTCCATTTTCATTACATTCATTGAACTGCTCTGTTTTCATTCGTTGAATTCTGTCTCCAAATAATACATCATGACCTATTGCCAATCCAATTAATCCTATTATGGCCAATGATGCCGCAACTACAATCATCGAGTAACCTACTTTTCTGTAGTTGTGTGGTTCTTTCATTTGTTAAATCGCCTTGATGGAGGAATTTATTCTTTTATTAGTAATTACAAACAGAAAACAGAAAAGTTAGTAACATTATTCTTGAAATGTTTGACAATACAAATTCTTCATTACGAGTTTCTTGGACCAATAAAGCTATCAGAATGGGGCCCTCCAATGGAGGAAGTTGTTTATGTATTGTTTTCACGTACAAAAGACGCATTTAGCATTCTATATGTTGGCGAGTCAGACAAAACCAACGAAGCCGATTTTTTCACAAAAAATGAAAAGTTCAAGTGCTGGGTTTCTCATGCAGGTTCTTATGAAAATCTTTACCTGTCAATTTATCCAATGTGGGGCTCACAAAAAGAAGAAAGAGAGCAAATTGTAAAAAAAACAATAACAAAATACAAACCAGTCTGCAATATGGAACGCCAGTCATCATAAATAATTCCATTTTGTAAAGTATCAGATATGAAATGCCCCTGTTGTGGCTCTGAAATGCAAAAAGCAAAGGAGCTTGAAAACAGCATTCTCATGAAATGTAGTGGTTGTGGGCTAAGTGATACTGTAGTTAAATCATGAATTGGTTTTACTTTTTACTTCAAAAAGCTGCAGTGTGAGAAGATCTATTGCTTTTTTCAAATGCTCAAACTCATTAACTGAATGAATTTGTCCTTCAACTAAAGCCCGAAGAACTTTGATGATTCCTTTTTGATAATCATCTGGCGCAGAAACTTCCAAGGCATTAATCTTTGACAAAAGAATGTCAAGATCCTTTTTCATTTCATCAGAAGGTAGATGCTTTTTCATCGAATTTTTTATTTTGATTTTGTATATGAACCATTAATTTTACAGTAGTTCCTCATCAATTTGGCTCATCGTATCAAGATATTCATTGCAGGTACAGTGTGGTATTTGACATCTTCCAAGTTTTAAAATTGAATTACTTTCTTGGGATGATTGATGAGCTTCATATGTGTGATGACATCGTCTACAATTCACATCTTGATGAAGAGATGAGTTTTATTTAAGATAAATGAAATTTCTAAAAACTAATTATGGAATAAGAACAGCTCGTGCTTCTATTTCTGATTTTTTTAATTTTGTTAAAACTTCGTTTGCTTGCTCAAGTGGAAATGTCTGATAAACTACCTCAATCTTGTGTTTTGCAGCTAATCTGACAACCTCTTCCATATCTTTTCTAGAGCCAATAATTGTTCCTCTAATTGTCTTTTCTTGAGTTACATCAAAACTATGGATATCCTGATACAAAGTTGCCATAACAACAAGTCCACCTTTTTTTACAGACTTGATTGCAGAATCTGCTACACTTTCAACAGGAGCAAAGACGATCGCTGCATCAATAGAGCCTACTTTTTCTGATAATTCTTTTAAAAACTCTTTTTGGTTTTCTTTGTATGTAACTACCTTGTCTGCACCCAAACGTCTTGCAATATCAAGATGTTTTTTGTTCCTTGAAACTGCAATTACTTTGCATCCCATTATATTGGCAAATTGGATTGCCATATGGCCAACTCCTCCAATCCCAAATATTGCAATTTTTTTACCTTCTTTTGGCTCACTTGCAACTACAGCCTTGTATGCTGTTATTCCAGCACAAAACAGGGGCGCAGCATATTCAGGCTTCATGGAATCCGGAATCTTTGTTGCAAAGTCTTCATGAACATTGACATACTCTGCATATCCGCCTCGCAGAGATTCGCCAAGTACATCCATTGAATCACATAGGTTTTCTTTTCCTGCCATGCAATATTCGCATTTCATACAAGAACCTAATAGTGGAGAAACGCCAGCCATATCACCAATTTTGAACTTTTTTACCTTGCTTCCAATCTCAACTACTTTTCCAACAATTTCATGTCCTGGAACTGTTGGAAGCGATGGTGGAAATCCATACTTTTGCCAGTCTCCTTCAATACCATGTAGCTGCGAGTGGCATACACCACATGCCTCAATTTTGATCAGTATTTCATTTTGATCTGTTATTTTGTGTCTGTCAATCATTTGTAGTTTTAGTGGCTTTGTCTCAATTGGAGCTATTTTTGTTAAAACCATCGCACGCATCTTTTCGTCCATGTAAAAAGTATCATACTGAATAATATTTTTACATTGCCAGATTTTGTTTCTTACATAGATCGGGTAAAAACAAATCCACCAAACTGTTCAAAACATGTTGATGAGCTGTATTGTAAATCAGCTAAATCCAAACATACTCAACCAAAATGAGCATGAAGCCAGCATGCGAGATACCTGAATGCATGAATAAGGCAGACTATGTGCTTGAATACGAATGTGGTTCTGAGCCAAACGACACTGCATTTATTTGTAAAGAACACGCAAACATTAATTCAAAACATTGGAACATGCGTGTAAAATCAGTTATGGAACTTTAAGCACAATTCATTTTTTACTTTACAAATACCAAAAAATCTCAAGTACATACAAATACATAATTAATACAAAGAATTCTTGTGGCAGAAAATAGTCTAATTCATGAAACAAGTCCGTATCTACTACAGCATGCCAACAACCCAGTAAAATGGCATTCATGGAATGAAATCGCATTAAAAAAAGCAAGAGAGGAAAACAAACCCATTTTTCTTAGCATAGGTTACAGCTCATGCCACTGGTGCCATGTTATGGCACATGAATCATTTGAAAATGAAGATATTGCAAAAATAATGAACGAGAATTTTATCAACATCAAAGTTGACCGCGAAGAAAGACCTGACATTGATGATATTTACCAAAAGACTTGCCAGATTGCAACAGGTCAAGGAGGCTGGCCGCTAAGTGTATTTCTTACACCTGACCAAAAACCCTTCTATGTAGGAACATACTTTCCACCACTTGACTCCTATGGGCGACTTGGATTTGGTAGCATACTAAGGCAACTTTCACAGGCATGGAAGGAAAAACCACAAGATGTTCAAAAAGCCGCAGAAAATTTTCTTAGCACGCTACAAAAAACCGAGCAAATAACAACTCCAGCAAAACTTGAAAAAACAATTTTAGATGAGGCAGCAATAAACCTGATTCAGATAGGTGATCCTGTTTTTGGTGGATTTGGCAGTGCGCCAAAATTTCCAAACTCTGCAAATCTTTCCTTTTTGCTAAGATACTACAAGATTTCTGGGATTTCAAAATTTAAGGAATTTGTCTTAAAGACACTAAACAAAATGGGACGAGGTGGAATATTTGATCAGATAGGTGGTGGCTTTCATCGATACTCTACTGATACACACTGGCTTGTTCCACACTTTGAGAAAATGCTTTACGATAATGCACTTGTTCCAATCGCATATGCAGAAGCATATCAGCTAACAAAAGATCCATTTTATCTTGATATTGTAAAAAAGACACTTAACTATGTCTTAAGAGAGATGACATCAAAGGAGGGTGGGTTTTTTTCTGCACAAGATGCAGACTCTGAAGGCGAGGAAGGAAAATACTATGTATGGAAAAAAAGAGAAATTGAAGATATCCTAGGAAAAGACTCTGACATTTTTTGTCTTTATTATGACATAACAGATGGTGGAAATTTTGAAGGAAACAACATCTTGTGCAATAACATCAATCTATCATCTGTAGCGTTCAAGTTTGGAATCTCAGAAGAACAAGTAAAAAAAATACTTGAACAAGGCGCACAAAAACTTCTTGAGATACGCTCAAAACGCATTCCTCCTGGGCTGGATGATAAAATTCTTACATCATGGAACTCATTGATGATTTCAGTCTTTGCAAAAGGTTATAGAATATCAAATGAGGAAAAATATCTTGCAGCTGCTGAAAACTGCATCAAGTTCATTCAGGAAAAACTACTAAAAAATGACTCTCTTTTACGTACCTACAAAAACGGTTCAGCGAAAATTCCAGGATATCTTGAGGATTATGCATTTTTTGTAAACTCATTATTGGATGTTTTTGAAATTAAACCAGATTCACAATATCTAGAGCTTGCAAAAACGCTTAGCAAGTATTTGATTGAGCATTTCTGGGATTCAAAGCAAAATTGCTTTTTTATGACAGCAGACAATCATGAAAATCTAATCATAAGGCCAAAGAGTAGCCACGATCTTTCCCTGCCATCAGGAAATTCAATTGCGGCAAAGTCATTACTACGATTATATCATCTTACAGCAGAAAAAGAGTTTCTTGATATTTCAACTAAAATCATGGAATCTCAAGGAGTCATGGCAGCAGAAAATCCATTTGGATTTGGATATTTGCTTGATGCAATTTACATGTATTTGCAAAAACCAATAGAAATCACAATACTAAACCCAGTAAATTCAGAACTTTATGATTCACTTTCAGGTAGGTTTTTGCCTGAATCAATCTTGGTGACTATACATAATGCAGAACAAATAAAATCACTATCAAAGTATCCGTTTTTTTCAGGAAAGCAATTTGATGATAAAAAAACAACAGTATTTATCTGCAAAGACTTTAGCTGCACTCTTCCACTAGAATCGCTTTCAGAAATAGAAAAAAATCTCTAAACAATCTTTTTTAAATTAATCTCTAGTTTTTCGCCAACTTGTGGTCGTCCCATTCGCTCGTATCTTTTTTTTGGCATAGTAATGGTTATGGTAGTCTGTTGGTAACTTTTGAGCTTGATTGTTGGTTGAGCTTGCAAGATTGCTTCAAGCAGTGGTGTTACTTGCTCTTTTAACTCAGGATCCAGTTTTTTTGCAACAGAATCCATGATTAGCTGTTTTTGAGAAACTGGTTCAAGCTGCACATCTTCTGCAAGTGATAATTGTACAATGTTGCCATTATCAACAATTTGCTGCACTACATATGATACGATTTCTGACATAACTCAAACTCAAATAATTTGAATTTATCTTTACCTACTTTGTGTTTGGTTCAGTTTTGCTTTCAAGAATTGATTTCATGATGTAAGGAGCTTTTTCTTTTATGATTTTATGAAACTCTTGTATGTCTTCAAGTGGAGGAGTTTTTTTCTTGTTTGTATATGATTGAATAAAACCTGTATAGATACAGCCAACTATAATCCCAAAAGCAGTATCGTATGCAGATTCTATGTCTGGCAAGTATCCTTCAGCAATCTGTCTGTATGAGGCAGCCTCATTCATATAATAATCAATCAAGCTATCAATAAAATCTCTAGTACCTTTTGATATTGTCATTTTCTTTTGTCACCATCCATGTCTTATTAATGGTTA
>JBQTJY010000065.1:0-31666 GCA_052386635.1 Nitrososphaerota archaeon
TTCTAAAACAGGTAATACTTTATCTCTATACGGTCCATCACCTGCCCAATAAAATGTAACATCAGGCATTGCCTCCATTACCTTGTCAAGAGTTAGCATTTCTTTGGTTTTTTCCCATATTTTTGCACCTTGCAATAATCCAACACAGGGATGCTTTAGGTTCATACCTTTTTGAGGATACCAATCTAAAGTATTTCTTCCATCTGCATACAACATTTCTATAGATTTATTTGGATAACGTTCTCGGACAATCTTTTCAAGATATTTTGAAATTGGTAAAATAAGAGTAGATTCTTTAAAATATTTGTCTACCAATCGTTGTCTCATAAAAAAATAAAGACGTTTTTGTGGTGAATTGTACATTGTTTCTTTAGCATATCTAGCTTCTTCCCAGTAATTTCCTCTTAAGAGTAAGAATAATGGTATTCCAGCTTTTAAAACAGGTAAGGCAAGATTTGAGAATCTGTCAAGTAATACAACATCTGGTTTAAAATCATTTAATACTTTTCTGAAATCATCATGTTTTCTATTTTTAAGATTAAAATTAGTAAAACTAGTAAGGAAATCCATATCATAAATTAATTTGTATTCTTTACCATTTTTTTTTAATTCTTCACCAAATTCTTTTAAATGAAAAAATCTTGAATTGTTTCCAATAATTAATAGCTTCATTATCTAATCAATTCTATATACTAAGAATAATTTTTTTATTGTCTATCAATATCTTGAAATTTTTTGAGATGTTCAATTTCAAATATATTGTATTTTCGTTTAGATTTTTGTATATTAAGATGTTCAGTTAATTCTTTTTGCAATTTCTCAATTTCTTCATACTCCGCTTTGGCTATTTTTTCATTTTTTGATAAGTGCACTAACAGATGTGTGAGTTTTAATTGTAATGGAATTATAATCTCTGTATTAATTAACATTCTACGTATGAAAGGATTAACTTCAAGACCAATTTCTATCTCAGCTTGAAAAGCTGCAGTTTTTTTAAAATGAATATATCCTACAAATGTAAGAATAGGTACACCAAGAAGTATCATTATAATAACATAATGTACAAATGTTGGGAAAACATCTTTAAATAATGAATAACGTTCAATAGCTAAAAAATATGTTACCACTAAAGTGTTCACTGCAGCCAAAATAAATGCAAAATATGTGCTCCAACCATTTCTAAAATAAAACCATGATCTAAATAGAATATTTGACATAAGACAGTTCTCTTTAAAACAAATATATCGTTTACTTAGCTTATTTCTTAATTCATAAAATACATTAAATATTACTTGTTGGATTTCTGAAGTAAATTACTGTTTGTATTGTATATTTCATTTTAATCTAATTTGAAACATCACGCAATGATCTTTTAATAAATAATCGATGTGAGTAGAAAACAATTAAGAACACTTAACTAATAACACAGTTTTGTAAATAGATAATGAAACCACTAGAAAAAAACATAATAAATGAATTTAAAGGAAAAACAATTCTAATTACTGGCGGTACAGGTTCAATTGGACTTGGACTTGTTAAACAATTAATTCAATGTAAACCAAAAGCTATCAGAATATTTGCAAATGATGAAAATTCTATCTTTGAAACACGACGAACAATTGGTGATAATACATTATTCAAATACATGGTAGGAGATGTTAGAGACAAGGATCGATTACAGTTAGCAATAAGAAATGTTGACATAGTTTTTCATGCTGCAGCTATGAAACATATTGATATATGTGAACAAAATCCCTTTGACGCAGTTAAAACTAACGTTTTAGGAACAAGCAACATTCTTGAAGCATCAATTATTGAGAATGTCTTAAAATTCATATTCATAAGTACTGATAAGGCTACAAATCCAACAAGTACTCTGGGGGCAAGTAAATTGCTTGCAGAACGATTAACTTTAGACGCAAGTACATATAACGAAAATGGTAAAACAATATTTGCGATAGCTAGATTTGGTAATGTAATAGGTTCACGAGGTTCTGTATTTCAAATATTTTATCATCAAATTAGAAATGGAATACCACTTACTGTTACAGATCCAAGAATGACTAGATTTATCATGTCAATATCTGAAGCAGCATCAATGATTTTAAAAATCACACATATTTCCAAAGACGGCGAAATTTTCATATTAAAAATGCCATCTGTTAGAATCGAAGATCTAGCCCGCTCTATGATTGATGTATATAAAAAGAGATATCCAAACACAAAGATACCACCTATCAAAATATCTAGGAGGACAAGAGAACACGAAAGATTTCATGAATTATTGGTTACTAATGATGAAATACCGTTTTGTCACGACATGGGAAGCATGTATAAAATTTCAGATGTTTTGAATAAGCAGAAAATTTCACTCACTGAATTCAATTCAGAGACGGCTAAAAAAATCTCAAAAGAAAAACTCTATAATTCTATTAACGAACTACTTGATGAGTATATATCATTTTGATTTGAAAAAACTTGATAAATAACTACTCTACGGATACTTGATTAGATGAAATGGAAAATCCCACTTTACAAGATTACGTGGGATAAAGATGACATTCTTGCTGTTTCAAAAATAATTAAACGTGGAATGTATTGGGGAATAGGTCCAGAAATAGATGAATTTGAAAGATTGTTGGCAGAATATGTTGGAACTGACTACTGCCTTACCTTTAATTCAGGAACCTCTGCAGGACACGCTGCGTTACTCACAATAGGATTAAAATCTGTAGATGAAATAATCATTCCATCATTTACATTCATTACCACAGTAAATTGGGCATTAATGGTAGGCGCTAAACCGATTTTTGTTGACATAGAAAAAGAAACATTGGGATTAAACCCAGATCTTATTGAATCCTCTATAACAAAAAAAACAAAACTAATCATACCAATGCATTGTGGTGGAATGCCATGTCATATAGAAAAAATTGCGGCTATAGCAAAAAAAAGAAAGATCTTCATTATAGAAGATACTGCTGAGTCATTAGGTGCAAAAATCAAAAATAAAAAAGTAGGTGCATTTAGTGATATATCAGTTCTAAGTTTTGCTGGTAACAAAATTATCACTACAGGTGAGGGAGGAGCATTAGTGACAAATTCTAAGAAACTATATGATAAACTAAAATCATTAAGATCGTATGGTCGTCAAATAAATCAGAATTATTTTTCATCTAATGAAATGCCAAAATATGTCACATTAGGATATAATTGGAGAATGTCAAGTGTCATAGCTGCGTTAGGAATTTCTCAGCTTTCTAAATTAGAGAAATTAATTACTTTAAGACGAAGAAATGCAGCATATATATCATCAAGAATAAATAAATACAAAAATGTACAAATTTTTAAAGAACCTTTTGGTTACAAAAATGTCTATCAATTATATTCAATAAAAGTACCAAATTCTACAATTAGAAATGAATTATCAAAATTTCTTGCAGAGAAAGGTATAATGTCAAGGATATTTTTTGAGCCTGTTCATTTAACAAGTTATTATAAAAAATTAGGATATAGAAATAATAAATTACCTGTAACTGAAAAAATTTATGAGCAAATCCTTACTCTTCCAATGTATCCTGGATTAAAAAAAGAAGAAATGAATTTTATTTGTGATTCAGTTGGAGAGTTTATGGAAAAACTAAATTTTTGATTTAAACTTTTGAGGGCTCACTCTATTTAATTTCAGGTGGTTTATTTTATCATTTCACCATTTTTCATTTATTGATTTTTCTATTTCTTTCGTAACCATCTCACTTTAGATTTAATCCTATATCTTCTTTTGAAAATACTTGCGCTGGATTTAGTATCTCAGAATTATCAACACTTATTTTCTGTAACGATAACACTCCTTCTCCTGTACCTACCTCCATGGAATCCTTATTTATTTTCATTATTTTGCCACAGCCGTCACTTTTTTCGTCTAGATATCTTGCTTTCCAAATTTTTATTAAATTGTTTTTAAAAAAACAGAACGCACCTGGATATGGTCTGGTAGTAGCTCGAATCAATCTATGTATATCTTTACCATTTTTTGCCCATTCTATTTTTCCATCTTCTGGTGTTCTTTTAGGCCAGTATTCAATGAATTTGGCAGGATCTTGTTTTATTTTTTTTGCTTCCCCTTTTTCTAACAATTCAAGATTAATTAGTAACATTCTCTTGCCTATGTTTATGATTTTTTCATAAATAGATTCAGCATCGTCTTCCTCATTGATTTCAAATTTTTGTTGATCTAAGATATCCCCATCATCAATTCCTTCACACATATAAAAAAAGGTCAACGCACTTTCTTTCAGCCCCTTAATTATGCTCCATGGAATAGGGGCCCTTCCTCTGAATTTAGGAAGCTCTGTTGGATGTGAACCAATCACACCAATTTTTGGGATTTTCAATATGTCAAGTTTTAGAAGTTGTGACCAACCCATAACAAGAATAACATCCGGCTTAATTTGTTCTAAAAATTTAACATTATCCAAATCATTTATGTTTTTAACTTTGATGTGTTTTATTCCATGTTTTTCAGTGATGTCGTCAAATGACGCAAAATCACTGTAGAGATGTCTTTTTGAGTCATCGTAACTAAACACTGCAGATATTTTCCATTCGGCATTAATTATAGCATTCAAAAACTCATGACCATATTTTACGCCACTAATATAAGCAATATTCATGTATATGTGCTAATTCGTCTTTATCTGCTTTTGGTAATTAAATTTTGGTTTTATAATCAGAATGAGTTTTTAGATGATTGTAATTATGATTATATTAATTTAAGAGATAAGTAAATAACTAATGTTTTAAAAAAACAAGTGTGAATATTCTAGTTATTGCAGCTCATCCAGATGATGAAGTATTAGGAATGGGTGCGACAATTAAGAAACTGAGTAAGAAAGGAGTACAGATCCATCTCTGTGTTGTTTCAGAAGGCACAAGTGCACAGTATACCGATGAAAAAATGATAAAAGTTAGAAGAGACTCTTGTATAAAATCAAGTAAATTATTAGGCATTAAGCAAATTAAATTTCTAGATTTTCCAGATATGAGACTAGATTCTATACCTCATTTGGAAATTAACAGAGAGTTAGAAAAACAGATTGCAAAGTTCAAACCCAAAATAGTCTATACAACTCCAGGCAACGATATTAACAAAGATCATCAAAAGGTTTATGAATCCACTCTGGTAGTAACGCGACCATTTAGTTCCGTAAAATCAGTCTTATGTTATGAGATGCCAGGTATTGTCAATGTACCATTTTATTCTAATGTATATGAGGATGTAACTAAAGAGTTTCACTTTAAGCTGAAGGCTTTCAAATTTTATTGGAGCGAAGTGGAAAAATCACCTCACCCACGATCAATAGAAGCAATTAATGCTATTGCTACTTATAGAGGCAATCAATCAGGGTTGAAAAAAGCAGAAGCATTTCAATTGATAAGAAACATATCGATCTAAAATACAGCCCATATATCAAAATCAGTAAAAAAACCACATGAAACAGATTTAATTTCGGAGTCTCTACAAAGCAATTTTTATGTAACGAATTACTCTAATAACAGGTTGATCCATTGCATTTTTCTATTCAACAAATGTTGGTTTGTTCTCAGCATCGAAAAATCTAAATCTGAATTCAACATATATTTTTCAGCCTAATTCTTTCTTCTACCATAATATCGGTTTACCACCATCTCTCTTGTCCACAAATGGTACGCTTTATCAACCTGATGGATTCCATTATTATAATTCTCCAACCTTTTAGGTTTAACCTAAAAAACCATGAAAAATTTTCCATGAAAGCCGTTATTCCAATATTTTTTAGACACCAAAAAGTAAATGGTACGTACAAACCTATCATAATCTCAGGTACACTAACCTTATACTTTAACGCTAACTGAACATATGATCTTGTTGTAGTAGAAATTCCATGCACATATTTGTACATTAATACCTCGTCTATAACATGTAAATCTCCCTCATGTAATATATTTAGAATCACCGCTGTACCCCAATTAAATAACACATGTTTGACCATTCTTTTTTGTAATTTCTTTGTTCTGTAAACTGCGAGCATCATGGCGTCCTTTGGAAAACAAGCTAAATATGGTTTAATTTTATTTTTGTAAGATCCTTGTACTGTATATACATCTCTTTCGTAAGGAAGAAATTTAGACGTAACAATCTGTAGATCTGTAATAGCTGCTTCAGTTGATTCATCAAAAAGTCTTGTTAGTCCAACACTACCAACTAATTTCTCATTTGATTCTAACACTCTTAGATTTTTTTCTAAAAAATCTGATTTCCAAACATCATCTGATGCTGCCCAAAAATAATATTCATTTTTAGCTTCTTTTAATAAGAAATTAAAATCATTAAACGAACTATTTTTTTTACTTTGGCGAATATATCTGATTCTTTGGTCTTTTTTTGCCATTTCTTTACAAATTAAAGGCGTTAAATCAGTAGAAGCACTATCTGATATTATTAATTCAAAATCGCTATGTGTTTGAGAAAGTAACGATTCAATAGCTTTTCTAATACGTTTTTCTCCATTGAATACACTCATACCAATACTAACTTTAGCATTTATTTTCTCTGAGTTATTCACTGAAACACAAAAAGATTTTTAATTTTTAAATATATTCTTTTACCAAACATAAATAATAATATTCTAAATCTAACTTGAAGAAGCGAGAATTTTCTGAATCGATTTGTGCTTGATAACATTTAGTTATAAAAATGAACCATGTCATTCAGCGGTTTTTTCAGGTTTTGAAATCTCTTGAATAAATTTGTGTTCGACCTGAAATAACTTATTTTTAAAAAATCAATCTGCATAACAAAAATTAACTACAAATAATATCATTAAATTTATGAGATAAATTTTAATAATAACCTGATAACCAATAGTTAACTTGATTCAAGTAAATAGTGCACAATTTAATTTTCAATATGGAAATCAAATTCATTTTCCTTATAGTATTGCATCACTTGTAGCATATATTAAAAGTAAGGAGAAACTTCGGAAGCATTTCAGGTTTGAAAAAACTTTTGTATTTAGGCAGAAAATAGAGGAATATATTAAAAATTGCAAAAATAGCGATATTTTATTATGCTCTTGTTATGTATGGAATTGGGAAATTACAACATATCTTGCAAAACAAGTGAAAAAAATAAACTCAGATTGCTTAGTTATATTTGGTGGACCTCAAGTACCTCTTAATACTAGTGGATTTTTTGAAAAATATCCTTTTGTTGATATTTTAGTTCATAATGAAGGAGAATACCTTCTTGAAAATATCTTCAACGCCTATTTGAGTGATAAAGACTATTCTAAAATAAATGGCATAACCACAAAGAAGTTTTCAACTCCTCCACAATCTAGAATTGATGATTTGGATACTTTACCTTCACCATACTTAACAAATGTAGTTTGGGATCTAGTTGAAAAAATTGATGGCGTTAATTGGACTTGTTGCTGGGAAACAAATAGAGGATGTCCTTATCAATGTACTTTTTGTGACTGGGGAAGCGCTACTTTTACAAAACTACGTCAATTTTCAGAACAAAGATTATATGAAGAGATTGAATGGTTTGGAAAAAATAAAATAGTTTTTATCGATTGCTGTGATGCAAATTTTGGAATATTTTATGATAGAGATCTAAGGTTAGCTAGAAAATTAAAAGAAATGAAACTAAAAACAAAACATTTACAAAAAATGGCAGTTTCATGGGCAAAAAATTCATCAGAAAAAATTATTCCTATTGCCAAAGAATTACAAGATGCAGGAATATTAGGAGCTGTCACCTTAGCTGTTCAATCCTTAGACCAAAATACGCTTAAAATAATTAAAAGAGCAAACATAAAATTTGAGAAATTTTCAGATTTAACGAAAGAGTTTAGATTAAATGGAATTCCAACTTATTCAGAAATAATAAGAGGATTACCAGGAGAAACACTTGAATCATTTAAAACTGGATTAGAAATTCTCATGAACACAAAAATAGGTTCCGTAAATATTTATCATGATATGATTTTGCCAAATGCGCCAATGAATGAACCATCTTACAGAGAAAAATACAACATAAAAATAATTCGTTCACCAATTATGTTGCAGCATTCATCTATAGATGATAAAGAGATTCAAGAGTATGAATACATAGTAGTTAGTACTAACACATTTTCACTAGACAATCTCAAAGAAATGTATCTTTATTCTTGGGCTTTTCTAGTTCTGCAAAAATTTGGAATTTTAGAACAAATAGCAGAATATTACCATCAAGAACATGATATCTTGTTCATGGATTTTTTTGAAACCTTTTTTGAATTTTCTAATTCAACTAACACAATTTTCTCAATGGAACTAGAAAAAATAAAAAAATTACAAGATGAGGGTTATGAAGGGAAAGGCTGGGATCATCATGATCCTAAACTAGGCAACATTACATGGCCAGTTGAAGAAGCCAGTTGGTTGAGATTAACATACAACAAAGAAAAACTTTTTGATGCAATTAATAATTTCATTATATATTTTGACAGTAAACATAACTGTAATACTCATAAAGAAATTTTAGATGACATAGTTAAATTTCAAATATTTTTACTTACAATAAGAAATGAAACACAAAATATGAAAAATGAGCTCTTTAATTATAATTGGAAAGACTTTTTCATTAATGGCAAAAATTTAAGGAATGAACAAAAAAATTACTTTTATAAAAACAAAGTCATTGAAGCAGATTCTGTTCAATGGTGCTACAAAGTTATGTGGTACGGTAGAAGACAAGAAAAATACAAATGTCATATTGAAAATCTACAAGAGCAACCAATCAAACCTAAAATATTATCTCAAAAAAACCAAAATCCGCAAATTACAATATAAAATTCTAAAAAAACAATTTTTTGAACTATATGAAAAATTAAAATTTTTATTGAACAATTATTGTCTGTTCCATAAAAATACATTTTTGCTAAATTTTGAAAGATATTTATCTTTTTGATGAATTGCACTAACACCTTGTCTGATTGCTCTCATACAGTTCCATCAGTAGATCCTCTCCATCAACTACTACAATTTCGTATATGAAATATTTTTTTATTTGTGGTAATATTTTTTTTAACTCCATTTATCTCATTTAGAGTTGGTATTATTATTACTGTAAACATGACATAAAAAACATACTAAAAACCTTAATTATGGTTTTATTTTCTAGATGGTTAAAATGTCAAACTTTGATTCACTATGGCAAGATTGTAATGTTGTTGTTACTGGTGGAGCTAGTTTTATTGGAAGCCATTTAGTTGATCAATTAATCCAATTAGGCGCAAAAGTAACCGTTATAGATAATTTATCAAGTGGAACAATGGAAAACCTTTCTAATTCTAAAGAAAAAATAAAATTTTTGAAACATGATTTAGAATATAGTACAAAGTCAGAGATTAACGCAATTTTTCATGATCAAGAATATGTTTTTCATCTTGCCGCTGTACATGGTGGTAGAGGTTATATTACCACTCATCCAGCAGATATTTGTTCAAATTTAGCAATAGATCATCATGTTTTTCAAGCTTGTACAGACCAAAATGTAAAAAAAGTGGTGTTTGCCAGCACTGCATGCGTTTATCCTACAGACTTGCAAAAAGAGATTGGTACAGATTATAAATTAAAAGAAGAAGATACTGATCCTAAAAATTTGGACAAGTATATGAGCGCCGATATTGAATATGGATGGGGAAAACTAATGAGCGAAATTCAACTTTTATCTTTTTATAAACAATATGGATTAAAAAGTAGCTCATTAAGATTTGTTACTGCATATGGGCCTCGTGAAAACGAAACTCATGCAATAATAGCATGGATATACAAAGTATTTGAAAAAATGGATCCTTTTCAAATTTGGGGTGATGGAAAACAGGAAAGAGATTTTACATATGTACAGGACATTGTAGATGGTTGTATACTGGCAGCTCAAAGTAATGATGTATCTCCAATAAACTTAGGAACAGGTCGTCGTTATACAGTAACAAATGTAGTAGAAAACATTTGTGAAATTATGAAATGGAAACCCTTAAAATTTCAATTTGATACCTCAAAACCTTCTGGAGCTTTGAGTAGGGCACTTGATAATTCAAGAGCAAAGAAAATTCTAAATTGGACACCAAAAATTTCATTGGGGGAAGGACTTAGAAAAACCATAGAATGGTATCTAAATACACATAAACCAACAGGAAAAGTAAATGAATCTGTCCTCTTAGAACATCAAAAAATTATTGAAACTTAAATGATATAGTTTTAATGCCTATTTAATACACCTTTAATTGTGGAAGAAATCAAAATTGAATACATAAAACCTATACTCAAAGATGAAAGAGGCCTTTTTTTTGAAGTTATTAATAATTTGCTTATCAAGCATATAGTTGTCACCACATTTCTAAGGGGGGCAATTAGAGGAAATCAGTACCGCAAAAACACAGACCAGTTTTTCTTCTTAACATTAGGTAAAATAAAATTAATCACACAATCAATGAGTGATAAAATGCGTAAGGAAGTAATTATGATTCCAGGATCGCTAGTTTATATTCCTAGGGAAGTAGCTTTTGCATCCATCGCAGAAGAAGATTCAATCTTGTTGGAATTTTCTCCACAAGCGTACGATCAAAATAATCCTGACATAAATCGCATTAAAATTGTGTAGTTTAGAGTAATAATTAGCTGAAAAATTTGAAAATTTTAGTAGTTGGCTCGAATGGTTTGCTTGGAGAAGGCATATTGCATATAACAAATAAAACTAATCATAATATTGTACCGACTTACTTTGAAAAAAAAGATCATGCACAGAAATTGAAACTTGATATACGTGATGAATATCAAGTAAACAATTTACTTAATAAAATCGAACCCGATGTTGTCATAAATGCTTCATCTATTACAAATCCAGAACTATGCAAAGAAAATTCTAAAAACGCTTATCTTACAAATGTTGATGGAGTAAAAAATATAGCAAAAACTTGCAATATGTTGGGTTCCCATTTTATACAACTTTCAACAGAATATGTTTTTGATGGAAAAAATGGCCCTTATACTGAATTAGACAAACCAAATCCAATTTCAGTATATGGAAAAACAAAATATATTTCTGAAAAAACCACTTTGGAAATTAATCCTGATTTTTGTATAGCTAGAACGGCCATGTTGTTTGGATGGAGTAAAACTAAATCCAATCTTGCAACATATACGATTTCTAAATTACGAAACAAGGAAAATATTAAAGTAATTGATGATCAAATCGTGTCACCTTCCTATAATGATAACATTGGAGAAATGCTAATAGAAATTGGGGAAAAAAAGTTGAATGGTATTTATCATGTATCTGGAGCATCTATAGTTTCTAGATATGAATTTGCATTAAAACTGGCAAACATATTTCATCTTAATGATTCCTTAATAGAACCAATTTCAATTAATAAAATTGGCTGGAAAGCTAAGAGACCTTTACAGTGTGGTCTTATGATCAACAAAATTTCAAGAATACTTACAACAAAATCATTAACAATAGAAGAATCTATTGATAGAATGATGAAAGAAGAACAATAATATGAACGATTTAATATTTTAAATGATAATAAATTGGAAAAAAGTATAATGAAAAAAATACAACAATTTGAACCTCAGCTTGGAGAAGAAGAAAAAAAAGAATTAATGGATGTTATAGATTCTGGTTGGTTTACTGAGGCAAAAAAAACTAGAGAGTTTGAAAAGAGTTTTGCAAATTTTGTTGGAAGAAAACATGCGGTAGCAACTACAAGTGGGACGATTGCATTATTCATTGCTATAAAGGCATTAGATGTAAAATACAATGACAAAGTTATTGTGCCTGATCTTACTTTTGTTGCGTCTCCAAATTCAGTAGAACTAGCAGGCGGAGCAGCAACTTTAGTTGATATTAATAAAAGTGATCTTTGTCTTGATGTTAATAAAACAAAAAACTCTATACAAAAAAATACTAAAGGAATAATGACTGTGGATTTTAATGGCAGAGCCCCTGATTTATTGACCATAAAAGAATTTGCAGAAAAAAATAACTTGTTTGTAGTTGAAGATGCATGTCACACGTTAGGTTCATATTATAATGGTAAGCACATGGGATTTTATAGCGACGTAGGAATTTTTTCATTAGCTACTCCTAAAATAATTACAACAGGTCAAGGCGGTTTACTAGTTACAGACAACGATGAACTTTATGAAAAATTTCGTATGATGAAAGATTTTGGAAGAGATATGGACAAAAAACATACCATGAGTCATGCTTTTGAGCATGTTATAATTGGATACAATTTCAAGTTTACAGAATTCCAAGCTGCCATAGGATTGGCACAAATGAAGAAACTGCCTCAAAGAATTAAACACAAAAAAAATATGTACAAATTATACCTAGAAAACTTATCAAATGTTAAAGGTATAGAATTTCTGGAAACGGATTTAAACAATATTGTTCCATGGTTTAATGATATTTTATTGCCTAATCAAAGAATTAGAGAGGGTTTGATAAATCATTTAACGAATTTAGGAATTGGAAGTAGAATTTTTTATCCTCCCATTCACTCGCTACCACCATATGCAGCTACTGATCTAATATTTCCTAATACAGTTGAAATTTCTAATAGAGGACTTTGGCTTCCTTCTTCTTCCTTTTTATCAGATGAAGATATTAACACTGTGTCGGACGCAATAAAAAATTACATGAATTCAAATAATTAACTACAATCTCACACATATTAATAATTAAAAATAATTCTTTTTTACGAAAGATTATTATCTTGTCATTCTAGCACGCCTCTCATGTCAGTAGAAGATGTACTTGTATGTGGAGGGGCGGGTTACATAGGTTCGTCATTAGTTTTTCGTTTGTTGAAAGAAACACAATTTCGTATCACGGTTTTTGATAATCTTATGTATTCAGGAGATTCATTATTCTCTTTTTTTAATTATGGAGACAGATTTAGTTTCGTTAAGGGTGATTTAAGATATTATGATTTTGATAAATTGCTTGAGGGAAAACAATACGTGATAAATTTAGCAGCTCTTGTAGGTGAACCAATTTGTAAAAAATATCCTTATGATGCACAACAAATTAATTTTGAATCAAACATACGATTAGCAAAAGAAGCAGAAAAAAAAAGAATCAAAAGATTCATCTTTACTTCTACTTGTAGTAATTATGGCTTACAAAATTCTGATACGGCAATATCTGAAGATGGTTCACTCCAACCTCTTTCAATATATGCTAAAACTAAAGTAGATTCTGAAAATATATTGTTAAATAATTTACAAGAATTACCTACAACAATTTTAAGATTTGCTACCGCTTATGGAATGGCAACAAGAATTAGATTTGATTTGCTTTTACATGAACTAATTCGAGATGCCTGGACACGCGCAAAAATCTATGTATATGGAGCACAATCTTGGCGCCCAATAGTTCATGTAGATGATATAGCACGTTCGATAATCGCAATTTTAACAAATAATCAAAAACTAAAAAATAAAGATATCTATAATATAGGTTCAAATGATCAGAATTTTCAAAAACTTACCTTAGCAGAAATGGTAGCCCATAGGTTTGATGTACCTATAGAAGTAACAGCTACGGTAAAAGATCCTCGTAATTACAAAGTATCCTTTGATAAAGTAAAAAAAGAATTAAATTTTGAACCTATACATAGACCAAAAGAAACAATAGATCAAATCGCACAAGCATTGGAAACAAACCTTTTGAATGAAAAACATTTACAAGAAAGTGTAAATGTAAAAATTATTGGCTCTTAAAGTTTTTTCAAATGATTTCTTTTATCATTATTTATCTGCTTAACTAAGTATGAGTGAATTGAAGTATTTCAATTGATAAGAAACGCATCGATCTAAAATATATCTTAGATATCAAAATCAGTAAAAAACCGCAAAGAAGATTAATTTAGGACAGCTTCTAAAAAGCAATTTTTTATGTAATGAATAACTACGCCAAACATTTGATATCAAATCTCACCTTTATGTTGTAAATTACGAAGATTCATCATTTCTTTAATTTTTAATTCAATATTTGTTGACGGTTTCCATGGTACCTCGTTAATTATTTTCTGGGGCAGAGTTAAAGGTAAATTAGGCATCTTTGTTTTTTCATCCATTTTAATAATCTTTACATTTAGACCAAATTCATTATTTGCATTCTCTTTAATAATTTCAGCAATGTCAAGAATAGTTCTTCTTTGCCCGCTTGAAATATTATATACTTGTTTTTCAGGCAAGTTCTTACATAATATTTTTAATAAATTCATTAAATCAGTTTTATGTAGATAATCAACTAATTGAGTACCATCACCATGAAGCATAATGTTTCTTTCTTCAAATACATTTTCAATAAATTTTTCAATTGCACCTTTATTACCAATATTAAAAAACTGTCCATATCCAAAAATATTTGACAACCTCAATATTGTAAAATTTAAATTACTGTCTTTCAAAATTTGTTCTTGATTCATTCTTAATTTGCCATATACTGTTTCAGGATTTGGTTGCGTTTCCTCTGTGATTTTTTGTATATCAGGATAAACAAAGCTAGATGAAAATAAAAAAAAATATGGCAACTCTTTATGTTCTAATGATTTTAACAATTGTTTGAAATGTGTTACATTGATATCATAATATTTTGTAGGATACTTTATACAATCTACAACTCCACCCGTATCTATGCAATAGAAAAATATGTCGCAGTATCTAATTTCCTTTTTAATTAAATTTTCATCATTAAGATCTCCCTTAATACATATCGTCTTTGGTAATTTCTTTTTTATTATATCAAAATTTTTTCCGTGATCTATACATACAACTTCATAATTATCAGAAAATGTATGTGCAATTTCAGCACCAATATATCCAGATCCAGCAATTACAATTTTTTTCATATTTTTCTCAATAATTAAGATATAATTATTCTGATGATATTTTATAATTTTTAATATTAGTTGATTTAGAAATATAATTTATTAATTTATTTCGTATTTTTTTAAAATATAATCTATTTGCAAATAAAAAAAATAACATTCGCGCTTGTATTTTAATTCTTGATGAATTTCTTTTAATTGATTTGTATTTTTTTGATTGTTCTTCAAAAAAATTATCCCACCACTCAGCACATTTAAGTGGATCACCCACTTCACTTACGAATTTGAATTCTTCTTCATATAATTTGTCTCTACATTCTTTTGATTCTACCACCATGTCTATTGTTTCAGCGATTATTTTCGGTTCATTCGAGTGAGGTAAAAATGGAGATTCAATTTCTTTTCCATTAATTATGATTTTCATATTATGATTTGAGTATTGAATTACTGGCTTATTACACAAAACACCTTCAAACTCAACTAGTGCATGACTACCAACCCTCATGTTGCCAAGTATACCATCAACAAAACTATAGTACTTAGTCATATCATTTCGCTTAATCATAGGAATTAAGCGAACCTGAGGAGGCATGTTATCAAGCAATTGTTTTTTTGTTTCCAATTCTTCGTTTGTTCCTTCATCAAACCAGTTAACCTGAATAACCTCAAAATCACTTTTACACAATTTTAGTGCAAGCCAAAGTAAGTCAGTACCTTTCTGTCTTCCCATTCTTTGTGGGCTGAAAAAAGTAAACTTGAATTTTTTTTCATTCAGTGGTTCTACTTTGGTATTAAATATACTATAATCCATTGGAACTCTATCCATTCTAATTGCATTTTTATCATATTTTTTCAAATAATCATAAACCCAAGTGCCAGCTATGTGTGCAACTGCATTACTAAACGAATTTTTGTAAAACATACGTTCGAAGAAATTCAATTTGTGTAACGCTTCATTTGCCCACGGTTCTTTAGAATTTTTTATAAATCTAGGTGCCTCAACATCATTTCCAACATAATATGAAATATAATTCAAATCTGCTAAGTATGCAATTCTCTCACCAGTACCCATTGTAATACAAATATCAAAATTATCTTTAATTTCGTTAATTTTTTTTACTTGCTTTGAAACTTTATAACTCTCAAATAATTCTATATCATCAGCATAAGTAAATACTCCAGCTCCATCTTTTGGAAAATTGATCAGATAAATTTTAGATTTTTTTGTGAATTTACTTATTGTTTTCATCACATTGGCTATATCGCCGATTGCAAGTACATTTATTGTCAAAATTAAATTCTACAAATACATCTTATACTTTCTTTATATGCTTTAATTTTGCTTATATCAAAAAATCTTATTAATGCTATTTTTTTAACAATTCTCTGATTTGTTAAACATCTGTTATATAACTTAAATAACTAGCAGAAATTTTTTCTTTACATGTCTATAGCTATAATTATTCTAACGTTAAATGAAATTGATGGAATTAAAATAATTGCGCCTAGAGTTAAAAAAGAGTGGGCTGACGAAATTGTTTTTGTTGATGGTGGTTCAACAGATGGTACAGTCGAAGAAGCCAAAAAATTGGGGTTTAAAGTAACTCATCAAACAAATAAGGGTTCAGGTAATGCATGTAGAATTGGAGTAGAAAAAACAAATTCTGATTATGTGATATTTTTTCATCCAGATGGTAATCATGTTCCTGAAGATATTCCAAAACTTATAGAAAAAATGCATGATGGTTATGACATAGTACATATTTCTAGATTCGGAAAAAATTCAATTAATGAGGATGCTAGTACATTGGATATCTTTGGAAATAAAATGTTCACATTTTTAGTAAATGTTTTCTTTGGTGGACATCTTACTGATGCATTAACTGGCTTAATACTAATTAAAAAAGAAATTATGCTAGATTTGAAAACAGATGCCCAATATTTTGAAATAGAAGAACAAATGTGCATCAGAGCACTCAAGAAAAATTATCCAATATATGAAATTGAAAGCAATGAACCAAAAAGAATTGGTGGTAAAACAAAAGTGAGACCACTTAACGTTGGTTTACGACTAAGCTGGACAATCATTAAAGAATTTATTTTTTGGAAATTTTAAGATGAACTTAACAAAAAAAAATATTGCGTTTTTTTTAATTCTAATTGCGTTTATTTCTTTAGGATTTAAGCTATATCTTGTTGATTTTTCTAATCCAGTTTATTCCGATAATCTTGATTATGTATTATACGCTATAGCACATACTAATGGAGATTTTTCACAATCATCACACAGAGGTATGGGTTGGCCTCTTTTCATGTTTCCATTTTTTAAGTTAATAAATTCAGATAATTTCCTTGACTATTCTAATGCTGCACGTATACTTAGTATAATTATTGCTACATTTACTATTCTACCTGTATACTTACTCGGGCGAAAATTTTTTGATGAAAAATATTCATTGGTTGTAGCAAGCTTATTTGCTTTTGAACCACATCTTAATTATAATTCGGGGTTTGGTCTTTCTGAACCACTATACCATCTTACAATTATAGGAACATTCTATTTTGTACTAAATAAAAACACAAAATACATACTCCCTTCTTTACTATTAGCCGGAATCGTCTGGTGGATAAGAATTAATGGTTTTGCTGTGTTTATAGCAATCACAATTATCTATTTCATAATATATAGAAAATCACCAAACAGATTTCGAAATTATACGTTAGGTGTTGTTATATTTCTCATTGTTGTTTCATCCATGCTCTTACAAAAATATGAACAATTTGGTGATCCATTTTACACTGACTACAATGATCGTCTATTTACAGGAAGTTATGAAAAAATTGTGAGCGCAAATATACAAAATGAAATCTCTCCTCTTGAATATATTAACAAAAATGGTATAATATCATTCATCTCTACATTTATCTTAAATGGAATTTATAATACTTTATCTAGCCTCGCAACGATTTCATTTCCTTATCTATTCCTTATACTTCCATTTGGAATATTGTTTTCCTTAAGAGCCTTTGATCAAAACCCAAAATTCATAAAAGCAAATTGGATATTCATTCTAACTTCTTTGATAGTAATAATACTACCAATGTCCGTCATATCCGAAAAAAGATTTTTGTATTATTTATATCCGTTTTTAATTATATTTTCAACTATAACTATTCAAAGAGTTGTTGAGTATGGTCTGAGTACCTTTTCATTCACTAAAAAACAAAAAAATATTTTTTTAATCATAGTAATTACAATTGTAATAGTTCTTTCTGGTTTATTTACACTTAGATATGAAAAACCTGATCTTGTTTTAGAACATGAAAAAATTGAGTTTGCTAAATTTATTATAAATAATTTTAATGGAAAAATACTAAATGAGGCAGGTCCAGCGTTAGACTACATTAATTATTTGCTTATAGATAGTCCACCAGGTAATTTTAAAAATTATAAAATTAATTCTAGCTTACAGAGTTACCGTGAACTTATAGGAGAAGAAAATACCTTTGAAAGAATTTTCATATATGGAGAATCAATGAATGAACTTATAGCTAACGGTGAAAAATTTGGTTTACGTTATATAATTAGTAACGAAAACAAAGGCTATTTTCATCCATTCATTGATGATGCATATGTAAATGAAAAACAGTATCCATACTTGGTTAAGGTGTTTGATTCAAATGAACATGGATTTGAAAAGTTAAAACTTAAAGTGTTTGAAATTGATTATGAAAAATTTCACCATAGTTCAATTCCATAAACTAGAATCTGAAATTATTTGTAATAATAAAAAACGCTTTTTACTCAGAGTTATTTTTTTCAGATAAACCACCACTAAGTTTTAACGCTATAAAACCCACTGATACAGGAAACCATCTAGTAAATATCCTAATAATTATCACAAGTGTTAATGAGAGAGAAATATCAATACCTAGAAGTACAAGAAATCCTGCTAGACTGCTCTCCACAACACCAATCCCTAAAGGCAAAAAAGAAGCAACACCAAGAATGATAGATGTAGTGTAGGTAGGAATTATTTCTAATAATTCAACAGAATCAATGCCAAAAGCTAACAAAACAAGATATACAGAAACGGAGTCAGCTAACCAGAATAATATTGATAATGCTGAAGCATAGAAAACAATTTTGCCTCTAGTTGATTTTGTAATTGTCTCATGAGAATATGATAAATTCTCACTAAATTTTGAGCTAAAACGGATTCTCTTAACAAGATTTAAAAATTGATTAAAAAATTTCTTTGATGAAATTAAAACAAATATGAAAATTAATAAAATTGCAAATATACTCATAATATAAATCCCTAATTCAAAATTCCAAATTCCAAAAATTGATACTACTATTAATCCAATAACGCTATACAACTGTTCAGTTATTACTATTGGCACAGTCTTTGTTCTTGGGACTCCAAATTTTTTTTTTATTAGCTGTGATTTGATTAGCTCCCCAACCTTACCAGGTAGTATAGTTAAAGCAAAGCCTGACACAAATATTACAAAACTCTCTTTTTTAGGTATGATAATATCTAAATTTCGTAAAAGTAGGTGCCATCTAGCAAACAAAATAACCCATGTAGAAATAACAAATAATAAGATCAGCGGTATAAACTCACTTTTAAAATTTGATATTTTATTTAAGATGGTATTAACATCTGATGCTATAAGAAAAACTACATAAAGACCAATAATTGAAATTATTATTATAACAAATTTATTATCAAATTTCATTTGTTTATCACAATATGTTATTTGCGGTCAAATTCATCATAATTAATCCTATATAATTTAACATAATATGTAAATCCATTTTCATGCGAATCGAATTCTTTAATCAAATAAGGATATGATTTTTCATCTAAAAAAACACGCTGTAAAAAATCAGGTCTTTTTTCTGAACTATCTACTACTAAATGAGTTAAACCTTGATCCCGATATCTTTCAATAAATTCTTCTAAAGAACTAAAACCTTCAGTGGCAAAAAATGTTGGTCCAGTAGATACAGATCTACTTAAAATAGGAAATTCATACTCTGAAAGCTTAGATACAAAATAATACTTAGATTCAGGATAATAATCATTAATGCCTTTGGCAGTCACAGCTACTAATTCCGCAATTTTAAATGCTTCTTGTTCATGTTCGTAATCAAAAACCTTGAATTTGAGAAACAAAAATGAAGAAGAAAAAATAAAAATAATAATCAAAACACATAGAATATTAGGTTTTCGAAGTTTTTCATCCATTTTCTTTATTCCATAAAGTGCTATGATGGAAAAAATTGGATACATAACATAAAAGTACTTTGTATCTTGAATTCCTCTAGAATATGCATATAATGCAGGAATAAAAAATATTATTGATACCAAAATTATTGTTGAGTTTTTAAGATCTCTGTTTTTAAAAATTAAGATGCCTATAGGTACAAAAAACACAAAAAGAGGAATTAAAACCCATCCTAAATATAGTGTGAAATAAGTTATAGATTTTGTAAACATCTGAAAAACTCTTTCTTGGCCGTTTTCTTCATCTAGCGTATTTTTGTAATATTGTGGTCCAGCTATTATTGCATGGCTTACTATGCCATCATGACCACCCTTTGACGTTTCCATTCGTATGTATGCCATGGGAGTGATAATTACTAAAAACACGCATAAGGCAGCTAAATATTTTAAAACAATTTTTTTTTCTTTTCTAAATTTTATCAAAAATATAATCGAAACTGGTATTATAAGTAATACTCCTTCATATCTTACAAGTGTAAATAACGCAGTAATGCCAAATGCAACATAAGCATATTTTATTTTATTGCTAAGAATAAAAAATAATGTAGTAGCCCCAAGTAGTATGTATAGTGATTCAGTAATTCCTGATAATGAGTTGATTACTAGTCGTGGCTCAAAAATGACAAAAGTTGCACCTATTAACGAATAGGTAACAGAAAAAAATCTTCTGCATAAAAAATATACTGGAATTACTGTAAATACTGAAATAATAATTGATAATAGACGTTGGATATACATATAATCTAAGAAATTATTAGAGTCATATAGTACAAAAAAAACTGAAACAAATGCAGGCCAACCATTATTAACCAAAACATATCCTGTTGGAAATTGTCTTAGTACGCTCATGTCCATGGCATACCAAAAATATGTCAATCCATCAAGCGTAATAGGTATCTGATATGGAAAATAGATCATACGTAAACTAAAGCCTATGATTATTATCAAAAAAAGATATGTAGTCGGACGAAATATTATTAGTAATTTCTGATCTATCTTTGTTAAAAAACTATTTACAGTTTTTATGTTAGTCATATCTGTTATTACTTTATAATTCTGTTAACGCTGGTTAGAAAAATGGTTGAGAAAGTAGCTGATAATAAATAAGATACTGCTATACCTGTTGTTCCAAAATGAATTCCCAAAAAGATAGTGCCTGTGGTGAGAGTTACTAGTGATATCATAGTACTAATAAATACAAATTTACTTTTTTCCAAACCTAAGAATTTTGATGTATATAGCATGTTAATTGTATATGGTATTATACCTAAACTCATTATCTGAATGGGTTGTACAGCTTCTATAAACTTTGGAAAAAAGTAAGGTATTACAAATGGTAATACCAATATTCCAAAAAATGAAGCACCTATAGAGGAATATACCGTATATCTGCGTATCTTTTTGTTTTGATTACCACTAGCATCATGTGATAGTAGATATTTGAATATGATGCTAGAAAAAATTGTAAGTACTGAAATAACTTGTAAAGCTAAACTATAATTTCCTAAAATGACAAATCCTAATAACGGTGCTATAATTATTTTATCAATCTGTCCTCCAATTCCTGCAATTACTCCGATTACATAATTATTTAGAATAAAACCAATACGTGGTTTTAATAAAGAAAAATTAACATTTGAATTTCTAAAACCTTTATAGATTTGTATTATAAAAGCAACATATGAAAGTGATAATGCATAAAGAATTCCATCAACACCAAAAATAAAATAAAATCCTAAACCTAAAACTAATGTTAAAACTTTTTGTGTTAAGATATATTTTGAATATGAACTGAATGATTTCTTTCCTAATAAATCGCCTATAACTAACGTGTTAATAATATATCCTAATAATACAACTGCAGCATCAATTCTATAAAAAATGATTATAATTACAAGTGAAGAAATGGCTCCAACTACTAATGATATAAAATAAAACGTAGCTTGGATCTTGACATTTTTTGCAGTATATACTACAAGGGTATTTTGAGTCCCAAAAAGAGAAATAACTGACGCAATCGTAGCAATTCCAATAAAATAATGAATTTCTCCATATTGACTAGGTTCTATTAATGTAGCTAAGTAAAACCAAAAAAATGCTGAAATTCCTGCCCCTATGATATCAGCTAAACCTATTGAAGTTAACGCTTTTAGTTCATTCATTTCTCTATTTGTTTATAAAAATGACATCTTGTTCTATTTTATCAAAAAATAATTACTTATAGTGACGTTCTCTTACTACACTTACTAGCGAATATAATAATACACCTGTAATAGTCAATAGTGCTCCAAGTGATGTCAAACCTATAGCAATTATTGCTAGCGTCAAAGGAAACGCTCTAAATTCTCCATAGTATTGGACAGTCCAGCCCACAAAAAATAGTCCAATTCCTACCAAAATTACACCTGGTATTCCATAGAATTTCACAGGATGTTCTATTGATGTAAACTTCATGGTGCTAAAAATAACAGATGCCCCATGAGATACTGGATTATGAGTTGACGTTTCACCATCATAAAGTATAGTTATAGGAACTTCAACTATTTTGAAACCCTTACTACTTCCTTTGATAAGAATTTCGGTAGAAACGCCCATGCCTGACTCGGCAAGAGAAATTTCAGATAGAACTTTATTATTATAAGCACGGAAACCACTTTGAGAGTCTGTAAGTTTCTTATGTATGGAAGCGTTAGTAATTTTTGTAATCACATTAATTCCTAATTTTCTGTGTGTAGGCAGTTTCGTATCGTTTGATAAAAATCTCGATCCTATAACAATATCAGCTTCATTATTTATAATAGGGTTTACTACAGTTTGGATATCATCTATTCTATGTTGGCCATCTGCATCAAATGTAACAAGCAGATCAGAATTCAATTCTTTTGCTTTATGAAAAATACTTTTTATTGCAGCACCATAACCTAAATTTTTTGAATGAGTAACAACAATAGCACCAAGATTTTCAGCTATATCTGCAGTTAAATCCGTTGAACCATCATTGCAAACTATTATTTTATTAGTAATTTTTTTTAATTTTAAAATTATAGAAGCAATATTCTTTTCTTCGTTATATGCAGGAATTCCAATTGTTAATTCCAAACTTAGTTTCCTTCTTTATTAAGGGCTAAATATTGTTGACGCATAAAACATCTCTCCATTTTTCTATTTCAATTTTTGATACAACTAATGACCTTATCCTGTTCATTTTTAGAAATTTGTGAGTAAAGTGGTAACGAAATTATTTTTTGATACAACTCTTTACTATTTTTTAAAGAATCATACACTTTTGCTAATTTTTTAAAAACAGAAAATTTGTGGAGTGGTTTATAATGTACTGATGTTCTGATGCCATTTTTTAACAATTTTAGAAATAAGTTATTTCTTGACATATCATATTCTTTCTGAATTTTTAATATGTAAAGATGGTATGCATGTTCTTCGTTATATGTTAATAATGGAACATCTATTCCTTTAACAGCCTTTAATTTCAAGTTATAATACTTGAATGCATTTTTTCTTTGAATATTCATTTTTTTTATTTTTTGAAGTTGACTTATACCTAATGCAGCTCTTATTTCATCTAATCTGTAATTATATCCTGGCTCAAGGACGTCATAGTCCCATGGCATGCCTCCAGAAAATCTCTGCTCCAATGATTTTGTAATTCCATGGTTTCTTGCCATTCCAACATATTCGGCTATTTTTTTTGAATTTGTAATTATCATTCCGCCCTCAATTGTTGTAATGTTTTTTGTTGGATAAAAGCTAAAACATCCTGCATCACCAAATGTTCCAACATGTTTGTTTTTCATTTTTGTTCCAATCGCATGTGCACAATCTTCAATTATAAAGAGACCATGTTTATTAGCAATTTTTTGTATCTCTGTTATATTACAAATTCTTCCTGCAAAATGCACTGGTAGAATAGCCTTTGTTTTTGACGTAATACTATTTTTAATCGAATTTAGTGATATGTTAAGATCATCATAGTTTACATCGGCAAGAACTGGTGTGGCGCCAGCAAGTAAAACCGCACTAGCTGTAGCTACAAACGTCATATCTGGGATAATTACTTCATCATTCCTTCCTATGTTCAATGCCTTTAATGATAACTGTAAGGCAGCTGTTCCATTAGAAACTCCTACGGCATATTTTGTTCCAGTAAATTTTGCAAATGCGGATTCAAACTGACGTAGTTTTGGACCATCAGTTAATAATGGAGACTGTAATGCATCGTTTATAGATCTTTTATCCTCATTGGTTATTTGTGGAAGAATAAATGGTACTTTTATCGCAGGATCATTAAATGCATCTTTAAATTTCTTTGATTTTTTCATAAATAATTTCATCCATTAACAACTTGTTGGTATATCTTTAAGGTATTTTCGGTCATTTTAACAGAATTGCATTCTGTTTGAACCATATTGTATCCTGCAAGCCCATATTCTTCACATTTTTTATTTTCTAATAGAAGTTCGATAATTGCATTAGCTAAGGCTTTATGATTTTCAGGCTCTATGAGAATACCATGAATTCCATTTTTTATTGTATGTGGTATTCCATGAGTATTTGTACTAATTACAGTTTTTTTAAACATAAATCCTTCAAGGGGTGTTAAAGGTGAAAGCTCCCATCTTGATGGTAATACCAAAAACCTGCTTTGTTGATATGCTGAGATAACAGCTTCTCTAGAAGGATTTTTAATAACAATTACTTTATTCTCAATTTTCATCTCATTAATCATTGTTAACATTTGAGATTCAAAACCAAAATCTACTCCCATGATAACTAATTTTGTATTTGAAAATACAGGTTTGTCTTTAATTATGTTTATTGCATTCAATAAAATATCAATACCTTTTACTTTATCAAATCGCCCTAAAAATAAAATAAAAGATTCCTTAATGTTATATTGTTCTCTAAAATTAAATTTATTCAAATTTATATTTTCTAAATTAACGCCATTTCTTACAATGACAATTTTTGAATCTTTACAAAAATCTAAAAAAATTTGTCTTTCATAGTCATTTGCTACACTTATTTTTGTGGCTTGATTAATTATGAATCGAATCATTGGAATTTGCATTTTGTAAAGAATTTTTTTTATTATATTTCCATGTGTTAAAGCGGGATGAGTTGTTAAACCGCCTTGATCAGATATTACTAATGGAATTTTTTTCTTTTTTGCAATTAATGCGGCAATATAGGCTTGAAAACTTCGTACTCCAATAGCATGAATTACGTCAGGATTGTCTTTAATCATCTGAAAATACATACTAGGATTTACAAAAAATAAACCAAATGAAAAGCAGACATGTGAACGATTTATTTTAAACTTACCAACAATTTCTTGTCTAGGAAGATCTCTGTTAAATGTTTTAGGATTATTTACAAAATCCATATCAGTGGTGTAAATACTTACATCATGTCCAATCTTCGATAATTCTCTAGCTAAATCTATACAAAGAAACATTATGCCTCCAAACTGTGTGGCTGGCAACGAAGCAGGACATGTAAATGCTATCTTCATCAGGAAAGCTGTTAATTCCAATTATTTAGTTTTCACTGATTATTGTTAAATTATAAGATGGAATATGATACAATCGATTTAGAATTACTACTTTATAGCATATAGTAATCCCATATCTGAAGAATGCGGAACCTGTGATATCTTAAAGGAGGTAGTTATTAATTTAGTTTTGAGATCATTGACCAATTTTGGTTTAGAATCAGCAAAATGATATTCAATGATCATTTTTGATATTTTTTTAAAATATTCTAAAGGTAAGGATTCAATAATCTCATATTCGGCACCTTCACAATCAAGCTTTATCAAATCGCATCTATTAATAGAATTTTCGTCCATAATTTTTTTGAGTGAAATGGAATCAACTTTAAGAGGATAAGACGTAGAATTAAACATACTATGAGCAGCCTCATCTTTATTATGATATATTGTAATGGTAGACTCACTCTTTGATACTGCATTTTTGAATAATTTTACATTTTTTAGATTGTTTTGTCTTATATTATCTAACAAAACACTATAATTTTCTTCAACTGGCTCAAAACAGAAAATAATACCATTTTTGCAAAATTGTGATGCATATAATGTGAATAATCCTATGTGAGCACCTATATCAATAATAATATCATTGTCATTGATTTTAAAATCTGAATATTCTTCAACAATCCAAACATTTGTTAGGGCCATCAGATCTGTTGATCTTGTTCTTAATTTTATTTTCAAACCACTATAAGTCTCAAATATAACATAATCCCGTCTTAATATTTTGAAATAGACAAAAGGATATAGATACCAATTTTTGAAAACATTAGCAATTTTTATCATAATCTTAATTTTTGTTATTATACTAGTCTTCATGATTTTTGGTTAAAACACTAAAAGAAATATCTTTCATAGAATTTAATGAGTTAATTTTTAACTTAGCTATATTTTGAAAATATAGATGAAAATTCTGATCACAGGAGGAATGGGCTTTGTGGGAAGTCATTTATGTGATGAATTACTAAAAGAAAATCATAAATTAGTAATCATCACAAAAAGTAATACTAAAAAAACTAATGTGTCGCATCTTTTAAAAAAAGTCAAAATCGAGAAAATCGATATAACCAATTTTTCTACACTAGGAAAATGTATTGAAAAACATAAACCTCAAATTATCATACATTTAGCTGGAGAAACTTCACACTCTAAATCATTTGAAAATCCACTAGACAATATAGATTCTAATACAAAAGCAACTTTGTTTCTTTTAGAAAAAATTAGAAAAATGAATTTAAAATGCAAATTTATTCTTGGAAGTACGTTTATAGTTGTTGGAAGACCACATAGATTACCTGTAAACGAACAAACTCCTTGTAATCCTACCACAATTTATGGCACTAATAGACTAGCAAGTGAATATTATTGTAAAATATATCATCAAGTATATGGATTAGATACCTTAATTTTTCGTATAACAAATTCTTTTGGACCAAGGGAACAAACAGTGCCATACAAAAATGCAATAAATTATTTGATCTATCAAGCTGCTAACGGAAACGAAGTAACTATATTTAACAAAGGAAATTTTTTTAGAGATTTAATTTACATTTCAGATGTTGTAGCAGGTATTATTACCATTATGAAAAAAGGAAAATCTGGCAATCTGTATTGGATATCGTCGTATAAGAAAACGTGGTTTCGTCAATTAGGTAAATGGTTAGAAAAATTAGCAAATATAAAAATCAAATATGTAAAAACACCAGCATATACTAAAAAAGTAGATGTAGGAAATTTTGTTGTTGATAATTCTAAACTAAAATCGTTAGGATGGAAACCAAAAACCTCAATTAAAGAAGGCATTGAAAAAACACTTCAATATTTTAGGTAAATAATTAATTTTTTAATAAATTATCAGAAATGTAGCGATTAAACGATGTAAACTTGAATTCATCGAGAATTTTTTCTAACCGTGAAAAAGTTTTTTCAATATTATGATATGTTATAAATGCCTCCTTTCTAGGTAAGCGAATTTTTGGCATAAATTCTGGAATTAATTCCCACGAATGAACATAAAAACAGGCTGGAATATTCTTTTTTTGGTAAGAATTAATGGCATTCTTAATTATCTTAATGGGTAATGTTCTTAGATAAAAGCCTCCTCCAGCGGGAATTTTTTTTCCAAAAAATCTTGTAACAAGTAGAGGAAACTCTAACATTTTTCCATTAGGATTATCTCGCTCTATTGATAAATTAGAGATTCGATATGGCTTTGTTTCCGCATTAGGGATTCCATACATACTAGTTTTAGCTGGTACAATACTACTATCGTATACATAATTGTTAGCTGATAAAATGTCTATAGCCCAAGAGCTAGATTTGTTTAATGAAAATGTTGGGGCTCTAAATCCTTTAGATTTGCCAGAAGTAAGTTTGTCGAAAGCTTTAATCTCAGCAAGAAATTTTTTCTCATAACCAACTGTGTCTAATCTGTTGTGATACATAGTATGACATGCAATTTCATGACCTGCACCAAGTATTTTATCAAGTAAATCTGGTTTGATCTCTAATAATTCTCCTACTACAAAAAATGTAGCAAAAGTTTCGTGTTTTTGTAATAAATCTAATATTTTATCTATACCGTTTATTACAGATGGTTTCTTTTCCTTATTCAAAATATAAGGTTTAACTAATTCAGGATGATACCATTCTTCAAAATCAATACTTAATAGATTCAACTTCATTCAATCCTTGTTTAAAAACGATTTTGTCAATAATGATCTTTGATAAAACTGTCATTCAATTTTCTTTACAACTCTAGCTGGATTTCCTACTACAATACAATAATCAGGAATATCTTCTGTTACAACACTACCAACAGAAACTATGGCATTTTTACCTATTGTTATACCAGCAGTAATAATAGAACCTGGATTTATTACAGCGCCATTTCGAACTGTCACACGTTCAACTTTTCTTGGATATGCTTTTCTTTTCAACTCCAGATTGGCGGTAGGATTGATATGCGCAAATATCATTACATTTGATCCAATTGTAACATTATCTTCAACATTGATCATCTCTGGATATACTAAATCAATCAAAATGTAAGGCGAAAAATGACAATTTTTTCCTATTTTTACACCTCTTGAGCGTTGCATGCTAATCACAAAATCTGACACTGGAGAAGAATATGCTATTGAATGCAATATCCAAGAGCGCAAGAACTTTAATTTCATTTTTAATCGTCCTATTGAGCCCTTATAACCATAAAATTCCATCACTTCTTTTTCATTGATAGAAAATACATCATCTTCGCGCATAATTCTTTCCTAAATGGAAAGATGACGTTTTATCTTTAAGCTTTCTGCATAAAAGACTAGTTTAATCTAATCTTGTTTAAGATACGAAATATTTATTGTGGTTTATAATATGGGCAATTTATGAATATAGAACCAAAATTATCTTACTTTCTCACTAAAGTACAAAACATAGAAAAAAGGAAATTTGAGAAAAAAATCAAAATCGCGATTTTATCAAGTTTTACAATTAATGGGCTTGCAGAAACGCTTCAAGTAAAATCTGCAGAAAAAAATATTGATTGTAAAACCTATGTAGGTGGTTATAATCAATATAATCAAGAGATTCTAGACAAAAAAAGTGGTTTATATCAATTTTTTCCTGACGTTACGTTTCTTATTTTAGATATTAGAAATATTCTTGGTGATCTTTTTTATTTTCCATATTCTATATCCACATCAAAACGGCGAGATCTGATCAATGAAAAGACTAATGAAATTGTTACTTTAGCTAAATCATTTGTAAATAATTCTAAATCAAAACTTGTCATAACAAACTTTGTTCAACCGGCATATTCATCGTATGGAATAGCTGAATCAAAAATTGAATATGGTTTTCATGAAATGATAAATGATCTAAATACAAATTTGATTCAAAAATTTTGTAATACAGATTCAGTTTATCTATATGATTTTAACAGTTTTGTTTCATTACACGGTGAAAAAAACGTAGTTAATTTTCAACAATTTCTTGTAGGTGATATTAAAATATCTTTGGACTACATACCTTACTTGGCAAATGATCTAATGGCTTACATTATAGCCACATTAGGACTGTCAAAGAAATGTGTTGTTTTAGATTTGGATAATACTTTATGGGGTGGAATAGTGGGAGAAGATGGTTTTGACGGAATTAAACTAGGCCCACAACCACCCGGAAATGCCTATGTAGAATTCCAAAGGAACCTTCTTGCATTATTTCAACGTGGCATACTTCTAGCTATCAATAGTAAAAATAATCCAGAAGAGGCATTGAAAGTTATAAGAGAACACCCACATATGATTTTAAGAGAAAATAATTTTGCTTCCATGAAAATTAATTGGGCTGACAAGATATCAAATATGAAAGAAATCGCAACAGAACTGAATATAGGCTTGGATAGTATGGTATTTTTTGATGACGATCCGCTTAACCGAGAATATACACAAATTAATTTGCCTCAAGTAAACACAGTTGATTTGCCATCAGATCCATCCCTATACTCGCAAATACTTCAAGAAATAAATGAATTCAGCGTATTAAGGATAACAAATGAAGATACGACACGTGGACAAATGTATCATCAACAATTACAAAGAAAAGTACTTGAACAAACATCACCTAATTTGGAAGATTTTCTGAAAAAACTTGGTATTCATGTTTTAATAAAAAAAGCAAACAATTTCACTATCCCACGTATCTCACAACTTACATTAAAAACAAATCAATTCAATCTCACTACAAAACGATATCAAGAAGAAGACATTCGAAAATTTTGCCAAGATGAAAAAATGATAGTTGGATGCGCTCAAGTAGAAGATAAATTTGGAAATAATGGAATTACTGGGGTTTTTATTGTGAAAAAAGAACATCATACAGAGTGGTTCTAGATACTTTTCTTTTGAGTTGTAGAGTAATGGGCAGAGAAGTAGAAAAAGGAATTCTTAATTTTATACTAGACACAGCAAAAAAAAATGGAGTAAAAAAAATAAAAGCACAATTTATTCCAACACAAAAAAACAAGCCTACTGAATCCTTTTTACCAAACTGTGGGTTTAAAAAAGAGGACGGATATTTGGTCTATGACCTTAGTATTCCATTTGAGTCACCAAATTATTTAGAGGTTAACATAGAATAATGTCTCAACGACTTTACAGTCTAATTGCAAAAATTATGAATGTTCCAGTTTCTCAAGTTAATGACGAATCAGGTCCTGGGTCGATTGATAGTTGGACTTCGTTTAAAGGATATGTTTTATTGTATGAACTGGAAGAAGAATTTAAAACAAAATTTACAATTGACGAAGCACTTGACGTAAAAAAAGTAGCAGACATAAAACGGCATCTAAAGAACCATGGGATAGTCTTGAATGACTGATATAACTGACTATAAATTTGATCAGATTGACTTAGGTCTAAAAAAGGAATTTACAGTAAAAATTACTGAATCTATGATCGCTGATTTTGCCAAGATTTCAGGAGATTATAACCCATTACACATGGATGAAAAATACGCAAAGTCAACTACTTTTAAAAATAGAATCTGTCATGGCATGCTCTTAGCTACATTCTTTTCAAGACTAATCGGAATGCATCTTCCAGGAAAACATGCACTATATTTTTCACAGTCATTGAATTTCCAAAATCCTTGTTTTGTTAATGATGTAATTACAATAAAAGGAGAAGTAATTGACAAAAGTGTGGCAATACGCCTAATTACCATAAAAACATCAATTTACAATCAAGAGAGAACATGTTTGTTAGATGGTGTTGCAAAAGTAGTTGTTAGAAAATAAGATCTTGACTACATAGATCCTGACATAATATGATTTAAAAAATGGGAATAGGAATAGATATTGTTGCTATAGA
>JBQTJY010000066.1:0-13844 GCA_052386635.1 Nitrososphaerota archaeon
AAAATGTCTCATCTAATTATAATAAGCTTTTCATACCAAGTATGGTAGGAATTCAATAAAACAAGAAGAAAGTTAGGACTAGCTTACTTTTTTGATTTGTTTACAAACGCAGTCATGCGTTGCTCTCGATCTGGATGAGTAAAACAGTTTCTCCATGCCAAAAGCTCAACTCCAAGGCCAGTATCAAGGTCCGCGTTTCGTCCTTTGTTGATTGCAGTCTTTGACATTTGTACTCCCATTGCAGAGTTTTCTGCAATTGCTTTTGCCATTTTCATTGCTTCATCCATTAATGATGCTAGAGGTACAACCTGGTTTACAAGGCCAATTTCTTTTGCCTCGTCTGCTTTGATCATTTTTCCAGTGTAGACAAGCTCCTTTGCTTTTGCTATTCCAACTATTCGCAATAGTCTTTGAGTGCCTCCCCATCCAGGAGGTATTCCAATTGTAACTTCGGGCTGTCCAAGCTTTGCTGTATCAGATGCAATTCTAATGTCACAAGACATTGCAAGCTCACATCCACCACCTAACGCAAATCCGTTTATTGCTGCTATTGTTGGCTGTCTTATGTTTTCAACAGTTGCAGTGAGTAGCTGACCTAGTTTTGCATATTCAACTGATTCGTCTGGTGAGATTTTTGACATGTATTCAATATCTGCGCCTGCAGAAAATGCCCTATCTCCTTCGCCTGTTAAAATTATTACCTTTACGCTATCGTCTGTTCCAGTTTTTTCAAAGATTGAGATTATTTCTTTTGCAACATCGCTATTCATTGCGTTTAGTTTTTCTGGCCTATTGATTTTGACTGTACAGATTCCATCTGATTTTGTTGTTGTAACTAGAGCCATTATTAATTGCGAAATTAATGTCGGACTTAAATGTTGTCTATGAGATTTTTCCCCATTGTGCTAAGGCAGATGCAACAGCTGCCCATGTTCTAATATCATCATAAACTGGAACGCCTTTTTGCTCAATTAGTGCAGATATTTTTTGCGTGTATGGCCCACCATTTCCACCAACAAGTATTGGTTTCTTTTTCTGGTTTGAAAATTCTGCCAGGTAATCAATTATTGTTTCCTCTAGTGGATCGTCTTGAAATACAAACCATGGCATGATAATGTCTACGTTTAGATCATCCATAAAGGACTGTATTGTAAATCGATAGTCATCTGCGTTTGCTCCACCTGTTACATCAGCAGGGTTACCCTTTCCTACAACATATGTTGGCGGAAAGTGTTCAACCATTTTCTTTCTTGTTTCTTCTGTTACTTTAGCAAGTGATAGTCCTAGTCTTTCAAAGTGATCAATTGCACCAATCATAGGTCCTGCCCCATTGCTGCACAGTGCAGCTCTATTTCCCTTTGCTGCAGGTTGCCACGCAAGTGCTTTTGTCACGCCTGCAAGTTCCTGATAGCTGTCAACTGAAATTATTCCTGCCTGCTTGAATGCACCCATAATTATTGCATTAGAGCCACCAAGTGAGCCTGTGTGAGATGCTGCCTGCTTTGCTCCTGCCTCTGATCTTCCACTCTTCCAAATAACAACAGGTTTTTTCTTTTCTGCCATGACACGTTTTGCTGTATTGATGAATTTTCTGCCATCGCCAAAGCCTTCTACATATAGTGCAATTACTGTGGTTTGCGGGTCATCTGCCAAGTACCATATCATGTCTGCCTCGTCTACGTCTGACCTGTTGCCATAGCTTACCATCTTTGATAATCCAAACGAGTCTGCAGTCTCCAAAAAGCTGATTCCCATGGTACCGCTTTGAGATAATAGTGCAACAGGTCCTAGTTTTGCTCTGACCATTCGTGCCTGACCCTGAAACGCACAGTCAAGGCGGTTTGCTGCATTAAACATGCCAATACAGTTTGGACCAATTATTCTAATTTCATGCATTTCGGATAATCGTTTAACTTCAGCTTCATATGCAGCTCTTTCACCGCCAAGCTCCTTTCCACCACCTGATACGATCACTACACTGTGAATGCCTTTTTTTGCACACTCTTCTAGTACTGGTGGAGTAACTGATAGATCAACACAGACAACGACTAGATCTATTTTTTCTGGTACAGCAGAAAGGGACGGATAACATTTGATTCCTAAAATTTCTTCTTGCTTTGGGTTTATTGGGAAAACTTTACCCTTGTAATCATGTTTTGCCAAACTATCAAGAACCGAGTTTCCTATTTTTCCTGGAGTTGCTGATGCGCCAACAAGTGCAACTGACTGTGGCGTAAAGAACATCTCCATGTGTTTTGAGTTTGGCTGTGCTTCTGAGATAGCATCTGATTTTATCTCTTTTCTTAGGATTATTTTTGCATCAACTACTGCATATGACTTTGGATAAACAACAATCGGGTTGAAATCTATACTATCAAAGTGTGAGGCATTGTCTACGCCAAGCTTGCCAATTTGGACAAGGGCTTTAGATAACATGTTAATGTCAATTGGCTTGCTTCCACGAAAGCCTTTGAGCATTTTAGAGCCTTTTAGCTCATCTAGCATCGATTTTGCATCATCAGTTGTTATAGGCAACATTCTAAATGCAACATCACGGAAAATTTCGGTAAGAACACCACCAACTCCAACCATTATTACTGGCCCAAACTGAGGATCGTTTTGCAGACCAACGATTATTTCTATGCCTTTTGGCACCATCTTTTCAAGTAGGATTCCTGTTAGTGGAACACCTTTTTTCTTTGAGAGGCGCTTGTACATGTCATTGAATGTTTTTTTGACATCCTTTACGTTATCAATGCCGACCTTTACTCCACCAACATCTGTCTTGTGTAGGATTTGTGGAGAAACAACTTTCATGACTAGTGGAAAGCCTAGTTTTTTTGCAGCCTTTGCTGCTTGGTCTGCAGAGTTTACCAATGCATAGCCAGGAACCTTTATTCCATAACTTTTTAGAATTGATTTTGCAAGTTCTTCTGTTATGACCTTATGATCTGTTTTGATTGTTTCGTCAAAAATTTTAACTGAATTCATAAGGCGATCGAAGAAAATCAAGTTCAGTATATTAAACTTTGGTCAAAGATGGAATTGTGATTTGAAATTTTTGTAAAAAATTTCCATATTCTTTTTTACTGTGGGTAAATTAACAGAAATTTCTTGTCTGATTTTATTTGGGTCAATATATGGCGTATTGCTTAACTCCTGCGATTTATCTAGCCATAGATTTATCATTTCATTTGTGACTTCGATATGAAACTGAATCCCTACTGCAGTGTGTAATAGAAATGCCTGATTTTCATAGTCTTTTGATGAGACAAGCTGTATTGCGTTTTGTGGAAGAACAAATGTATCTCCATGCCAATGAAAAACTGTAAACGGATTTTCAAATCCTGAAAATAGCTTTGATGTGTTTTCTATATGCAAATCATGATAAAACCCAATTTCTTTTTTAGCTCCACGAAAAACTTGTGCTCCAAAAGATTTTGCAATTAGTTGAGAGCCAAGACATATTCCAAGAACAGACCTTTGTTTTTTTACAAATTGTCTAATTAGTGCCATTTCGTCTTTAAGATAATCTAAATTATCATTTGCGCTTTCTGGAGCACCTAATACAACAAGTAACGAGTAATCACTTGTTGGAAGTTTTTCTTTTTTTGCAAAAATGTTTTGTAACCTAAATCCATCTTTTATGAGAAGATTTCCAAGAGTTCCAGGTCCTTCTGCTTTGGAGTTTTGTACAACTAGAACATCAGGCATTTTGATTTTCAGATAAAATTCTTAATATATCAAATTAATACTATTAACATGGAGTTCTCAGACGAGGAAGTTTCTGACGTTAAAAATTTCATAGATTCGCTTAACTCAAAAAAAGATAGTGCGGTTATTGTAGAAGGAAAGCGTGATGCAGTAGCGCTCAAAGGCCTTGGTTTTTCTGGTAAAGTGCTAGAGTTTCACAAGTTTGGAGGTCTTGCCAAATTTGCCGATTCTGCTGCACAGTACAAGCATCTAATAGTTCTGCTTGATAGCGACCGCAAGGGAAAATATCTTACAGCAAAAATAATGGAGCAGCTTGAACGTCGTACAAGAGTTGATCTTTCCTTTAAGAAAAACCTTGTATCAATAACAAAAGGAAAAATCAGATTTATCGAGCAGCTAACTTGCTATAAACAACTTTAAGGCCAGATGCCTCGTTGGGTGAATGCTTCAACAACTCGCTCAACAGCTAGTACCATAGCTGCTTTGCGCATGTCAATGTTGTATTTCTTTGCACGTGCATAGGTGTCTTTGAAGCCTCGTGTGATGTGGTCTTCCATTTTCTTTGCAACCTCATCAAAGCTCCAATAGTATCCCATGTTGTTTTGAACCCATTCAAGATATGAAATGCAAACGCCTCCTGAATTTGCCAGTATGTCTGGGATAACCATGATTTTCTTTTTGTAAATTATTGGATCTGCCTCAGGTAGTGTTGGGCCGTTTGCAGCCTCTGCAATAATTTTACACTTGAGATTCTTTGCTATGTTTGCAGTTATCTGGTTTTCCAGTGCCGCGGGAACTAAAACATCACATTTTGTTGTGAGTAGATCTTCTGTTGTAATTTTTTTACTTCCTGGATATCCAACCACAGAGCCTTTCTTTTCCTTGTATTCGAGTAGTTTGCTTGTCTTGATTCCGCTTGTGTTAATGATTGATCCTTTAGAGTCACTTGCAGCTATTACCTTTGCTCCCATTTTCTCAAGATATTCTCCTGTAAATGTAGCAGCGTTTCCAAATCCTTGAAGAACTACCTTTGCGCCTTTGAGATTTAGCTTCAATACTTTCGCTGCCTCTCTCACACAATATGCACATCCTAGTCCAGTTGCAACATTTCTTGCCAACGAACCGCCCATTGAGATGGGTTTTCCGGTAATGACTCCTGGTTGATTAGTAATTCCATGTAATTTTCCAAATGTATCCATGATCTGAGTCATCTCTCTTCCTCCGGTGTAAACGTCTGGTGCTGGGATGTCTTTTTGTGGTCCAATTATCTCAGAAATCATAAATGCAAATCTTCGTGTCAGTCGTTCAAGCTCGCCTTCGCTTAGTTTTTCTTTTTTAGGATTAATGTAAACACCTCCTTTGCCACCTCCAAGCGGACCGACCACTACGGCACATTTCCACGTCATCCATGAAGACAGTGCCATGACTTCGCGTTCCATGTATTCGATTCCGCCTTCTGGATCAAAGTATCTTATGCCACCCTTGTATGGGCCTCTGTCATTGTTGTGTTGACTACGAAATCCTGTAAAGATTCTAATTTTTCCGTTATCCAGTTTAACTGGAATTTTTATTCTAAGAACTTTGTTTGGTTGTGCAAGATAGTCACGAACACCTTTGTCTATTTTTAGTATTTGACATGCATCATCAAGTTGTTTTGTTGCGTTTGCAAAGGGATCGTTTTTGATCAAAGCTGATCGAGATCATCTCCTCAGATTATATAAGTTTGTTTAATTTTTACAGAATTATTACGAATATTAGTTTGAGAAAAATTAAAGATAAACCTTTTTTGAATTTAATTTTCTTTCTAGTTTTGTAATCACTTCATCTAATACGTGTATATTAATTTCTAAAAAGTTAGATAGATGAAATATGACTCCATATTTTTCTCCAACCTTTGTTACTAGGTTATTTTTTAGCAGAACCTGTAGGTTGTGCTGAACTGCCTTGTAGTCAAGACCAATCTCTTTTGTAAGTTGGTGTGTGTTATATGGTCTTTCTAACAATAACATGACGATTCTTAGCCTTGTAAATCCCCCGCGTGTTCCTGAAAATAGATACAAAAGCAGATTTCTTGTCTGTTTGTCTGGAATTCTATTGGTTGTTGCTGGTTTTGCTTCAATTATTTTTTTAAACTCTAATAGCTGTTGCGTTATCATTGTTGAGATAAAAAAAGATTTGATAAAATAAAACGCTATTTCCAAATCTCTACCAAATTCATTATCAATTGGCTTTGCCGATCTAAAATATCGATGAGCCATTGCAATAAAAAATACCCTTAAATTGACTATGAATGGACTCGTTTTGACATGATGGCATCACGTGGTTATGATATGACACCTACCATGTATTCACCAGATGGTAGAATCTATCAGGTCGAATATGCGATAGAAACCGTAAAGCGTGGAACGCTTGCTATTGGAATCAAGAGCAAGGATGGTGTCATTATAGCAGTAGAAGAAAAGCCACGCACACTTCAAGTAACTGAGATAACTCAGAAAATTTTCCAAGTGGATGAGCATATCGGAGTTGCTGCTGCAGGCTATATCCCTGATGCGCGTGTACAAGTAGACAATGCAAGATTCTTTTCACAAAGTAGCAAGCTTACTTATGATGAACCTGTATCTGTTGAAATGGTTGCAAAACATCTAGCAGACCAGTGTCACCAGTTTACACAATACTCGGGAGTTCGACCGTATGGTGTTGCACTAATCATAGCTGGTGTTGATGAAAAAGGTGGTACAATCTATGTGACTGACCCAAGCGGAACCTACGTATCATATGCTGCTGTAGCAATTGGCGCAGGATCAGAAGATGTTACAAACTTTTTAGAGAAAAATTACAAGACAGATATATCTCAAGGAGATGCTGCGGCGCTTGCAATTGCTGCAATAAATCTCAAAAGCGAACAAAAAGAAGGAACAAAGCACATCAAGATGGCCGAAGTAAGACATGATGCAAAGCTTTTGCAGCGAATATCAGAAGCTGATCTTGAGAAATTCTATCAGGTATCAAAACAAAAGTTTACCAACTAAAGATTACCTATTTGTTCGTCTGATTCCTACTACCAAATATAATATCGGCCAAGTCAAGGGCTCATGTGGGTTTAGGCAGCTACTGGAACGAGGTTCTAGATGTTTTACGTGATATAATTCCAGTCTATGACAAGGTAAATTCGTATATTTCGCTTGGAAAAGACAAAGAACACCGCCTAAGAGGAATTAAAGATAGGGTAAGGAGTGGTGATTCAGTTCTTGATGCAGGATCTGGATTTGGGAATATGTCAAAGACTGCAGTAAAAGTAGCTGGCAATAGCATCAGCATCACACTATATGATCCGCTCATTCCAATGCTAAAAAATACTAGCAAGTTTTTTGACAAAAAACCAGATTTATCATGTGGAGTGTTTGAACATATTCCATTTCAAAATGAAAAGTTTGATGCTGTGTTGTGTGGTTATTCTTTAAGAGATGCAATTAGTCTTAAAACTGCGATTTCTGAAATCCATCGAGTCTTAAAAAAAGAAGGCAGATTTGTTATTGTGGATTTGGGAAAGCCAGACAATGCCATCATACGAGTTGGTGTGTCATTTTATCTGAGACTAATTCTGCCAATTATAGCATTGGCTGCAGGAGGTAAACTAGGCTTAAAATTTGCTACATTATATGGAACGTACAAGCTCTGGCCACAAAACAAGAAACTAGAAAAAATGCTTCTTGAAAAATTTACAAGAGTAGAGTTTGAGAAAGACCTTTTGGGCGGAGCAATAATGGTTGCGGCTTTCAAGTGATATGAAACTTCCACTTGTTCTAGTTTATGTTACATCATTACTAGTTGGATTATCCTATGGAATGCATAATCCAATAGTTCCTGTTTTTGCAAAAGAGGCAATTGATGCATCATATGTAGAGTTGGGAATTATTGGTCTGGTGAATTTTCTTCCATACATGTTTATTCCACTTGTTGTCGGTGTCTTGCTTGATAGATTCAATAACGGTTTGCTATTGTCTGCTGGAATAGTAGTTAACACTGCATCAATCTATTTACTTTCAATATCACAGTCAGTTCCAGAGGTTGCAGCCTTTAGAGCAATGACTGGATTTGCTCATGCATTTTTTTGGCCTCCTTGTGAAAGAATAATTGCACATGTAGAAACACCTGAGCGTCGTGTAAAATCAATAGCTCGCTTTATGGCGTTTTTTGTAGGTGGATTAATGATTGGGCCGCTAATTGGTACGTTTTTACTTGAAAATCTTGATGTGACATACAGAATTCTATTTCAGTATGCTACGTATACAATTGCAGTAGCCATCATATCCAGTTTGCTTTTGACAAAGTATGGAAAAACAACACAGACTGCTACATTTTCAATTGGATCTATAAAGCAAATCACCCAGTTTCCGCTAATAATTATGATTTTGATATTTTGTAGTGCGTCCTTTGGTACCTTTCTTACCATTTATCCTGCGTTTATGAATGATAGAGCGATTTCAGAGTCAGGAATTGAGTTGTTGTTCTTTATCTTTGGCATATCAAGACTTGTTACTCTGGTGTTTATTGGACCATTAGAAAAAAGAATTTTCTACAGTCTTGTTGCCACAATACTTTCCATTGCCTTTGGAATGCTTGTTGTCTTTTACTCATTTACCTTTGAGGCATTCACTATAGCCATGTTGATACTAGGTTTTGGCTATACCATCTACTTCCCCCTAACTTTTGAGATTATCATGCGTAAGGTACAGACAAAGTTTTCTGGAGGAATGATTGGCGCATATGAAGCAACCTTTGGAATAGGGTGGGCTGCAGGACCATTATTTGCTGGTATAGTATCACATTTTCTTGGTACTGATGCACCATACTTTGCCTTTTTTGTAATAGGTATTGCTATTACAGGAATAATTCTTGCAAATAAACGAAAACTCAAAGTGCAGTGGAATCCAAATCTTTAATTTTAATCTGCGATATTTGATTCCGTGATGGATTACTCGCTTAATATCATGGGCAGCGAATGGATAATTATCATCTTTGTAGCGTTGGTTGTTTTGCTTGGCACAAACAGACTTCCTGATGTTGCAAAAAAAATTGGACGCGCTGTTGGCGAATACAACAAAACAAAAAACCAATTTCAAAACAACATTAAAGATTTTTCAAATACAAATATTGAGATAAGTGGCCCCGTGCAAAATGAAAGACAAAAGCTAGAAATGATTGCAAAATCTCTAGGAATCAATTTTGCTACAAAAACAGATGATGAGCTAAGAGAAATGATTTCATCAAAAATTGGACATCAAAGTTCAGATTCTGATAAAAAACAATTATAAAATTATTTTAAACGATATAGATTCTTGTCTAGTCTTTTTTTTGCAAACTTGTAATAGTCTTGTACAATCTCAAATCCCAAATACTTTCTTCCAAGCATCTTACTAACTACTGCAACTTGCCCTGATCCCAAGAATGGATCAAAGACGGTGTCATTTTTTGTGCTAGAATACTCCAAAATTTTCTTGATTAGTTCTGATGGTAGTTTAGTAGGAGTTTTTTGATCACCTGTCCAATATTCACGCTTTATCTCCCACACGTCTTCTTTATCCTTATAGTGAAGACTTCGCCCTTCTACATTCTTTGAATTTTTCTTGAATCGTGTATATGGGTAAAACTTTCTTTTTTTCTCGTTTTTGCACACAAAAAGACAGTGATAATGCGAGGTAACAAATTTTTTTGCAGTAACAACACCAAATTGATATTTCCAAATTATATGATTAATGGTGATAAAACCAACATCATCAAGTGCCATTAGAATGTCTTTGAGATTATTCCAGCCTGAAAAGACGTACATGCTGCCTGATTCTTTTAGAATTCTAAAGCATTCTCTCATCCAGCTGTATGTAAAATCATAGTAATCTTCAGCCTTGATTTCGTTATAGCCTTGTATTACTCGTGATGCAGTGCGGTTGTAATTTTGTTTTGTTGCTTTAAAGTCTATAGCAAACGGAGGGTCGGTTATGATAAGATCAATTGTGTTATTTTTGATTAGCTGCATCCCTTCAACACAATTCATGTTGTAAATTTTGTTGAGCATGATCTTTTTCAAATTCATAATTCTACTGATGCACTTGTTTAATAATGTCATTAAAATAAATCAAAAAGAATTGGATGGACTAGACGAGATCCTATTCTCGCTTTGTATTCTAGAATCCTTCTGGTTTATCGATACTTCATTTTGCCCTTTATGCGCTTTACATCATTCATCTCTTCTCTGAGATGCTGTTTTAACAGTCGTTCATGGTCACGTTTATGTTTCCAGTAAGCATTTAGAACAGACTGTCTTGATTTTGCTCGCTTGAGGGCAGTTGCATAACTTCGATGGATTCCACCTATTGCTCTTGCATAGCTTCCTGAGCCCATGCTTCATTTGATGTCTAGATAGTAGATAACTTTAGCGTATGTATTATCTTAGCACCTTTGCTGAGTTTAGGTTGACCACTATTCCCCTCTTACCTCCATGGGTGTACAGGTGAGCAGGTATTTGTGTACGGATCTGGACATATCAAGCAGTGGTTTGTACTTCTCAATCAATAAATCAGGTCTTAGAGTATGTCTATAGGTAGCTATTGAAGTATTTTTGTCCAAAATGCAGATCTGTGCTTGAGATCCAAAAGACCTTCAACTCCAAGACGATGCTTTCTTGCACAAAGTGTGACCTAAAGGGCATTGTAGATTATAAAAAAAATCCCGATGAGGCATATCTTGATTTTCTTGTACAATATGACCATGGCGCCATACAAGACAAAAGACAGTTTGGACAACTCCTGATAACTAGCGGAATTTTACAAAGTGAAGACGAAATTAAAAAAATGATCAAAGGATATGAGCCTGATGATCTTACAAAGTCCATATTATTTTCAAAAAATGATTATGTCTCTTTTTATAAAATAATCAAAGAGCCTGAACCTGAGCTTGGTTCTGATGTAACTGAGCTTGGATTAGATTCACAAATATCAGAGTATTTGCAAGAAAAAAGAATCAAAAAATTTTACAGGTTTCAAGAAGAGGCAATAAAAGAGATAGCCTATGGAAATAATGTAGTAATTTCTGCACCAACTGCTTCTGGCAAGACAGAGGCATTTATGGTTCCAATAGTACAAAAAATAAAGCAAGGAGAGGAAAATCTAGGTAAAGTTCTTGCCTTATTTGTATATCCAACCAAGTCTCTATCACGAGACCAGTTTCCAAAGATTTCAGAGCTTGCAAAAATGGTTGGTATTAATGTCCAAGTTTTTGATGGCGATACAAAACAGTCAGAGCGTGCAAAGATTCTAGACAACCCACCACAGATAATCATTACAAATTTTGATGTGTTACACTATCATCTTTTGAATAGAACAAGGTTTGCGTCATTGCTTGATTCTGTAAAGTTTGTAGTTGTAGATGAGGTTCATGTCTATTTTGGAATATTTGGCTCTAACGTTCATTATATAATTAAACGACTAAAGCGTCTTTGCAAAAAAATTCAGTTTATTGCATCATCAGCTACTTTGAAAAATGCTAAAGAGTTTTGTGAACAACTTTTTGGAGAAAAAATGATCGTAGTTGAGGGTTCTGGGAAAAAAGGAGATACTGACTTTGTCATGTTGTTTCCATCACTTCGAACACAAAGGGCTCTAATGATAGAGCTTGCAAAAAAACTAACAAGCAAAAAACACAAGACTATGGTTTTTAGCAATTCTCATCTAAATTCCGAACTTCTTGCAATGCAAGCAAAAAAACAAAAAATTGACATCAAGGTTCACAGAGCAGGTTTGATGGCAAACTATAGAAAAAAAGTAGAGCAATTATTCAAGTCAGACAAGTTAATGGCAATCTCCTGTACTCCAACGCTTGAGTTAGGAATTGATGTTGGCAATGTTGATGGGATAATTTCTGCAACAATTCCAGTAAATAGATTAATGCAAAGAATTGGACGAGCTGCAAGAAAAGGCCAGCGAGGCTATGCATTTTTGGCTCTTGGAAATGATCCTATCTCGCAATACTACAAAAATCATCCAGATGACTATTTTGATGATGTGGAAAGAATCTACATAGACCCAAAGAATCCCTTTGTAGAAGAGTTTCAAGTAGTTGCAATGGCCTGTGACAAGCCAATTGCAAAACATGAGCTAAAAGAACATGTCAAGATAATTGAAGAGCAGCTAAGAATTGGAAATCTTTCTTTATACGAGGACAGATACGTCCCAAATTACGACAAGGCTAGATCACTTGTAAATGATTACAGCATTAGGGGTATAGGAAGGTCTGTTGATATTTTCCTAAATGAGCGAAAGGTTGGAGACAGAGTACTTCCAATTGCGCTAGAAGAGCTACACTCCTCTGCGATCTATTTTCTTGCAGGTTCTAGATACAAGGTAGTAGAGTTTGATTATCCAGACAAGGCTTTTGCAAGGATTGTTCCAGTACCAAGAGACTATCCATATTACACAAAGGCCTTGACTGAGGAATGGCCAACTATTGAGACTATTTATGAAAAGCGGCGTGTTTTTGGGCTAGAGACTGCGTTTTGCAAGTTGCATATTCAAAAAAAGGTCTACGGATATGCCAACATAGAGATAGGTCAGGAAATTACTCAAGGTCAAAAAATTATTCTTGATAAACCATTAGAGTATGATTTTGTAACAAAGGGACTTGTTTTTCATGCACCAAGACCACTAACTGAAATAGAAAAGTCAGACAATGGCGAATATGTTGAGGCAAGCGGTTACCATGCAACAGAGCATGTAGTGATTGAAGGAAGCAACATGATTACTGGCGGAGTGTCACAGGATTTGGGTGGGATCTCGCTTGGAATATCTGGCTTGATCTTTATTTATGATGGTGCAATTGGCGGCAGCGGTGCAAGTAAAGCACTTTATGACAGACTAGAAAAGGCATTTGAGCGCAGCATGTACATTGTAAAGGAATGTCCATGCAAAAATGAGGCTGGTTGTCCCAGGTGTACCTTCTCATATAGATGTGGCAACAACAACGAGTTTTTGCACAAGAGTTCATCTCTTGAGATTTTACAGAGAATCAATGACAAGGAAGCAACAGAGCTTGAAGAGCCAACAGAAGGAGACAAGCCATTAGTATAATGCGCAGCGTTTTTAGTCTTTAGAGTTATTAGTACCACATTTTTTACTCAAATAATGGAAAAAGTAGCGCTTGTTACAGGAAGCTCAAGTGGTATAGGGTATGAAACTGCGCTTGCCCTTGCAAGAAAAGGTTACCATACATTTGCAACTATGCGTGATACCAAAAAATCAAAAAATATTCTTGATGTTGCAAAAAAAGAAAACCTAAAGCTTGATGTCATAGAACTTGATGTTGACAAGGAAGACTCTATCAAATCAGCTATTAGCAAAATTATGTCACAAAAAGGTAGAGTCGATGTTTTGGTAAATAATGCAGGTTATGGCTTGTTTGGCTGTCTTGAAGATATTTCGATTTCAGATTTAAAAAAGCAGTTTGAAACAAACTTGTTTGGAATTGTTAGGCTAATCCAAGAAACTGCACCCATTATGCGAAAACAAGGATCTGGAATTATAGTAAATGTGAGCTCTGTTGCAGGAAGAATTGGCTTTCCAGGATCTCCAGCATATATTAGCTCAAAATTTGCATTGGAGGGCCTTAGCGAATCTATGAGATACGAGCTATCACCGTTTGGTATAAAGACGATAATAATTGAACCCGGAGTGATAAAGACAAACTTTATCTCATCTATGAAGGTTGAGAAAGGAAATCCTGATTCTCCTTACAAAGACATAATCGACAAGGTCTACAAGGGAATCAAAATGATGGCAGAAATGGGAACTCCCCCAAGTGAGGTTGCAGACACGATAATAAAGGCAATTGAGGCCAAAGAGCCGCTTCCAAGATATGTTGTTGGAAATGATGCACAGATGTTTTTAGAGGCAAAGAAAATGAAAACAGATATCGAGTTTGAAAACTATTTGAAAAAAGAGCTGTTTTAGGTCGTGCTAAAATGTTATCATTTTATTGCAAAAAATTGAGTGGTTAAATTGATATACGCCACATAATGAGTTTTTGTCAAAGTCCACAATTTACAGGAAAAGTTGATAATTAAAAATGAAATGGAAGAC
>JBQTJY010000067.1:0-2587 GCA_052386635.1 Nitrososphaerota archaeon
TTTTAGACTATCAAGCATTGTGAGCTAATTCTGCCTCCAGTATTTCAAACCTTCCTCGATACCCATCCCACACTTTGTTAGATTTTTTGATTTTAATAGGATTTGAAAATAAAGGACAATCAGTTACCAATGTTTCTGCTTCTCCTCCCTCTACGATTAGATTAAATCCAAATTTTTCTGATAGTGTTTCAAGTTTTTTTAGATCCTCTTGTGTGATTTCTTTGCCAAGCCAAGACTCATCAAGGCCACCTGAGCTTACACTAATTATTATAAAATGAAAATTTTCTTTTAGGAGATTTTGCATGTATTCTTTTTGATTCTTCTTCCATAATGGCGAAACAAGTTGTACATTCAAGTTTTTGCAAATACTTTCAAATCGCTTCCTTTGAAATTCACTTAGTATTCCACCATGGAGTATTCCTTCAATTCCAAAGTGTTCCTTTGCCTTGCAAAGTATTTCTTGTAATGTATTAACCTCTGAGTTTGGGTTTGTAGAATCTGCGTCTATTGCTAGTTGCGGTATTTTCATTGCCTGTGATTGTAGTTTGGTCAAACGAATGTTTGGAAAATGCAACAACTCACTTTCATAAGATATTGGAAATACTGTTACAACACAACTAATTTGGTGCCCATCCTTTTTTGCTTGATATATAGAGTAGGTACTATCTTTACCACCAGAAAACAGCGCTGCAAGTTTCATGACAAAAAGAAATTCTAATTTAATGTAATTTTAAGTGTCAATAACAGAATTTCAAGGGAAAAGCACTGGATGCTTCAATTCTCATAATCTTCATCAAAAATCAGATGGCTTTTCCAAATCATCATCAGCATCCAAATTAGGACTTTATTCGCATAATTTTAGTTCTGTCCATTACTTTCCAATATTCAACGTCTTGGCCTTGCTGAATTTTGCCTTTGAGTTCATCTTCAACCATGTTCATATCCAGCGTCTCAAAGGTTTCTGAATCCATCACCTGGATTGCAGAATCTGTTATTGAGATTATCTGACCCATTCTTTTGTCTATCAATGGCACATGCACTTGCATGCTTACAGGACCTACATGTGGTCGCTTTTGATTATCAAATATGCCAACACCTACAATCCTTGCTTTGGCAGCCCCATGTTTTCCAGGCTTGCTTGTATCATATTCTACTATACGACAAGGTTCACCTGAAGGTTGATCTGAAACAGGTAAAAGTATGTAAGAGCCGATCTTTAGTGATCCTAGTTCAGAGGGTTTGCTCATGAAAAAACAGATTTTTGGTTGATATTTAACTTTTTTTTATTTTAATTTTTCAAGAACTGAAAGACTAACAAGATTAGTTAGTGTGATCCCTTTTCTACAAACATGACGACGTGTTTCTTCGCAATATTTGTTAACGCTTTGATGACTTTTATCACTTGCAACTTCTAGCACTACAATACTATCTCTGTATGGAAAGGTAAACTTGGGTTCCTTGTTTGAGCAAAGATCCATTCTGCCTATTCCTGCTCTTCCAACTTTGTCACGTTTTGCTATCACATCAGCTACATCTTGCATATCTGTATCTGATTCACCATACTCCAAGTAATATACAGAAACAAAATTCACGTTTTCAGAACATTCTCTTTCAAATAGTTCATCGTTCATACTGAAAATAAACGAGGCCTTTTCCTGCTTGAATTTGTCCATTTCTTTTAAAATTTTTGCATTGTCTTTGAATTTTGCAATAATATAGTGATTAGCAGCAGGGGAAAAATATGGACTTCCGTCCTTTGAAAAAGTTGCCGTAGCAAAATACATCTCTTGAATATTTTTAGATCGTTGCCAAGTATCTTTTATCTCGATTGATTCATGATTGTGTAAATAAGGTGTGCAGACATATCCGCCCACCAAAAGTTCTGACGCTGCCACAAATTTAGTTAGTTTAGTAGTCGATATTTATCGTTTATTAGATCGCTTTAATAACTAAATTTTTACAAGTTTTCAAAAATTCGCTAGAAGATACTATCATACACCTGGGAAGGATTCTGATAAACCTCTTTCTATAGCATGTGATGAATCGCCAAATATCGTGACAACAATTTTAGCTAGTTTTTCAATATCAAGTCCGGGCTCAGCTGAAACTAGGAGTATGTGTCTACTTACAGGAAATGGAAAGCTGATTAGAATGATTTTATCTCTACGAGCTGCAATGTAATTAAGTGCACCCAAACTAGTATCATATTCTTCCTGTAGTGATATTTTTGCAGCATATTTCATAAATTCATGTAGTTTCTCTTCATCGCCTTCAAGAGGTTTGATGCCTTTTTTGAATCCACCTGCAGTAAGCTTGCCTTCAGAATTAATTATTGCAGCAAATCTTACACCTTCTTGCTCTAGTACGTCATTACATCTGACTTCATAGATTTGATAAGCTGCTTCTTCTTCCATAAAATTACTAAATAATTTCCGTTAATAAGAGTTAGTTGAACTGAGTGATTCGATAATTATTTAATGCTAAACAACAGCGAAACATTGTCCCACGCTAGCTCAGCCTGGTAGAGCTTCCGGCTGTAGTTGTCGGCTTTTGGCTGACGAAGTTCCAGCCTATCAGGCATACAGAA
>JBQTJY010000068.1:0-4282 GCA_052386635.1 Nitrososphaerota archaeon
ACATTCGCGTTGCGAACGCGACATTATACCACTAAATCACCGGCCCCTACTTACCACTAGAGAATCTGTTTTTATTCATTTACTCAAACGCATAATAGATAGAAATCATTGCACAAAACTAGATGACCTATGATGCAGTAATAACAAATTCTCATGTTGTGACAGATCAAGGCTTGATTGATAAAAATATCATAATTGATGATGGTAAAATTGTAGGCCTTACAACAGATGTGCCTACATGTGATGAAAAAATTAACGGGCACGGACTCGTTTCGATTCCAGGAGTAATAGACACACATGTACACTATGGGGTTTATTCTCCTATAGACAAGGCAGCTATGACTGAATCACGAGTTGCTGCACTAGGTGGTGTAACAACTATGATGAGAATGCTTAGGCTTGGTGATTCGTATAAAAGATCACTTGGATCTCAGCTTGAGGCAAGTGCAAGAACGCATTTTGTCGATTATACTATCCATGCCTCAATCTTTAACAAACAACAAATCGAGGAGATGAAGTTTTGTGTAGAAAATGGAATAGCCTCATTCAAACTATACATGAATCTTGGTGCAGATGTAGGTCATGTGTATATGGATATGGAGCCAAATACGACATCATTACATGAGGTAAAAGTTGAGGTAAATTCAGAGATTGTCGAAAATGTTGTAAGAACAGCAGCATCACTTGGATGTCCTGTTTTAGTCCATGCTGAAGACTATGAAACATGTTCATGTGGAATAAAAACAGCAAAAGAGAAAAAAAAAGATGGGCTTGCAGCTTGGTCTGAGAGTCGTCCTCAAGATTCTGAGGTAAGGGCAATACAAACTGTATCTAACTTTGCAAGAAAATATGGTTGTACGTTATATTTTGCACATATTGGCTCAAGTAGTGCACTAAAACAAATCAAAAAAGAGAAAAATGCTGGAACAAGGATCTTTGTTGAGACGTGTCCTCACTATCTTACACTTTCATATGAAAACCAAAAAGGATATCTTGCAAAGGTAATGCCACCTATAAGAACGGTAGAAGATATTTCGTTTGTTTGGAATGCAATTGATACAAACCAAGTCGATACTATCGGAACAGATCATGTTGCAAATCAACTAAATCTAAAATTAAAGGGAAGTAATGTATGGGATGCACTAGCTGGATTTCCTGGAATTGCAACTCTTTTGCCTATATTGTTAAGTGAAGGAATAAACAAGAAAAGAATCACACTTCAAAAATTAGTTCAACTTACCAGCACAAATGCAGCAAAAATTTTTGGAATGTATCCAAAAAAAGGAATAATCAACAATGGCTCAGATGCGGATATTATAATAGTGGATTTAAAAAAGGAAATGAAAGTAAGTAGTGAGTTATTTGGAGGATTTTCTGATTATGTTGTATATGAAGGGTGGACACTTACTGGGTGGCCAATGAAAACAATACTTCGTGGTGAAATTATTGCTGAAGACTTGGAGGTTGTTGGAAAAGCTGGTTTTGGAAAACTAATAAAAAGACCTGTAACATCTTTTAACTAGGTTTTAGATTATTATAAAAAAGAAAAAAAATTTAGTTTAGAGTTTCTTACTCTTGTACTTCTCCTAGTTCATCTTTGTCTGATGGTTCAGATGTTGAAATAGAAACTATGGGTTCTACATGTATTGAACCAACTTGCATCATCGTAAGTCGCTCGCCTGTGTTTATGTTATGGAACATTCCATTTGTGAAAGCAATTGCAAATACCTCCTCTTCAGTCGTTGGAGCATAATGCCCTACTAGAGTGAGTCTTACTTCTTCACCATTTTGAAGTATGCCGTTTCCTTGTAACATTATTTTATGACCTGTTGCGACTCCTTTCAAATCAAGTTCTGCTTTTCTATCGCCTATAGTAATGTCTCCAGTTGTAGAAATCTTCCACATTCTTTCACCTGCTTTGAAGGCTTGACCTGAAAGTGAGATTGAAGATTTATGAGCAAGATCACCAATGACTGCCCAACCACTTGTTTGACCTTTAAAAGAAAGATCAGGCGCTCTGTCTGGTTTATGTGATATCACTTCGTCAAAATTTTTTGATTTTGTTTCTATTCTATTTTCAAGTGCAATATTCTTGATTTCTCTTAATTTTTCCTTTCTGAGTTCTTTTTGGAGTTTTCTTTTATCGTCATTATCATTATTAGAACCGTCGTTATCTCCTGAATTGCTTTGAGCAAAAACAGAAGATGAAATAGGCGATATTGCTAATATCGTGAGTATTCCAAGAGCAACAAAAAGTCGTGTGTCAGTTTTAATTTTCATTAAATGTTGATTATTTTTTTATTTTTAATTGATTGCGCAGCTATACTACTGATAAATTATTAGTGATCTGGAAGACCAAATCATGTTATAATTTCGAATTTTCCACCTATGTTTGCCTTGTAAATCACGTCTGGCTTGCGTGAAAATATCCCCACTTCAAGAACTCCTGGCATTTGCTTTATTTTCTGTGCAAGTAGTTGTGGTTTTGAAATAACGCCAAAATCACAGTCTAAAACTATGTTTCCATTCTCCGTTACAAACGGATAACCGCGTTCAATTATTCGAATAGTTGGTTTTCCGCCTACTTTTTTAATTGAATTTATGATTGTATTTCTTGCCATTGGATGTACTTCAACAGGAACCGTTCTATCAAGTTTTTTTACAAATTTTGATTTGTCTGCCATGATCACAACTTTTTTTGCAGCACTTATCAGAATATTCTCACGAAGTAATGCACCTCCGCCACCTTTGATCATATTTTTTTCTGAATCAATTTGATCAGCACCATCAAATACAGCGTCAATTGTATCTACCTGATCAGCTTCGATTAGCTTTATTCCTCCTTGTTCTGCTGTCATCTTAATTTGTAGTGATGTTGGAATACATCTAACGTTGATTTTTTTCTTCTTCAAGAATGTTGATAGTGACTTTACAAATGCAGTTGCAGCTCTACCGCTACCTAAACCAATGATTTGACCATCTTTTACGAACTTTAATGCATCTATTGACAATGCCTCAATGGCATCATCAAATGACAACTATTCTACCTCTGCTTGCTCAAGCTTTGAGAGTGTTTTCATTATCTCGCCCTTAATCTTGTCAAGATCATCTTCGTCATCATCTTCCTTATCATCTTCAGGAAGTGTTACCTTTGGCGCTGGTTTTTTCACTACAGTAGGCGAGTTAGATTGCTCTTGTGATTGTTCAACTTTTGGTTGTTCAACTTGTGGAGTAACATTAGTGTGTTGAACAAACTCTACTTGTTCTTTTTGTGGTCTCACAAACTCATCCTTTATTTGTGGAACTACCACTTGAGCTTTGAAAAATGATTCAGGAATCCTCTCTGGTAATTCCGTAAGTGTAGTTATTTCAAATGGTCTGTGAGGTTTGAGTGAAGATGGATCGGGTAATTTTGTTTGAACAATTTCTGTTTTAGTTTGAGGCTTTGGTTCGATTTCTCTCATTCTCTTTTCAAATACTTGTTGTTCATGCTTGACTGGAGACGTTTGTGCGTTAACTAAATTGATTTTTGATGAAAGTTCATACAATCGCTTATCGAGAGTTGATAGTTTTTGATCCATTAACGTAACCAACCCTTCACCTAATGGACCTAAATCTGGATGTTTGCTTGCCTCATCCAGTTTTTCTATTTTTGCTAAAACTATTCCAAGTTGATGCTGATATTTTAGAAGTAGCCTATCTTGCTGCGTTTTTGATAATTCTGATTCGTGTTGATAAAGCCTTGCTATTGTTTTTGTAAGGATTTCCTTTTCTAGCTTGAGTGAATTAATCTGATTTTTAATATGCGTATTAGCACCAAGAGTTGAGATAGTGTGTTTTCCCTTTGGAAATTTTTTAACCGCAGCTGCAGTACATGCGCCAGCAAGGGAGCTTAATAAAATCGCAATCTCTTGCATTTATGTATACCATTTGATCCAGGAATACTTTCTGATTTTTGGGTCAGGAAAACCACAACTTGCACAACGACGAGCCCTTCTATGGAAGGAATTTTTACCACATCTTCTACACCTGATGTGTGTCTTTTTCCTATTAAAAAGACCCATTGATGCTGTGCCTTTTACCATGGTTTATTCACCTTATGCTGGAGGTGGAGATATCATAACTACATTATCTCCGCGCACAACTATGGTCCCGAGACTCTTTGATTCGCCATCAGAAGGGATCTCTTCTGACTGGTCGAGTAGCAGATTCATGTGTTGATCAAAGCCCAACAAGTTTCCTCTAATTGTCTTGCCACCTTTTAGTTTGATCAAGACAACTT
>JBQTJY010000069.1:0-3690 GCA_052386635.1 Nitrososphaerota archaeon
AGAGCTGCTAGAAGTCGAAGATCCTGACAAAGAGGGCGGCATAACATTGATCTTCAAGGATAACAGATACATGTTTATCAAAGTAGTTAATGGAAAGCTAGAAACACAGTCAATTCCAGAATAGCTAACTGTGAATATATTTCTCATACAGACTTATTGCAATCTCTTGTGACTCTGACTGGATAGAACCTGGTCTTTTTTTTCTTACTTGCTCGATTGCTTTTTTTGTAGAATGTTTATGATACTTGATCAAGTAGCATGCCAGAATTGTTCCTGTTCGTCCAATGCCAGCTGCACAGTGTACCATGACTGGCTCATCATATTCTAGTCTTTGATGGATAAAATCAACTGCAGAATCAATTTTTTCCATATCAGGTGCGCCAAGATCTTCTGTTGGAAGATGCAAGTAGTTCACATCTTTTATCCATGATTGTGGTAGTGCAGTCTCAGTCATTGTAATAATTGATTTGACGCCCTGATTTTGTATCCATTTTAGTTCTTCAATTGAGGTTGGCATCCCACACCCAGCTAGTTGGTTGTCTAAGAGCCATGAAAAGTTTGTTGGTTTTTTTGTTAATCTGCCGTGTACTTTTCTCCAGAGATTTCCAGCCTTGCTCATAGTTTGCCCTTTTCCTTTTTCTCTACTTTTAGCTTGCTATATGTTGTGCTTATATTGGTAAAAGACGCTAACTAGTCTGATGAGTAAGGAAGCAATTCTATATCAAAAATTGCCAAACGACAAGGTTCGTTGTACTGCCTGTGCCAGATACTGCGAGGTAAACAAAAACCAAATTGGATTGTGTGGGATTAGGGGCAATGTAAATGGCAAGCTAGAGTTGTTTGTATATGGCAAGGTCATTACTGGCCATGTTGACCCAATAGAGAAAAAGCCTGTAATCCATTACAGACCAGGCTCAAAGGTTTTCTCTATAGCTACAACCGGATGCAATTGGCTTTGTAAATACTGCCAGAACTATGACATTAGCCAAAGAAGGAAGGTAGAGGGGCAAGATATGACTCCAGAGGATGTGGTAAAGATCACATTAGAGCATGGTGCAGACGGTATTGCATATACCTATAATCAGCCCTCGATTTTCATCGAGTTTGCACGTGATTGTGGAGTAATTGCAAGAAAAAATGGATTATACAATATTTTTGTATCAAATGGTTATGACACACCTGAAACAGTACATATGATGAATGAGTTTTTGGATTGCATAACTGTTGATTTTAAGGGAAGTGCAGAGCCACAGTTTACACGAAGATATATTGGAGTGCCTGATCCAAAACCGATCTTTGATACTTTGCTAGAAATTCGTGATAAGACAAAGATCCATGTTGAGATAACAGATTTGATTGTGCCGCAAGTGGGAGATAATTTAGATTATGCACGAAAGCTGTGCAAGTTTATTTATGATGAGTTTGGGCCAGAGATGCCAATCCATTTTTTGAGATTCCATCCAGACTACAAAATGATGGAGTTTGAACCAACACCTGTTAAAACTCTTGAGAAACATTATGCGGTTGCAAAAGAGGAGGGACTTTCATATGCATACTTGGGAAATGTACCTGGCCACCCACTTGAGCATACTTACTGTGCTGGTTGTAACCAGATTGCTGTGAAGAGATATGGATTTGATATAGTTAAATGGAATTTGGATCAGAATAACAAATGCAAGTTCTGTGGAAATCAGCTTCCAATCACTGGAACATTAGATGAAAAATACAGACAAAAGAGATTTCAGTTCGTGTTCTGAAGAGCAACCGCTCTAACTGAGGAGCCTGTAGCATTTTTTAGCTTTAGTGGCAGTACTATTAATTTAAATTCCTGTGCAGAGATCTTATCAAGATTTGCTAGATTCTCAACAATCAAGATATTGTTTTTGGATAAGATCTTATGAGCAGGAAAGTTTTTGTTTTTTCCTGCATCTATGCTAGGTGAATCTATTCCAACAAGGATTGTATTTTTTGATGCCAGATATGTGGCAGCTGATATTGATAGACCTGGGTTTTCTGTAAAGTAGTTTGGCTTTTTTAGATTTTTTTGCCATCCAGTAAAAAAAATAACTGTAGACTTGAATGGGATTTTACCATATATTTTTTCAAACTTTGTGATGTCTGGTTTTTGAATTGACTGGTTTTTTTCTTTTTTTACATTAATTAAAACAGCATTAGATATCAAGCGTTTAGGTGGTATCTCATGAATTTTCATCCCAGTTTCATTAAAGTGATAAGGTGCGTCAAGGTGGGTTCCAGTGTGTGAGCTAAAAAATAAAAGCTCCAAGTTGTAGCCATCTTTTTTGATTTTAGACCAAGCGATGAATCGCGGTTTTGGAGATCCAGGAAATGTTGGAATTGTTTGTGATATTGTAAGAGTAAGATCTATTATTTTCATATTATAGAGTATACAATCTAATTATTCAGTTTTTGAATTTAATGAAAGGTTAAATATTGTCCAATGAAATTCCGAATGTGCCAACTGCCTATGTTCTACTTAATTCTGATCTAGGTTCTGATGAGTCAATCATCTCTGAGGCCAAAAAAATTCTTGCGTCTGAAAAAAATATACAGTTTGAGATCCAAGGAGTTTAGGGTGTTTATGATATAGTGTTAAAGATAACAACAGATACGACAGATCATCTACGCTCCATTATAACCAACAAGATTAGAAAGATAAACAAGGTTCAATCTACGCTAACAATGATGGTTATAGAAGAGCAAGAGAGATAGATTTCATTATAATAAAAAGTTCATTGTGTAAACCTGATTTTAAATTAATTATTATATCAGATATAGTCTATGCCAGTGTTGAGTAAGGGTTCTGAAAAGAAAAAAAGTTCTAATGACATAAAAATAATAGAACAAAATGCATTAAGTTCAGTCATTTATTCTGATCCTTATGTAAAGGCTGTTTTTTTTATCAAGCTAGTTGATTTGCTAGACTTGCCAGTGATTTATCTTGATTTTGATTTACTTTATAGCGGATATCTTGTCGCAAAGATTATTCCAGAACATGATAAACTAGAATTGTTTCAACCAACCAGAGATAATTGGACTGATTTGCTTAGAAGTGTGATTACAAGTGTTTGTAAACAGAGATCAGTTCTGATTCTTGATTCATTAAATGGATTTTTTAGTTTATTTTATAATAAAAAAGACGTTGGAATGTTTGTTAATTCTTGTATAATGCTAATATCTGCAGTTGCAAAAATGACAAACTCTAGTGTTGTTGTCGCAAGCATGGCTAAAAAAGAAGAAGGGAGTTGGGTGCTATCCACAATAGGCAGGCAAGTTATTGACGCAAAAAATATGTTAAAGCTTCAACTTGAAAAAGAAAATTCTAAAATTAAAATGAATATTATTTCTACGGATGCATCATGTGTGATTCCTGTAGATTTTGATCTTAGGTAAATGTAAATGCGATCAAGAAATTCTTAACATTGTTATAAAATGTGCTAACGCCGTTATAATTTCCGTTTTTTGGGTAAGTTATATTAAGATCCGACAATAAAATTGGTTTAGAATGCCAGTAGCAATTTTACCAGACATTGGTGAACAGATGTGCATTGGATGCGCACTATGCGTTGAGATATGCACAACACTGGGACCAGATGTACTTAGAGTAAAGCCGGTTGAAGGCTGGAAAAGAGGTAAGGCATTTGTCTTTTATCCTGAAAGATGCATCTCAGA
>JBQTJY010000070.1:0-3326 GCA_052386635.1 Nitrososphaerota archaeon
TGCGAAAACAAATGAGAAAGACATATGCGTTTATGTGGGCTGCAGGTCTTGCCCTGATGGGTGCTCCATTTATCACAACAGGATTTTGGAGCAAGGACGCAATATTTGCAGCTGTATACGAGTCAGGCAACACTTGGGCACTACCAATATTTGCAATAGCAGTTCTTACTGCAGTGATAACTGCATTTTACACAACAAGAATGATTGGAATGGTATTTTTTGGAAACAAAAGCAAACACATTGAACACATGGAAAGCGAGGGACACCACATACATGAGGCTCCAATGTCAATGTGGGTTCCATACGGAATACTTGCTGCGCTGACAATTGGAATTGGTGTAATTGGTCTTTCAGCAGAAAATGGAATTCATGAGCTATTCACAGAATATCTTGATGAATCATTTGGAATTCATTCTATCCATGTAGAAGAAGAATCTTCACCGTTGCCTGGATTTTTGTCTGGAATAAATCCAATAGCACTAGGTGCATCACTTGCTGCCTTTGCAATTGGATTTGGGCTAGGATACATATTCTACATTGGCAGATGGGTTGATCCTGTCAAGTTTGTAAACTCGAATATTTTCTTTTATGCAATTCACAAAGTAATTCTAAACAGATGGTATCTTAACGCAATAATCTACTGGTGCTTTGTTGTTGCACCGCTGTGGCTTGCACGTGGATTCTGGAGATACTTTGAGAGGACAGCAATCGATACAGGCATGAATGTTGGCCTTGAGCGTGCTGTTGCGTGGGGTGCAAAGGTAGTTCAAGGAACACAGACAGGCGTTGCACAGTCATATCTTTACGTCTTTGGAGCAGGAATTCTCTTTGTTGTCCTGATTTTGCTAATCTAGGTGAGATGAAATGATCGAACTTACATCAACTCCAATGATTATAGTTGCAATACTTGGAACAATCGGTGTACTAATTCCTGTAATCAGTGTAGCAAGAAAAGAACACGGCTCGTCATCATTTTATGGTGTAATTACACTTGGTGCACTCTTTGCATCAATTGGTTATGTGATTTACCAAATAATTACAAACAATATCGCACCTGCTGCAATATTTACAAAAGATGTTCTATCTGATGATACATTTGGATCATTTTTTGCAATCGCGATGCTAATTGTTGCAATATTCACAACAGTTGGATCACTTAACTATATGAGAAAAAAGTCACACCCCGCTGTCTACTTTTCACTGATTTTACTTTCAACAATCGGAATGGTACTGATAGCATACTCGACAGACTTGGTAATGCTTTTTGTTGCATGGGAGCTCATGAGCATTCCAACATATGTCCTTGCAGGATTTATGAAAAAGGATCCGTCATCAAATGAGGCTGCACTCAAGTACTTTTTGTTTGGTGCACTATCATCTGCAATCATAATTTATGGAATCTCAATTGCATATGGCCTGGCAGGATCTACAAACATTGGCGATGTAATCCAGACATTTGCAACAATTGACTCTGAGATGTTGCCACTTGCACTGCTTGCAATTGGAATGTTTGTTGCAGGATTTGGATTCAAGATGGGACTTGTTCCATTTCACATGTGGCTTCCTGACACATACGAGGGCGCACCGCCAACAATTAGCGCACTGTTGGCTGCTGGAACAAAAAAGGCAGGCTTTGCAGCAGCACTTCGAATAATCGTGATGGGTTCTATCGCACTATCACTTGACTGGACACTTGCACTTGGAATAATTGCTGTAATGACAATGACTGTCGGAAATATTGCTGCTATCATGCAAAAGAACTTGGCACGCGTTCTTGCCTACTCTAGTATTGCACATGCTGGATACATCCTAATCGGCCTTGCAATTGCGCCATACACTGCAATTGGCATCCAGGGCTCGCTATTTCACATCCTAAACCATGCAGTAATGAAGGGCGCAGCATTCATTGCAGTAGCAGGAATCATCACAACTTTGGCATCAAGCCATCTTGATAAGATAAAGGGACTTGGCAGGTCAATGCCAATAACATCACTTGGAATTGTAATATCGCTTTTGGCATTAGCCGGTGTTCCACCACTAAACGGATTTTGGAGTAAGCTAATTTTGTTTGGAGCTGCACTTGATGCAGGATCTGTTGCGCCATGGGCACCATGGCTTGCAATAGCAGGAGTTCTAAACAGCGCGCTGTCACTAGCTTACTATGGTTGGATTATCCGCAAGATGTACTTTGAAGGTGAGACAGAAAAAAGAGTCAGAGAACCTGCATCTGTAGTTGCAGTGATGATATTTTCTATAATATTTATTGTTGGAATAGGAGTTTATCCTGATCCAATAATACAGTTTGTTGAAACTGCAGTTCCAAGTCTTGCAGTTACACCTTGAGCATCGTAAATTTAATTAGATTTTCTAAACTTGTTTTTGCATCAGAGTCTTTTATCTTTCTTAGGCCAATGTTTGCCATAGAGGAATATTTTTCAAGCAACTCTTCCATATGATTGAACACATCACGTGGATCGGAACTTTTTTTCACCAATAGATTGAACAACTTGTCTTCGTTTTTCCAGTCCCTGAGATCATCTCTTATCTGGTATGCAACGCCAATATTTTTTCCATATTCTGAAAGTGACATTATCTGCTCTTCTGTGCCTCCACCTAGGATAGCACCAAGCTTTGCTGCAGTTTCAAAGGCAGTTGCAGTCTTGTACTCTATAACCTTGAGATAGTCATCAAATGTTAGGTCTTCGCTTGTCTCAAGCCTTCCCTCAATCATCTCGCCTTCGCTCATAAGCATTGCAGTTGTTGCCAAGTCCTTTGTAATTCTTGGATTGTTTAGCTTTGCACAAATATTTAGAATAAATCCCAAGACAAAATCTCCAGTCAGAATACTTGTGTTATAGCCATACTTGATATGAAATGGATCCTTTTGTCGTCTTAGCGTTTCATTGTCAATTATGTCATCATGAATTACAGACTCTGTATGTAACAGCTCAACTGCACATCCTGCAACATATGCATTCTCGTCTGCATGTCCGACACTTTCTGATGCCAAGACCAAGATCAGTGGCCTTATTCGCTTGCCGTTTTCTGTTGCATAAATCATTGGATCCTTGAACTCTGACTCTGAATACAGGCTAAGCTCTGAGCTCAAAACTTGGTTGATCTTTTTGATGTATCTATTGTATGTCTCAAGGAGTGGATTTATCTCGATATTTTTTCTATCCAAAATTAGTCCAGATCAAACTACTTTTTTTATGGTATTAATACTTGTAGGTGCTCCCGCCGGGATTTTCATCGCTGAGAATTTGAACCCGGGATCACCGCCTTGAAAGGGCGGTATGCTTGACCGGTCTACACCACAGGAGCCC
>JBQTJY010000071.1:0-9065 GCA_052386635.1 Nitrososphaerota archaeon
ACTTTTGGATGGAAAAGACATTACTAAAAATCGTGGCCAGTTTTTAAAAAAAGACGGCAGACTGTATTTTATAACAATACACCCAGCCGCTACAATTTACAATCAAGAACTTGTGTCAATTCTAAAAAAAGACATTAAAAAATTATCTGACAAATTGAAATGAAACTAGAAATGAAAATACTGCCAAGGGAGTTTTATAACAGAGATACAGTAAAGGTTGCAAAAGACCTTCTTGGCAAAACACTTGTTAGACAAATTAATGGCTATACACTTGCTGGAATCATAACGGAAACTGAGGCATATAGATACAAAGATGATCCTGCAAGTCATGCATATCGAGGGATTACAGAAAGAAACAAGGCAATGTTTGGCGAGGTTGGAAAGGCTTATGTTTATTTCACTTATGGTATGTATTACTGCTTTAATGTAGTTGCAAAAAGCCAGAGAGTTGATGCAGGGGCTGTTCTTATTAGAGCACTAGAGCCACAGAAAGGAATTCAAAAAATGATTCGTAACAGAAAGACTGCACTTGTTTCCAATCTTACTAATGGACCTGGCAAGCTTACACAATCACTCAAGATAACAAAAACACAGTATGGCGAGGATTTGGCAAAAAAATCAACGCTGTTTATCACAGAAGGAATAGAGCCAAGCAAGGTTGTTTTAGGACCACGAATTGGGATAAGAACTGCAACTGACAAGTTATGGAACTTTAAAATCAAAGTCTAGGTTTTGCCGTCGTCTTTTAGTGTCCATGGTGCTACCTGACCAAGGATTTTTTCCCAGTTGAGCTTTAACATCAAAATTACTATTACAGTCATAAGTCCTGCAAATACTGCAATTCCGATATAGACTACAGAGGGATCGTGTACATTTTCGACAACTGGTTCAACATATGAGAGGCCAAAAAAGCGAGAAAGCGAAACTATGACATAGCTTAGTACTATTTTGCCTGCAAACGTGGCCAAAAAGAACCGCTTTGGATTGTACTTTGCAAGTCCAAGTGGAATATACACAATATCGTCTGGAATTGGGGTTGCGGCTGCAACAAAGGCAGCAGCTGCGCCATATCGCTTGACTAGTCTTTCAAATGGCTTCATTCTCTTTCTTGTCTCTTCTTTAATGATTCGCCTGCCAGTAAAGCTTGCATAGAATATTATCTGCTTTGCAACTGTTGACATGATTGCAGAAAGAAGCGCAAGAGCATGTATGTCAAACTTGTCGCCAACTGCCATTGTTGCAAGTAAAAGAAATGATGGTAATGGCACAAATGGAATTAGTGAGCCAAAAAAGCTAATAATTGACAGACCAAAGTAACCAACCTCTGGCGTAAATGGAAATAGATCAGAAAACTGCAATATCTGTTCATTTGTTATGGATTATTTAAGAATAAGACTAGAGATTCTTGCAACTTTGTATCACGATCATTAAATAGAATTAGCTAAGAACTAGTTTGATGCAGAAAAAAGAGTATGGCCAAATCTGTGACTATATAATAAAGATCAGCCCATACATTAGATTTGTTGGAGTCATAGACAAAAACGGAAAACTCCTTGCATACAACAGGCGAGAAGGCCTCAAACCTTTACTTGATACAAAAAATACACTTTACCAGTTCTCACATATTGCCATAAAGTCAGAACTAGAGTCTTATTTTGATGAGCAGTTAGGCGAGACAGAATTTGTTTGGGAGGAAAGAAAGAAGGTACAGACAATATCTTTTGCATTAGACAAAACCAGAATCTGGGTTTCAATTGACAAAAAGGTTGTCCGATCAGAGATTTTGCGTATAGCAGATGCTTGTTTGCCTATAGTAAAGCGCTATTCATAAAGCCAGCACATCACATATCCAGAATCGGTTTTAAATTTTGGTGGCTCTTTTTTGCATTTTTCCATGGCTAAAGGACATCGTTCTATAAACCTGCATCCTGATTGCGGTTCTGCAAGATTTGGAGGAATGCCTTTGATGAATTTTGGCTGTTTATTCTCACGTAGAGTTGGAATTGACTCTAAAAGGCCCTGCGTGTATGGGTGGTTTGGGTTTTTGAATATGTCACTTGACTTGCCAAACTCTACTAGCTGGCCTGCATACATTATGCCAATTTTTTCTGCAACCTCTGATATGATCGCAAGATCATGCGATATTAGCATAATTGACATGCCTGATTTTTTTAGTTTTTTTAATAGATTGATAATTTGCGCCTGAACTAGTACATCAAGTGCAGTTGTTGGCTCGTCAGCTATTACAAATTTTGGCTTTAGTAGTAGTGCCATCGCAATAACAATGCGCTGCTTCATTCCACCGCTTAGCTCATGTGGATATTTTTTTAAAACAGACTCATCAAGATTGACAGAGAATACTGCATCTGAGATTAGTTTATCAAAATCATCTTTGTAGTGGTGCTGTCTTAGGATTTCTACAAACTGCTCCTTTATAGTAAAAACAGGATCAAGTGAGTTCATCGCGCCTTGAAATACCATTGCGATCTTTTTCCAGCGATAGTTTTTGTCAAACTCTGATTCTGTTAGATCAAGAAGTGATTTTTCTTCAAACAGTATATTGCCTGATTCGATTTTGCCTCCAGGAATCATCCTTATCATTGATAGCCCAAGCGTTGTTTTTCCACACGCACTTTCACCTGCGATCCCAACAGACTCTCCTGTCTCAAGAAAAAAACTAACATCGTCTAGTGCATGAACTGATCCCTTTGATGTGTTATATTTTGCTGATAGATTTTCTACTTTGATAAATGACAACAGATATTCTTTGATCCTACTAGTAGATTTTATTTTTGCAAGAAGGGATATATGCAACTTTACTGAAGTCAAAATTCGATTTACTTTGCAAGCGCCAATTTGTAGTTTTGATGCAAAAAATGCAGTCTTGTGTCCAAAATGCGAGTCAAAACTGGAATCTGGGGCTATTACATCGTTTGATGTAGATGCTGCGATCAAGCTTGCACAACTTGGAAAAAAAAATAAAAAAATTGATAAATTTAGCCTTTCAGCCTGCAAGGTAATTGATGGAAATTACCTGCTTTACCTCAAAGAAGACGACATTATGGTTATCAGGCAGAGCAGGACACTTTATCGGCTAATTCAGAGCCAGTTTCCAGGAAAAGTATGGCTAATTGAGACAAAGGCAAGCGACAAGCGACTTATCGAAGACCTGTTTTTTCCAACTAGAGTCTTGTCAATAAATGAGGTTTGGGCAAATCATGGCAGTCAAAAGATAAAGGCAGTAATTGCCGGCAAATGGACCCCAAAATTTCCAATAAAGCTTGAAGACACAATAGAAATAGTAAAGAATCTAAGAAAACAGGAACTTGTAGTTGAGTTTGAAAAAGCCAGGAAGTGATTTTTTGCAGTTTAAAACACATGACATAGAGGACCTCAAGCCAAGCATGGTTGGTCAAGAAATAGTATGTTGTGGCTGGATTGAAGATCTACGAAAACTTGGCAAGATGACATTTTTGACAGTTCGCGACGTTACAGGAATTGCACAGGTAATAGTAAAAGAAGAAGCTCAAAAATATCTTGAAGAGTTACCAAGACAAAGTGTCGTTAGAATAAAGGGAAAAGTTCAGGAAACAAAGGCAAAGGACTTTGATTTTGAGATAAATGCGCAAAGCATTGAACTTTTAGCAAAGGCAATACACCCTCTACCAATTGATCCAATTGGAAGACTAGAAAGCAACATAGACAACAGACTAAATTCACGTGCACTTGATTTGCGAAACCAAAAGACTGCGGCAATTTTTAAGATTCGTCACCATGTTCTAGCATCGATTAGAAAAACACTTGATGAAAGAAAATTCATCGAGATTACAACACCAAAAATTATTGGTAGTGCAAGTGAAGGCGGCGCAAATTTATTTTCACTTGACTATTTTGGAAAGCAGGCATATCTTGCACAGAGCCCACAGCTTTACAAAGAACAAATGACAATTGGACTAGAACGTGTTTTTGAGATTTCAACATTTTACCGTGCAGAAAAGTCTCATACAGTAAGACACCTAAGCGAATTTACAAGTGTGGATATCGAAGCTGCATTTATGGACTATACAGACGTGATGGATGTTTTAGAATCTCTGATTGTAAATGTTTACAAAGACGCATCAGATAATTGCAAAAAAGAACAAGAAGAGCTTGAAATTCAAATAAAGGCACCAAGCTCACCATTTGAGCGCATTACATATGCGCAAGCACTAGAATTGCTACAAAAACATGACATAAAGCTGAATTTTGGCGATGACTTGCAGGATGCACATCTTAGAATTTTGGGAAAAGAGCTACCTGGTTTTTACTTTATAATTGACTGGCCGCTAAAGCTAAAGCCATTTTACATTCATGAAAAAGACGACGATCCTACACTTTCAAAGTCCTTTGATTTGCAATATGGATACCTTGAGCTATCATCTGGAGGAACAAGGCTACACAATCCTGAGAAGATAAAATCAAGGCTAAAAGAGCAGGACCTTGACCCAGTAAAGTTTGCTGATCACCTGCGTGCATTTGAGTGGGGAATGCCGCCTCATGCAGGATGGGGCCTTGGCCTTGACAGACTGATGACTACTATAACCAAAATAGACAATATTCGTGAAGTTGTTTTGTATCCACGCGACTCTGAAAGACTAGCACCATAAAAGGTAAATCATATCTTTTCCTAAATTATAAAATGCAAAGCTGTGAGTTTTGCGGTTCAAAGTTTGGTGACTACAAATGTTACTTTTGCGAGAAAGCATGTTGCACTTCGTGCATGGTTGATGACAAGTCAAGATGCAAAAAGTGTTTTATTGATAGAAAAAAGCTTGGAGTGTTTCGAGTCATAAAGAAAAACAAGGTTCTTTTGGGATTTATTGCATTTGTTTGGTTTTATGCAGTGTATCCAGGGCCATTTATTCCAGGACTTGACCCAACATTTTACTGGATAACGTTGTTTGCAGCTATTTTGTTTATGATTCCTGCAGGATTCATGCTGTATTTTTGGTCACGCAATCCTCCTGCATCAGATATTAAACGAAGATAAATTTCATAATCTTGATTAGGATTACGAATCTAGTACAACCAGCTGTCCTCTCATTGTGGGTTCGTGATATGTACACAGATAATCAAAAACACCATTTGCGGCAGCAGTAAATTCTATAACTACATTTTCGCCTGCATTAATATCGTAATTCATTTCATAAGGCAGATTCATCGTAAACGTATGATGTTCTTGGGTTTCTATTGGCTCAAGATTGTAAAAATTAATTTTTACTTTATTGCCTTTTTTTACTATAATAGAATCAAGTGAAAACTGATCTGGAGGAATTCCAAACTTATCTTCATCAATGTTTTCATCTACCTGACTAAAGAGGTAAATTTCTCTTGTTTGAGGCTCATATTGTTCAGCTTTTATGACATCAGACGAATTGGTAGCAATAGAAAATGAGGTAAGAAAGAGTGCAACTAGTGCAATTGCTATAGCACCAATACTTATTCCCATTACTTTAGAATTGTTTGATGTGGCCATAAATCGACTCACAAATTCGATGATTTAAGACGGGTGTTGATTCTAGCTTTGTGAAATAAGAAACTAGAATTATCTTAAAAATTGAGCAGACAAATATTCGATTCATGAATCATTGCATAATCTCAATTAGGATTATGAAATCACAAAACCATTTCTACAGTGTTTCATTAAATTATGCTAGTTTTCTTAATATTTCTGCTGTAAATTCTTGAGTTGTTTTATTTCCGCCAATGTCTTTAGTTTTAGAACCGCTTTTTACAACATCATATACTGCAGATTCTACTTTTTTTGCAACCTCAAAACACCTTTTGTCATTGTTTTTTGTCCCAAGCCAGTCAAGCATCATCTTAATTGATAAAACAAATGATGATGGGTTTGCAATGTGTTTTCCTGCAATATCAAATGCAGCCCCATGTACTGGCTCAAAGAGGGCAAAGTTATCGCCAATGTTTGCAGCAGGTGCCATCCCAAGTCCTCCTACTACTTGTGCTGCCTCATCTGATAAAATATCGCCAAACAAGTTTGTAGTTACAATCACATCAAACTCTTCAGGTTGGCGGATAAGGTTCATTGCACACGCATCAACATACATTTGCTCAAATTTGATATCAGAATAGCTTTTTGCAACCTCGCTGCATGCCTTGGCAAATATTCCATCAGTTTTTCGCATTACATTTGATTTATGAACACATGTTACCTTCTTTTTGTGGTTTCTTTGCTTTGCTAGAGAAAAAGCATATTTTGCAATTCGCCTTGATGCAGGATCAGAAATCACTCTCATTGCTACTGCTGCGTTATCAATTTCAAACTCGGTTCCTGTGTAAAGGTCCTCTGTGTTTTCCCGAGCAATCACAAGGTCAATGTTGTCTTTTAGGGCTGGCATATTAGGATATGATTTTGCAGGCCTAATGTTTGCATAAAGATCAAGCAATCTTCGCAATACTACAATTACATCTGCTGCACTTTCACCTACAGGTGCCTTTAGACATGCATCTGATTTTTTTACAGACTCTAGTGTTTCATCAGGCAATGCCTTGCCTATTTTTTTAAGTGCAGTATCTCCAGCAAGTAGTGTCTCAACTGATAATTTTAGTCCAAGCTTGTCATTAATTGTCTCAAGTACAGAAATCGCAGATTCGGATATCTCAGGTCCAATACCATCCCCTGTGATTAGTGAAATGTGATACATCTTACTTTCCAAGTATAGTTAATTGTTTAAAGATTAACTTCCTACCTTACTTTCCTTTAGTGATTTCTTTAGCATTACTCGATTTATCCCATCAATCATTGCCTGAACACTTGTTGTTACAATGTCTTCGCCAATTGACTTTGATGAAACCTTGTTGCCATATGCGTCTTCAAGCTTTATTGTTACCTCACATAATGCATCAGAGCCGCCAGAGATAGAGTCAAGCCTGTACTCTTTTACTCTGACTTCAGATATTTTGCCTGTTATCTTTTGGATTGCATTAAGTGATGCATCTACAGGTCCTACTCCATAGTCTGTTGCAAAATAGTCCTTACCGTCTATGTTTATTTTTACAAAAGCATAAGGCATTGTGCCAATTCCTGTAGAGACAGAAAATCCAGTTAGCTGAACTATTCTCTTTATTCCACGCTCTCCCATCACCTCGCTTGCAATTGAAAGCAATTCTACATCAGTAACATGTTTTCCTTGGTCTCCTATTGCCTTGACTTTATCAAGTATCTGGTGTGTTTGCTTTTCGTTTGGCTTTACTCCATAGTCTTCAAGCATTGCAAGCATTCCATGAACTCCTGCATGCTTTCCTACCTGTAGCCATCTTGTTCTGCCAACAAGTTCTGGACTGATAGGCTCGTATGTCAATGGGTTACTCAAGATTCCATGTGTGTGGATTCCTGATTCATGGCCAAATGCATTTTCGCCAACTATTGCCTTGTTTGGCTGAACTGCAATTCCAGCAAGATTTGAAACAAATCTTGATGTATCATAGAGAAGCTTTGTGTTGATGTTTGTTTCCCATTTTTTATCAAACTGCAAGCACTGTAGTGCCATGACTAGCTCCTCAAGTGACGCATTTCCTGCACGCTCCCCTAATCCATTAATTGTAACATGTGCACACTGAGCCCCTGCCTCTAGTCCTGCAATTGAATTTGCAACTGCCAATCCAAAGTCGTTATGACAGTGTACACTAACTGGAAGCTTTGTTACCTGGACTGTATCCTTTGTAATTTCAGCAAAATACTGCGGAGTAGAATAGCCAACTGTATCTGGGATGTTTACTCTGTCTGCTTTTGCCTTTGCTACTGCCCCATATACTTTTTTTAGAAATTCACGGTCAGTTCTTGTTGCATCCTCTGCAGAAAACTCTACTTGTAGTCCATGTGATTTTGCATACTCGACAGACTCTATTGCCTTTTCAAGTGCTTGCTCTCTTGTGAGTTTTAGCTTGTACTGTAGATGAATGTCAGATGTTGCAATAAAGGTATGGACATAGTTTAGATCAGAGTCAATTATTGCATCGATGTCTTTTTTGCTTGTTCGCGCAAGACCGCAAATCTCTGCATTCAAGTTTGCATGCGCAATAAGCTTTACTGCCTGTCGCTCACCGTCTGATACTATAGGAAAACCAGCTTCGATTGCATCTGCACCTAATGCATCAAGTTTTTTTGCAATGAGTAGTTTTTGCTCAGGTGCTAGTGCTACACCTGGTGTCTGCTCTCCATCCCTTAGTGTTGTATCAAATATTCTAACTTTCATGCTCCGCTCCTCTGTAATGCAGCTATTCCTGTCCTTGCAATTTCTAATATGCCAAACGGTTTTACTAATTCTTCAAATGCAGATATCTGATCAGGTGTTGCGGTTAGCTCTACCATCATTGATTCTTTTTTGGCATCATGAACCTTTGCACCATATGCGTTTGCCAACTTGTTTATCTCCATACTATCTGCTGCTTTGCTGACTTTAATCTTAAACAAGACAACCTCTCTGTATACGGTTTTATGCTCATCAAGACGCTTTACCTCTATAGTATCAATCATCTTGTCAAGCTGCTTTACTATTTGCTGTATTTGCTTTTCATCACCATATGTCGTTATAGTCATTCGTGAAAATTCTGGATTTTCAGTTATCCCTACTGAGATGCTATCTATGTTGAAATTTCTTGCCCTAAACAAGTTTGTGACCTTAAAGAGCACACCTGGTTTGTTTTCAACAAGAATTGACAATATTGCCCACATCACTATCACTACGATGGTAGTATCATGTCCTTTAGTGGCGTTCCAGGTGCCACAAAAGGTAAGACGTCTTCTTCTGGATCTATTGGAATATCAATTACAGTAGCAACATCGCTTTTGAGGCCAGCCTTTATTGCTTTACCAAGCTCATCAAGTGACTGGGCCCTTATTCCCTGTGCGCCATATGATTCTGCAAGCTTTACATAGTCAGGACAATTTTTTTGATCAACTCCAATCATCCTTCTGTCATAGAATGTTCGCTGCCACTGGGCCACCATGCCAAGCGAATAGTTGTTGACCAAAAACACTATCACTGGAAGATTTTCTAGTACCG
>JBQTJY010000072.1:0-6849 GCA_052386635.1 Nitrososphaerota archaeon
CACGATCTAATCTCTCTGTATCACTTTTGTCTTTTTCTGTAAGTTCGTACATATGTCTTGAGTTTAGGATATCTACTGTATTTTTAATAACAGTAAGAGGATTTCTTAGGTCATGAGCAAGTCTTGCAGCAAGCTCACCAATAACTGAAAGCTTCTTTCTCTGTAATTCTTGAATCTGTTTTTGCGCGTCCTTTAGTTCTGATATGTCTCTGATTATGGTATTACTGCCAATTATCATGCCTCTTTCATCATACAAATTAGTTGCACTAAGAAGTACTGGGAATTTTGTGCCATCTTTTCTTTGAAATACCATTTCTTTGTTACGTACTATGCCAGTGTTTTTCCATGTTTCAAATGAGTCTTTTATTGCATCAATACTTTCTTGTGCTATATGTTCAAAAATTGATTTGCCTAGAACCTCGTCTTTTGCATATTTCAGATGTTGTGCGTATTTGTCATTACAGTCTATTATAATTCCGTCCATATTGACGGTACGCAATAAATCTGGCGAATTTTCATACAGCTGTTTAAATTTTAATTCGCTTCTTTTGATTTCGTAACTTGCTTTTTCGATTCGTCGTTTCATCTGTTCAAATGTTGCTACCAACTCTTGAACTTCATCATGTGATTTAGTTTTTTGATCTATGTTTTGCTCAATGTATGATACTTGAAATTTTGCTACTGCGTTTGTAAGATTATTAATCGGTGTAATTATTAATTTTGAAATAAATATAGTTGCAATCAGTGCAAATGCAATTATCGCAACTATTCCGGGTCGTGTAAAAATAATATGTTGCTGTGAAGTGTATTCTAATGTAGCAATAAAAAATATAGTTGGTAGAGTGCCACTAAAAGTAATAATTGCAATTTTTCTTTTAATGGATATTAGGTTATGGGAATGTTGTTGAATCAACGTAGGTTTTGATAAAAGTATCATACTTGTACCTGCTACAGCAAATGCAATTGATGTATGCAATGCCATAGCGGTACTCTTCCCTTCTATTTCATAGTACAAAAAAGACAAATCAGTAGCATATCCTATCAAAGATAGGCTGCTAATTGCTACTATAATGGTACCAATAATAAAAGACAGTTTGTTTTTTTGTGGGTTAATTATAAATGCTAAACTTAGTATGACGATTAGAATAAAGCTAACCATTGTTCCAATAGAAGGTCTGCCCGCAGTTACTGATCTTGTTGTCTCAGTTTCTTTGATAAGTATATCCTCAATGCCTGTTCGAGCTCCAAATATGTTAGAAACAAAAAGTGTTACCATGAAAAATATAATTATAATAATTGGAGAGACGAGAAATAATTTTGTAAAAGAAGAATCTTTTTGCTTTATTTCATTCATCAAATAAATAATTATCCCACTCATTACAAATGAAATGGCTGTACTAAGCTTCATTGTAACGAAAGAAGGCGACAGACTTTTCAAAACTTGAATGTCAAAAAACCATCCAATTATCACAATTACTCCAATTCCAATTACTACATTTGCTAAAATTTTTGTTATGTTGTATTTTTGCAATTATTTTCAGTATAGTTAAGTAATAATTTAAGATTGGGCTTACAGCAACATATTTTTTACAATTAACTTTGTGATATGTACTGCAGAGTGATGATTAGGTCATTCTGATAAAATGAGGAATTAGACCTGGGGTATCTGACTGCAGATTATATAGATAAAATCAATGATCAAAATCTGAGCATCTATTACATATGGTATGGTGATAAATAGCCCATATATTGCCCACAGTTTTTTGTAGATAAAGTAAATTTTAAATTAAAACTGTGGGTAAGAAGTATAATGGTTTCTATAGTTAAAAGAAAAAAGGGCAATAGTGTTTTTTTCTATCTAAAACATGGCACAGGAAAACGTTCCAAGGAAGTTTATCTTGGAAAAACTATCCCAAATGATATCAATGAACGAAAAAAAAGGTTTTTGCTTGAGTTTTACAGAGAAGAGTGGCTTGCCAGATTAAAGTCAATTCATAAAAATTATCAGGAGGAGCTAAAAAGAACTCCAAAGGATGCTATCTTAAAAAATTCAGAATCGTTTGCGATTTCGTTTACCTATAACACACAAAGAATCGAAGGCTCGACTTTAACATTTCGTGAAACTGCGGATCTTTTGGTTTTCAATATTACTCCAAAAAGAAAGGCCATACAAGACATGATTGAGACAAAGATGCATAAAGAGGTCTTTGATGAAATGCTAAAACGCAAAAAGAAGCTTTCGTTGAGGACAATACTTTATTGGCATTTTAAAATGTTTGAGCAGACAAAGCCACAGTTTGCTGGCAAGATTCGAACTTATCCAGTTGGGGTTATGGGAAGCAAGGCCGAATTTCCTTCCTGGAGAGTGGTTCCAAGATTACTAAAAGAATGTTTTGCCAGATATAACAGACAAAGACAAGAGATTAATCCAGTAGAGCTAGCTGCGCGGGCACATCTTGAATTTACAACAATTCATCCTTTTGGCGATGGTAATGGAAGGATTGCCAGATTAATTATGAATTATATTTTAGGTGAGTTTGGTTATCCTCTTTTAGATATAAAATTTACAGATAGGCTGCCATACTTTAGATCACAAGAAAAGTCTCAAATTCAGGATAATGAAATCTATTTTCTAAAGTGGTTTATGAAGTATTATTTTAAAACTTGGTCTACATATGATAACATATGAGAAAAAAGAAGACTGTAAAAGTTCAGTGCCTTAATTGTGGAATGATTCTTCAAAGTAAAGACATTCATGATTTTCAACATTGTGATTGTCAAAACTATACATTTGTAGATGATGGTTCAGAGTATTGTAGATATGGCGGAAAAGATATGAGCAAAATTCTTCTAATTAATCCTGATGGCTCTACTTGTATTATAAAAAAGTAAGAAAACGATTGCTCTCACTAGTGTTTAGTTGCTTAGTTCCGCTCTCATCGTAATGCGGTTCCAAGTATTTCTTGAAGAATAACTATCTTTGAGTTTGTTAATTTATCAATAATTTCCTCCATCTTAAGAACAAATTCTTTGGTATTGACAATCAATCTTTGTGAATTGACTTGTATAGTTCCAGTGTAATACTGTGCGTCTATACGATCATCCTTAGCTTGCTTTAGATCCTCGATGAATTTAGATGGGATTTCATTTGAAAATAGATAGCTGAGTAGGGCTATAGTGCAATCATGTATTTCACACTTTATACCAATACGTGAGAGTAATGCATAGATCGCAAAATATTTTGCATAATAGCTTGTAGCTACTACCCATTCATCAATACCTTTTTCGGCGTTGGCTTGCATTGATCTTAAGGCTTCTTTTGATTTTTTTAAGTAGGCTTTCTGTAGATTTGTAGAGCTCTTCACTATTTTAATTCCCTTTTTTTGCTTTGCGCACCATTTTAGATATTGCTTATCAGACTTCATAGTATCTCCACATAATATCACAGAATTTGTCAGCTCCCTTAAGAATAATGTGATCAGAAACAACTTCGTTTATCAAAGGGTCTTTATTCTTCATACCACTCAAAAATTTTGAGTCATTAGTAGATTTGATGTTTATGTCACGTCCAACTAGACCTGATATTTCTTGAATAATTTTGTTATCTATTTTTTTGTCACCTATAACAAATAGGTCTATGTCGCTTTCTTTAGTATGTCCTCCCTTTACGAAGCTACCAAACAAAATGAGTGGATCATCGATTTTATTTTCAATTTCGGTAATTACCTTCTTTATTAAAAAATTCTTTTGTAGATAAATAACAGAAGTAAAAACCTCTGCCATAATCAAATAGTATTTTGTAATAACGTTATTGAGATTCAAAACATACTCTTTGTTTTTCCCTTTAATCGTGCTTGAAAAAACATTAATTTTTTCCAATTTTTTGAGCTGTATCTGGGTAGCTTTAACATCCACCATTGTATCTCTTGATATTTTTCTTAGATGAAGTGATTTTGTGTAATTATTAGTGTAAAGAGCAACTATTTTCAAAGTGGTTTGTGTGATGTTGTATTTATCCAACATGTGTTGTATTTATACAACAGCTTACTTAAAGTTTCTGTTGTAATATAGAGAATAAAGGGTTGATTTTTTATTTCTGTAAACAGATTGTTTGTGATCATAATACAGATACGAAATCATTTGATTTGAATCTGAATATTATCAATACTGGCGCAACAAAACATAGTCTACAATAATGGCCTAGAAGTTTTTGCAAGTCTTTTTAGTTTTGGATTGTCAGCATATATCCAAAGTATGGTTCCGTCCTTGTCGTAGATTATCTTGTTTGATTCTTCCAGATGATCTAGTATAGACTTGAAGGTTTTATACGGTATTTGTTTTGGCAGGGCTTTCCATAATTTATTTTTGGTAGGATATTCTGACATTTTAGAAAGTGTGTGTTCTACCATTTTGATAGTATTCAATGCAGATCCTATCCTAAGGCCCTTTTTTTGCTATCTCAAAGGCCAGTTTGCTAATTGATTTTACCTGTGCCGAATCTTGATTTAGTCTGTACAATATGGCGTTGCCAATGTTTCTTGTTCTTTTTAAAACTCCCTGGTCTTCTAGTTTGTGTACCACATTGAGTGTTGTTTTAAAGCCAACTCTTGAGATCTTGGATATGTCTGAAATCGAATAGTCAAAATCCCTCATTGTAACCATATGGTCTAAGATTCTAGATTCTGAGCATGGAAAGATGCTTGTTAATGGACCTGCTTCTGTTTTCTGGGATTTATTTTTTGATCTTGTTTGATTTTCTGATTTCATTTTGCTTTCATATGAAGGATATTTTCGGATTGACAGATTTAATTTCTAGTCTAAATTCATCAAATTTTCCACTGGAAACACATGTATCTATTGCTGAGATCTGTGCATGTTCTGCTAGTGTCATGGTATAATGGTGATAAAACAATGCCCTTCTTTATAAATAGTACGGTACCATACCGTACTATATGATTCGATGCGAGTATTGCCCGAGAGGCTTTGTAGAGTCCCCAAATGGACTAGTCGAAAAGATGCTCCATGAAATCCTACACGCACCAGAAGTGGTAAACAAATAACGCTTTTGGTTTTTTTTATTGATCCATCTTTTTTATCAATAAAACAACCTTTTACTTTACGTGGCTGTAAAATCTAAAAAGTCAAAAACTGTCAAAAAGACAGCACCCCCAGCTAGCCTGATTAAAAAAGTCGAGTCTGTATCAACTTCTGCTAAAACATTATCAAAGGAGATAAAGACAATGACTAAAATTTTTGCAGAAAACCAAAAGGTGCTAATTGCGATAAAGGATATGATTGATACTTTGACAAGCTCAGTTGAGCATGTACAAAAGCAGTCAAAACATATCAGCTCACTTGAACATGACACAGAAAAGCTCTATGAGGGCCTAACCCAGATGCGAGCCCAGTCAGGTCTTGTTGCAAGGATAAACTCACAGACTGAAAGGCTGCAAGAAAAGCTAAAGAAAATCGAGGATCAAAAGCTAGAGCCAAAGACAGAAAAGCTAATGCAACAAGTCTCTGATAGCTTTGACTCTATTAAAAATAATACAACGATGATAATGAGAATATCAGATAGGATAGAAAACCTAAATCATGAACTGCAAGTATCTATGGCAAAGTCTGAATCCGTTTCAGATATTCCGATACAAATTGAGACAGTAAAGCATAATGTAGAGGCAATTGCACACAGGGCAGGAAGTTTTGGAAATGATATTTTGAATATACAAAATGAGGTCTCTAGTATAGCAGATCTCATAAACAGAGAGGACAAGTCAATTTCTGAGGTCCATCAAAAGGCAGACAAGCTATTCCAAGAGATTCAAGAGATTAAAAGCGTCACAAACAAGGCTTCATCAGAAACATCAAAGGATGTGCTAGCGTTACTAAAGTTATCCGAGTTTCAGTCAAATTTGCGAATGCAGGCTGAATCAAAGTATGGCGAGATTAAAGACCTTGAAAATATGGCAACACAAACTGCAGATATTATCAATTTATTTGACAAGCTATCAATTGAGCTGCAAGAAAGCATGCCGCTGCCAGTCGAGGTAAGGCAGTGGGCAGTATCAAAGATTCTAGATTGTGCAGATAGGTGGGAGATTAGGTTTACCGATGTCTTTAATGTATTACAGAATAGCCTAGGCCAAGACCTGCTAAAAGAGACTATAAGGATTCAGCAGGTGCGAGATATTTTTGGTATCCGTGCAGTTGATGAGATAAGACAAGAGCTTAGCATTCAGACGTCTTCTGATGCATCATAGGCTCTAAGCTGCTCTCTTCTTTTCTTTAGCATAGCAAAGATTCCCAAGATTGCAGCAATCCAGATTGAGCTAAATATGATATTTGATACGCTAACATACATGTATGGTGTTGCATCCATTACGTTTTCTCTAAGAATGACGGCCCTTTCATGTACATCACGCATTCCTGTATGAAATGCAGAGCTGTCGCGTGGAACTGTAGATATTTTTTCAACGCTTGCAATCATTACATCAATGTCTTGTGTGATTCTTGCAAAGTTTGTCGAGTCTGTTGGAAATATCCAGACAGGGTTTTTGTTTTCAGGAAGGCGTGCCATTACCTTGTCAAGGTTTTCTTTTATTGCATGAAGATCAGCTAGTATTGTATCTGGTTCAGATGATGCAGCTATTCTAAACAACAGTCCACGTGTTAGATCAAGAGGATAGACGTCTTTGTGGTATCCATCAAATGCCATATAGATACCAAAAATAATTATTCCAAAAATTCCAATCATTGCAAGCTTGTATGTCTTGTTTGCCATTTTTTCTGCCTTTGATATGACCTTAGGATTGCTTGATTTATTTCTTTTAAATCTAGAGTGGGCAAGGC
>JBQTJY010000073.1:0-2599 GCA_052386635.1 Nitrososphaerota archaeon
CCGCCGAGTGTAGTGGTCAAGCATAGGGGCCTTTGGAGCCCTTGACCCCAGTTCGAATCTGGGCCGGGCTACTTTTATCATTTAATTTTAACAATTAGAAATCTAATCTTGTCAATAGTCTTGTGGCGATTGAAAACAATCCTATTGCAAGTATAATCAAGACTATCATTTCAATTATTATAAAGTTAGAAAAAGTACCAAAAATTCCTGCTCTTATGACATCTACCAAATAGGTCAGCGGATTAAGATAAAAGGTAGTTGCTAGTGGTTCTGGCGTTCCTGATGCAGGATAAAATGCTGTACTTACAAACGCAAAAAACAAAAACACTGTATTGATAATAACGTTAAACCCTTCACTTGAACGTAGTCTTGTAGAAATTATTGATGCGATAGAACCAAATAATATTGAACCAAATATTGAGGCGAATATTAGAATTGGAATTGTAAATATACTAAACTCAATTGAATCAAAAAAAATTGGATAACCAACAAAGGCAATTATCGTAGCACTAAGAATACCTACAATTCCTATTGTACAAATGTTGCTTAGTATGTAATCAGTTCTGGTAAATGGACCTGCCATTATCTGTTCAAACATTCCGTGACGTCTATCGTTCCAAATTATTATGCCGGAAATGAGAGTGCTATTCATGATATTAAAGCCAATCATTCCTGTAGCCAGATATGTAGGATAATCAAGTGTTGTATTTTCAAACGGAACATCATCAATCAAAGAAGTATAAGCAAAACCAGCCACAAAAATATAGATTAATGGGAATATTATTTGCCATATCAAAAATCCTGGGTTAAGTGATATTGTGATATTTCTATTTACAAGTCTAAGTACTGGATGCATTTGAATCATTAACCGCTTTAATGAAAATTTCTTCTAGGTTTGTTGGAATCGCAGATAGATCTTCTATTATAACATTATTTTTGTTTAATAATTGTAAAACTTCCATCAATACAAGTTCAGATATATTAGAATGAATTGTAATATTCGTGCCTGAATTAAAGTCGATTTTACAATCTTGTATACCTGCTAATAAATTAAGCAAGTTTTGTTGGATTCCTGCTATGTGAATTTTTATGGTTTTTTCATTACCAAAGCGGTTTTTCAATTCATCAGGCGAATCTACAGCAATGATTTTTCCTTTATTGATAATAGCAATTTTGTCACATAAGTACTCTGCTTCTGTTAATACATGCGTGGTGAAGAATATTGTTAGACCGGTTTTTACCTTGTTTTTTAAAAAATCTAATAATTTTCGCCTTGCTGAAGGATCTAGACCACTAGTTGGTTCATCTAAAAACAATAGTTCCATTTCATGCATAAATTCACGTGCAACCTGAACTCGTCTTCTTTGGCCAATTGACAAATCTTCATTTTTCTTTTTTTGTATTTCTTGTAAATCAAAAGATTCAATCAATTCTTCAACTTTTTCTTTTCTTTGTTTTCGATTAACATTCCACATCATGCCATATTTTTCAAGTGATTTCTCAACAGTTAGTGTTGGTTCATAGCTAGGTTGTTGTAATACTACGCCTATCCGATTTCTAACTTTTAATGGATGTTTTATCGCATCTGTTCCTAGAATGGTTATAGAGCCACTTGTTGGTTGAATAAGTGTTGTCAAAAGCTTTATTGTTGTAGATTTTCCTGCGCCGTTAGGGCCTAAAAATCCAAATACTTGCCCCGATTTAACATCTAAATTAATTCTGTTAACTGCAACAACATCATCATATAACTTTGAAAGGGAATTGGTTGTTATGCAGGACACTATTCGATCACTAGTACATCCACTAATTAGTCTAATGAAATTTTTATTAATGTAATGCATTAAGGAAACTCTGACTTGTCTGAATTTGATGCATTATTAGCTAAATTATTAGAACAAAAACCTGAACTTTCGCGAAGTGATGTTGAAGAAAAAATAAAACAAAAAAAAGAAAAAATTGGCGCAGGTTATTTGACAGATCAGGGTGCACTTTTCTTAATTGCCGCTGATCTTGGAGTAATATTAGAACAATCAGCTAAAATCGAAATTGGAATAAGAGACCTGCATATAGGAGCAAAGGAAGTGACGTTAGATACACGTATACTCAGTATTTCTCCTTCAAAACAATTTTCACGTAAAGATGGAACCACGTTCTTTCTTAGGACTATGACTGTTTATGATGTAGATTCTACTGCAAGCGTTAAACTTTGGGACGACAAAGCCAATCTGCCAGTAATTAATAAGCTAAAATCAGGGGATCTAGTAAAAATAGTAAAGGCTTATGTTAAATCTGATCTAAATGGAGCCCCAACACTAAACATAGGTTCAGGCTCTGACATTGAAGTAATCAATAAGCAAACCAACATCCCGTCACTAGAATCAATAACTAAAGATGTAAATTCGCTAAAGGAAAATGAGAAAGACCTAGTTATTTCTGGAAATATAGATGGCAACATAAGCTTGATGGAGTATGCAAACTCCCAAGGACAGCTACGGACAGCGCTCAGATTTAGATTGAAAGGAAATAATGGTAATTTTGTTAAAGTAGTTTTGTGGGGAAAAGATGAATCATCGTTACCAAGAATGATTCCTCCTAACGC
>JBQTJY010000074.1:0-22590 GCA_052386635.1 Nitrososphaerota archaeon
TAATGAGGATCACTTAGATTGTCAACAAAAAAGAAGAATTGAATTAGAAGATGAGAATCTAAAGCTAAATCTGCCTGAAAGATTTGACACTACAAAGAATATTGATGATCTTGATATTGAGATTAAAACTATTTTAGAACATATGACAAAAGAAAAAGAGAAAAAGTTATAGCCATTTTTCTAATCGATCCACTTCAAATTTTTCTTTCTCTTGCATGTGTTGTGTTGTAGGATTTTTTAGTAAAGTAAGTGGAGTTGATTTAGAAAACATGTCTACTTCAATATATCCTGCCTGATTTGTTCCAAGCTCAACAAAACATCCTCCCTTTCCATCAAAGATGGCTTTTTCTTTTTCATGTGTTATTTTTGCAACGATATTTCTTGCAACTGTAATTCCTTGTTCTTCAGCAAAGATTCCTGCTTTTGGTACAGTGATAGAACTTGTTACCATCATGTTTGTCACATCACCAATTGCATATACATTATCAAATGTCGTCTTGCAGTCTCTATTTACGTTGATAAATTCACCTTCCTTTGCAAGTCCAGAATCATATACTGATTTTGGAGCTTTGTGAGGTGGAATAGCTATTAATAGATCAAATTCTTTTTCATCGTTTTCAAATTTGAGTTTGTTTGGTTCGACTTTGACAATTTTATGCGTACCGTGAAATGTGATGTTTTCTGATTTTAATAGTTCTAAGAGCTGTTGGCTGACTTCTGGTCCTGCTACTGGTAATGTAAGCGGAGCTGGGCTGTAAAAGTCAATTTGTACCGCGTCACGAATACCTGCTTCTTTTAACATTGTATTAATGATGAAAGCTGCTTCAAATGGAGCTGGTGGGCATTTGTATGGCATACCCATTATTGCAAAAGCAAGTTTGCCAGATTTTAGATGTTTTATTTTTTCATGAATTTTTGGGACATCGCTTATGTCATATAGGATCAGTCCGTTGTTTAACAATCCTGGGATCTTTTCTGATGCAAGTTCTACGCCTAATGATATAATAAGATAATCATATGGTATTTTTCTAGCCGAAGTTACTACTGTTTGTTTTTGTGGTTCAATTTTTATCACATCTTCGTTGAGAAATTCTATTCCTTTTCTTGTAATTGGATTTAAAAGTCGTTTTGATGTTTCAAAATTTCTTGTTCCTTTGATTATCCACAGCTTTACTAGGTCCATCATAAACCAGTCTTTTTTGTCTATAATCGTGATTTTCACATTTGAGTTACTGCAAGCTTTTAATTCATTGGCAGCAGCAAGACCTCCAAATCCTGCACCTAGAATTAAAACATGAACCGATTGATCAGACAAATTATCTTTCTTGAGAGGTTGGTCTTATCAAAACTTCATTAACATTTACATGACTTGGTGCTTGTATTGCAAATAGAATTGCGTTTGCAATGTCTTCTGCTTTCAATGTTTCCATTTTCTTTGTATTTTCAATAAATCCTTTTAATGAATCATCAGTTATCGTGTTTGTAAGCTCCGTTGCAACTACTCCGGGTTCAATTGTTGTAACTCTAATGTTTGATCTTGGACTCAGTTCTTGTCGTAATCCTTCGCTAAATGCAGTTACAGCGTGCTTTGTTGCACAATAGACACTTCCTGCTGGAAAAATAATTCGTCCGGCTACTGATGATATATTGATTATGTGGCCTGATTGTTTTTCTAGCATGTATGGCAGTACTGCAGCTGTACAATACAATACACCTTTAATGTTAACATCAATCATTTTATCCCATTCATCAACCTTCAACCTTTTTACAAAACTTAGAGGCATCAGTCCTGCATTATTTACCAAAATATCTATTGTCCCATATTTTTTAACAGCGGCTTTTACAAATGAATCACAGTCTGATTTTTGTGTTACATCCAGTTTTTGTGAGAAAACGTTTCCACTGCTTTGTGTGATCTCGTTTTGAAGTTTATCTAGCAAGTTGGTTCTTCTAGCACCAATTGCGATTTTAGCACCGCCTTTTGAGAGGGCAATTGCAGTAGCATAACCAATCCCACTGCTTGCACCTGTAATCATTGCAACCTTTCCCTCAATCATAAGAATCTATTACAAGCTTCTTTGTACTGTAAATATATTTTAGTGATTAGATAGTCATGCTTTTACAAAATTTGTTTTTTAACTATGATTTATTAAAGAAAAGAAGCTAGTTTTTTCATGAATGCTGCAAAGTGCGCTTATTGTGGAGAGATGCAAGACATGCCTTTTGAGTGTAATTACTGTAAAGATCCTTTTTGTGCTGAGCATAGATTACCTGAAGAACATAGATGTGTTAAATTATCTCAGCTTAGAGTTAAGAGATTTGGGGAGAGAAAGGTAATTAGAGATAAAAATAATTTGGGTTTTTTTAAAAAAATGTTTGGCAGGTTTAGATAGAGTCAGTATATTGATTTATCTGGGTGGATTTTTGCACGTCGTGCTTGATAAAATAGTGTTATAGCTAATGCAAACAAAACAATTGATGTGAGCCAATGTGCAGTGATTAATGTGATATATGCTACTGCAAATGCTACTGAAATGATTCCTTGTGCGATTAGTTTTGACCAAGAAGAAATTTTGAGTTTCCTGCTAATTATCTCGGCTATAAAAAGCCCTATTACTGGATAAATTGTTATTAAAAGAAAATCGACTACATCGATATTAAGATGAGACATTATTTACACGGATTTCAGGTGTAATTTCTATCTAGTCTTCCCAGTGAATTTTTGCTACAACATTCTTTGTTATGAGTGCCTGAGCATTCTCATATGGAATTGTTGCTATATCTTCTGCCTTGAATGGGCCATATTTCTCTAGATCTGCACCAACTATTTGATCAATTTCTTTGAGAAAACGTACTACAATTGGTTTTGTTTTGTGTTTTTGTGATATCGATTCTAAGAATTTAGATTTTCCGTTTAGTAATCCAGATAGGATCATTTCTTTTCTTTCCTCCATTTCAGTTTGTGCATCAAGAATAAATTTTTCTTCATTCATCAAGTTAGTATGAGTTGCATTCAATGCTTTTTCAAGTCTAATTTTTAAAAGAAGTGAAACGATATCGGTAATGATCAGAAGTAATGTATCTTTTACTTTAGATTCAATGCCATCATATCCTTCACTTTTTAGTTTGCTAACAAAATTAGAAATTGAAGTGTAAAGATCTGGAGAAACTTCTTGTATTGTATCGTTTTCAGTTTCGCGTAACAATGTAGCATACAATGAGTTTACATCAATTTCTGTTTCTTGCATCAAACATCAACAACCTTAAATGGTGGAACTATTTGTGTTAGCTGGAATACAAAATTGCCATATAAAGTGATTGGTGGAAAGGCTACACAAATAACATATTCTCCTGATGAAGTTTTTTCAAAAATAAAACATGAACAGATCAAGTTTATAGATCTGCAGTTTTCTAGCTTGCTTGGTAGATTTCATCATACTACAATATCTGCAGATATGTTCACGCCAGAACAGATGCAAGATGGGCTGCCAAAACTTGATGGTTCATCAATTGTAGGTTTTACTACCATTGATGACTCTGATCTTATACTCAAACCAGATCCAAACTCTTATGCTGCCATACCATGGATGACAGAAAAGAAAACTGCACGACTTATCTGTGATGTTTATTGGGGTGGTGGAAGAGGTAGATTAGAAAGAGATCCTAGAGGCATAGCACAAAAGGCAGAGAGTTATCTAAAGGCTCAAGGTTTTGATTATAGTTCCTGGGGTCCTGAAGTAGAGTTTTTTGTTTTTGATAAAGTGCATTGGGATGTATTAACACCTTACAAGGGTCAATCATATTCAATTGAATCAATAGAGGCACCATGGAGCCAAGAGGGAACTGGATATCCGATGGGTCTTAAAGAAGGATACTATCCAAGCACTCCTTCTGATACCTTGACACCATTTCGTAATGAATGTGTAGATGTGTTAAACGAATCTTTTGGGATTTTATGTGATAATCATCATCATGAAGTTGCAACTGCTGGCCAGTGTGAGATTGACATAAAGTATGATTTTCTAACAAATGCTGGAGATGCAACGCAAACCTACAAGTTTGTAGTACGAAACATAGCACAAAAGTTCCACAAAGTTGCCACGATGATGCCAAAACCCATTTCTATGGATGCGGGTTCTGGAATGCATACCAATGTTAGTCTATGGAAGGATGAGAAAAATGCATTCTTTGATGAAAATGATAAGGATGAGCTTAGTCAAGTTGGGAGATATTTTTGTGGCGGTATAATTAATCACGCAAAGGCTCTTTCTGCTATCACAAATCCTACTACTAATTCATACCACAGGCTTGTACCAGGCTATGAAGCTCCTACTTACATAGCATGGAGTGCAAGTAATAGATCTGCAATAGTTAGAATGCCTCAACATTTCAAGGGCACAAAATACTCATATCTAAAAAGACTGGAGTTTAGAGCTCCAGATCCTTCAGCAAATCCTTATCTTGTTTTCTCCGCAGTCTTATCTGCAGGTCTTGATGGGATTAAGAAAAAGTTAGAGCCTGGTGATCAGATTCATGAAGATATTTACAAGATGACAAAAGCAGAACGAAAGAAAAGAGGGATAGGTGTTCTTCCATCTACTTTGGGGGAAGCACTTGATGAACTTGAGAGTGATAGAAAGTTCCTTAATCCAATTTTCAGTAATGATGTTATAGATAAAATGATTGAGTTAGAAAGAAGAGATCAGCGTGAGATTTCATTAAGACCACATCCTCACGAGTTTTATCTTTATTTTGATGTCTAGAAAGTGAGTAATGGTTTTCCCATTATATCATAAATAAAAATTAGTGATATTGTAATTAATGCAAAACCGCTTCCAAGATAGATAATTCTTCGTTTTTCTGATATGGCTGCTTTGTAGACCAGAATTGCACCACCTAGTCCCACAAATAGAATTATGACTCCAATTATTACAAGATCAAAACTTTGACCGGTGATGAGTGGGCTGAAAAATCCTGCTAGCAGTGCAAAAAAAACAGTTATGTAAACATATTTTATGCCACTAAGGATCTTAGCACCTTTCTCAGTTGTTAGTCTCTGTTTTGGAATATTTTTTTCGTTGTTATTAGTTGAAGGTTTTGTAGTCTCATCTTTTTGAGTATCTGTTTGTTTGATTTTTTTATAAAAAAATTTTTTCTTTTTAGCCAATGTCTACATGTCCATGCCGCCCATATCTGGCATGCCACCCATACCACCCATGCCGCCCATTCCCATGCCTGGCATACCACCAGGAGGCATACCGCCCTCACCCCCATGTGGTGGGCCTGCAGCTTTGGAAGTAGATATTACATCATCAATTCTTAGTATCATACATGCTGCCTCAGTAGCGGCAGATACAATTTGTTGTTTAACAGCTAAAGGCTCAATTATATCACTTGATTTCATGTTTGCAACTTTTGCTTTCATGACATCAACGCCTATCCATTTTTCGCCTTTTAGTTGCTTTGAGCGGAGGTTTGTGAGTGTATCAATTGGATCCAGTCCCGCATTTTCAGCTAGTGTAAGTGGAATAGATTCTAGAGCCTCTGCAAACTTTTCAGCTGCAAGTTGTTCTCGACCTTCCAGAGTCTTTGACCATGTCCTTAGTTTTGTTGCAGTATAAGTTTCAGGTGCACCACCACCTGCAACTATAGAAGGCATTTCCATTACGTCTTTTACAACCATTATAGAATCATGAACTGATCTTTCTACTTCATCAACAACTCTTTGTGAGCCACCACGTAGTAAGAGAGATACTGATTTTGGATGTCTACATCCTTCAATGAAAACCCATCTATCCTCTTCAATTTTTCTTTCCTCTACTAGTTGGGCGGTGCCAAGATCTTTTTCAAACAGATCATCAAGATTTGTTGTGGCCCTACCACCTGTTGCTTTTGCAAGTTTTGTCATATCACTTTCTTTTACTCGTCTTACTGTCAGTATTCCTGCTTTTGCAAGGTAGTGTTGTACCATATCATCAACTCCTTTTTGGCAGATGAGAACAGTAGCGCCTGATGCAACAACTTTATCGACCATGGTTTTTAGCATTCTATTTTCTTCATCTAGAAATGTTTTCAATTGTTGTGGGTTTGAGATGTTAATTTTAGCATCAGTTTCTGTTTTATTAATTTCAAGTGCAGTATTTACAAGTGCAATTTTTGCGTCAACGGTTTTTTTTGGCATTCCTGCATGAACTACTTCTTTATCAAGAACTATTCCTTCAATTAATAACGAGTCTTTAATTGATCCTCCAGCCTTCTTTTCTACTTTGATATCATCTTCATCAACATGATATTCTTCGCCATCTTTTTCAGCAACAGATAGTACAGCCTTTACGACTAGCTCAGATAGATGACTAGAATCTTTTCTAACAAGTTTTGTTTGCATTGCTGTTTTTGCAATTTTTTGTAAAAGTGTCTTATCATTTGGAGAAACAGTATCAGCGATTTCTTGTAAGAGTTGTTTTGCTTTTTTTGCAGCCTTTCTATACCCATCTACAATAATGGTTGGATGAACATCTTGATTTATCAAAGATTCAGCGCTTTCTAATAATGCGCCTGCGAGTACAACAGCGGATGTTGTTCCATCACCAACCTCATTATCGGTTGTTTTAGAAATTTCAACTAACATCTTTGCTGCTGGATGCTGAACGTCGATTTCTTTTAGAATTGTAGCACCATCGTTTGTGATTGTAACATCGCCTAAATCATCTACAAGCATTTTATCCATTCCACGTGGACCTAAACTGGTATGAACTATTTCAGCAATAATTTTAGCAGCTGCAATGTTGTTTCTTTGAGCTTCGCGTCCTTTAGTTTCAGTTGCACCTTCTTTTAGTAAAACAACTGGCATGGTTCCTTTAATGCTCATTAATCGACAAGCGCTGTTTTCCCTTTTTATATCTTCTTGACATTACGACGATCTTGAAAATTGTATCAAGCGGTGTTTTTAAATTGGGAAAGCTGGTTCGCAAGGCATGGCAGACTCTAACAAAAATTCTTACAAGAGGATTTTTTCAATGCTCAAAGAACATAACAAATGGTTTGAAAATTCCATTCCTCTAATAGCGAGTGAAAATGTTCCTAGTCCTGCAGTAAAAGAAGCAATAATTTCTGATTTTGGAAACCGTTACGCAGAAGGATGGCCTGGTGAACGTGTTTATGCTGGCTGTATATACATAGACAAAGTAGAGTTTGAATGCCTGAGGCTTGCAAAGGCTCTATTCAGAGCAGAATTTGCAGATGTACGGCCTATTTCTGGAGTTGTCGCAAATCTTGCCGTATATTGTGGATTTACTAATCCGGGGGATGTGATGCTTGCCCCATCAATTCCTGCTGGTGGACATATTTCACATGGAAAAAAGGAACATTCAGGTACTGCAGGTTTGGTTCATGGGCTTGATATAGAATTCTATCCTTTTGATGCCGAAGAAATGACAATAGATGTTGATAAGACAAAATGCAAAGTTGAGGAATTAAAGAACTCTAATAAATTGCCTAAAATGGCAATGTTTGGAGGATCATTGTTTCTATTTCCTCATCCTGTAAAAGAACTAGCGGATTTTCTAAAAAGTTATAATATTCATATTAATTACGATGCTGCCCATGTAGCAGGTCTAATTGCGGGTGGACAGTTTCAAGATCCTTTGCGAGAGGGAGCTGACACCATGACTATGAGTACCCACAAGACTCTATTTGGACCACAAGGTGGTTTGGTGTTAGGTTTTGAAAAACATGCTGAGGTAATCAAAAAAGCCACATTTCCGGGTCTTACAAGTAGCCATCACATACATCACATGGCTGCAAAAGCAATAACATTTGCAGAGGTTCTAGAATTTGGAAAGGATTATGCAAAACAGGTGATTAAAAATGCAAAGGCATTAGCTGAGGCATTAAGTGATTTTGGTTTCAAAGTGCTTGGAGAAAAAAGAGGATTTACAAAATCACACCAGATAGCTGTTAATGTTCTTGATTATTCTGATGGAGGAAAGGTAGAGGCAGATTTAGAAAAAGCAAACATCATTGTAAACAGACAACTAATACCGGGAGATATCAAAGCAGGGCGAAATTATTATCATCCTGGAGGAATTAGGCTCGGTGTATCTGAGATAACAAGACTAGGAATGAAAGAATCAGAAATGAGAGATGTTGCGGAATTTATTAAGCAGGTTGTAATTGAAAAAAAAGACCCTAAAAAACTTGCACCAAAAATAAAATTGTTTAGAAGAGCTTATCAAAAAGTTCATTATTGTTTTGATAGAAAACTTGGCGCTTATGAATATGTAAAACTTCGATGATTATGAATCAAGCGTAGTCTGTAAGAAGAAGTTGATCGCCCTTATTTTTGCCAAAGACCAAGTCAATCTCATCTGACAATGTTTGTACTCTAGTTTTTAGATAAGGGTTGGTTTCGTATTTTTCAGTTAATCGTTTAGCTAGTTTTAGATATTTTTCAACTGATGCTCTTGTAATTGTTTGAATGAGGTTGTTACCACAACTACATTTTTGTGCTAGTGGAATTCGTCTAAAACTTTGGCCACATGCTGTGCATCTAAAACTTTGTTGTGCATATGCTCTGAGGTTTCCCATAATATCTGGTAAGAGATGGGTTGTGATCACGTGTGAAACAATCTCATTTGTGTCTATTGCATTGATAAGATCTGCATTTCTGATTTGCATGTCAAGTTTTTCAATCATGGAACCAAGTGTTGAATATGCACTTCGTGATTTAGATGTAGTAATGGTAGATGTTGTGTGGGTGTAATGGTAACCGTAAAACTCCTCTTTTGTTTCAAGTCGTGATTTGAGTATCTCGATTGTAGTTATGCTTGCAGCTTTCTGATTTAGTGTTGTTGATTCGTAAAATGAGAGTGGAAATTTTTTTGTAACTTCAAAGTTATGAGCTTGTGGTTGTGATTCATGAGGTATGACTATTGGTTGTATGAGAAGTGGTGCATCCATAAGACCACCTATTCTATCTGAGAGAAACTGGCGAGAGAAATTTAGTAAACTATCCATTAAGAGCATAATAGAATCGGCATCGCCGTCAGCATCGCGTCGTTTAGCTGAGTGCCATATGGGAGTTGCAAAACAAACTTGTGTATCTGTGAATCCAATAATTCTTCCAACAATACCAACAGATGTGTGTGGCGCAAGTCCAATTATTAGATGGCCTGTTAAGTCGTCAATGGTTTTAATATTATAAAATTCGGTTTTTCTGTAGAGTTTTGTTAGTTCTGCATCTATGTATTTACATGCATTAACAAGATATTTTCCACATTCTATTGGAATTACTACGTCTTGTATTTTTAGCTCAATTATTTGTTCTAAGTTGTTTAGGGGATTGCCATCTTTGTCGTGAGTATAGCCAAGATTCTTTAGTTTTTCAATTGATGCCCCAATCCAAGACGGTTTAAAATGAGTGAGTGGACAATTGGTCACATCAAATCTTACAGTACCATCCTTGAAAACTGTCAGTTCATATTTTTGCCTAATGAGTCCTTTTTCAAGCGGTTCAGCAATTTTGCCTTGGCTGATTAGTTCTCTTACTCCCTTGAAAGGTTCTTGCGCACGGATTAAGGTTTTTTCTTGTGCTAAGAGTAGTGATGCTTTTAGTGGGAATAGTTTGTAGGAGTGTGATGGTGCTACTTTTTTACATTTTTGGCAGAAAGGAGAAGTGAGATTTTCTCTACATATTCGACAAGTGTATACAATTGAAGTTTTATTGCCACATTTTTGGCATGCTATGCCTATAGAAGGTTCATTACATTTTTGACAAATGCGATTGTGAATGTTAGAATAGAAACTATCATAATTTGATGCTTTTAGTAAGTCTCGTGTAGGACCGCCTTTATCACCTACTGGAAAAAGTACATGCACTGGGGGTTTCATCTGCCGCAAGGCAGCCTTTTCTGGCCTTCCAATTCTAACTCCTATTGATGTTGAAAATTTATTACGAATTATAATTCCTGAGTAGTTTGATATTAGTTTAGGTACAGTAAGTAAATCATCTAGTTTGATTGGATTTCTAAAAAGTAGATTAAAGAAAATTTTTGCTTCAGTATTTTTTAATGTGATGATATCATCTAAGACTTCGTGTGGGGTTCCAAGTTTTTCCAGAATGGGTTTGCATGTTTTTGGGTAGCAAATAACATCATTTTGGATATCAAGTGGTTGTAAAATGGTCTTAAATTCATCTATGGTAATTTGATCCCAATAATACAGGTAGTGTGGGTGTAATGGAATCTGGAAATCTAATGAGAGTGTTATTGCCTCATCTAAAGTTGGAATTTCGTTTAGAAATCTAGTTAGATGTGTGTTTTTGCCATCTGGTTCATATTTAGAAAGTTTTTCACGTAGTTGCTCTATCCATATCTCTTCTACATAACCTGTTGGTATGAGTTGTGCGTTGTTTTCTAGGAAATCTCCAAATGAGATGAGAATATCTCCCAAATGAAGGATTTTTTCAATTTCGTTTTTTATTTTGATTGCATGCTTTACATCATAAATTTTTATTACATTACCGTTTTTGAGTCTGACTATTGGTGTTTCTATTGAATCAACAAATGCTACAGTTGCGCCTTTGCCAGGCATATCAAGTTTAACTTGGGTTCCGGTTGTTATGGTATGATCTAGAATCTCTGCTATTACAGGATGAATTCCAATGCATGCAAATCCTGTGTTACATGCTCTGCCATATCGAAGCCTAAATCCACCTAGTTTTTTTGGTACTGATAAAACAGATCTTCCAACGATTACTTCTTCCATTCTCTTAGCTGCTGAGTCTTCTTTATCTCCTGTTTGAATGGCGCCTTTTAGTTCGCTTAACCACTCCCATCCTTCTAGATTATATTGTTGAATTCTTTGGAGAAGTTTTTTGGATCTGCCTATAAGACCGTCGTTTAGAACACGTAAGGCCCCCCCTCTTACCCGATCAGTTTTAATGCGTTTCATGTTTTTGTGGTTAACTACTTCAAATGGATCAGTGTCAACCCCGTCTAGTTCTACAGGCAGGTTCGAAATTGTTGTTATTACGTCTGCATCAAGAACATGAAATTGAAAACTCCCTTGAGCCTCTCTTTCATAGACCCTTAATTCCTCAATAAATCGGCCTGTTTCATCATCAAAGGAATTTGCTTGATATTTGCCTAGTCCTACTGCCTTTCTTACATGATCAGCTATTAACATGGTCACTGCCGATTCTGTTCCACCTGCTGATCTCATTGGACCAGCAATAGATACTGATAGGTATTCAGAGCCGTCTTTGTTTTGTTTGATCTTGACCTTGCTTATTCCTTGTAATGGTGCGATGGTAACGCCTTCTGTTACTGTTGCAAGGCCTACTCTAACTGCAAGATCTAGTTTTTCTTCAAGTGGGGTATCTGGAGGTAAGTGTTTCCCTAATGCAATTTCTTTTGAGATAATTAGTGCAGAGAGTTCCTTACCATTTGTTTTTAGAAGTTGCCTTAGATTGTCTGCTATATCTATGTCATGCATTTTCGCTACACGATCAGCCAGATCAAATGCAATTTTTGGCTCTACTATTCCTGATGAATCTACTAGTGTTGATTTGGCACTTGCGGCTTTTTCAAAAATAGTATAGGCTTCTTTTGAGATGTTGGTGTAATAATCAAAATAGTGATCTGGCATTAAAATTTCTTTTATGTGAGATATTGTGTGGTTTTCAGACATTATGTTATTTCTTTGTGTTTTGAATGGTTTTTGAGATTTTTGCCAGTCTTTTTAGACTATCTTTTTTCTCAAGTAAGGTACCAATTACCAAGATATCTGCTCCTGCTTTTACAAGGGTTTTAGCAATCTTAGGATCTCTGATGCCTCCTCCAACAATAAGAATCCCTCCAAAGACCCTACGAACTTCCCTAATCATCTCTGGTTTTACATTTGAAGTCGCACCTGAGCCAGCTTCAAGATATACAAACCTCATCCCAAGAAACTGTGCTGCCAATGAGTAGGCGGCAGCAATTTTTGGTTTATCAAAAGGTATTCCCCTAGCAGAGCCTACAAACCATGCTGATGTTCCCTCCCCAATCACCAGATATGCTGTTGGGAGTGGTTCTAAACCGAATTTTTTAACATTTGGTGCACCAAGAGCTTGTGCTTGAGAAATAAAATATGGGTTTTCAGAATTCATTAATGAACTAAATAAAATTGCATCGGCGTGTGGAACCACACCCGTGATATTTCCTGGAAATAGAATTATTGGTATTTTGATTGTTTTTTTTAGATTTTTTACAAGCTCTGCCATCTCAATCTGATCTGTTGCAGAGGAGCCACCTACTAGTATAGCCGAAGCACCTAGTTTTTCTACTTCTTTTGCAAGTTTTACTGCTGAATTTACATTAGAACCCTCAGAGTCGATTAAAACAAAGAGTAGTGTTGATTTCTTTTTTAGTTGTAATTTTAGGTTTGTCTCAACACGACCAGCCATAACAGTGAGGTTTTCTTGTGGTTCTTTAAAGTTTAATTGGAATGAGTTATACAGAGTTGTATAGCTATGGGAGATTCTGAAATTTATAGATTTAATAACATTATTAATGAAATTATCAAAAAATCATTATTTACAGAACGACAAATTGAAATAATTTTAAGACATAAAAATTTGATAGAGTTTAAACTTAGTATCTCAAAAGGCGCGTATTACAGGCAAGTAAATCAGTCTAGAGAAAAGTTGTTGAGATTTTATTATTCAATTATTTTACTTCGTGGTTTAGGCATAGTCTTGCCTGATGATATTGATATGATATCTCAGCTTTCTGAGAAGATTTCTGTGATAAAAGATGGTGATGTTTTTCCCGAACGGGAGTTAGAAATCATTGATGTGATAGATAGAATGGTCAGACAGTTAAGTAAGGTGTGATTTTTGGTGTTGTAATAGGGTTTTTCGTGTTTGGTTAATGATATTTTTGTTTAGTGTAAAGTGTGAAATTATGTTGTTCTATTATGATAAATCACAAACAATGGTATGTGTTTGTGATGTTGGTTGAAATTCCTGATCCTGAAGTGATGTTGGGTATAGTTATTGCATTTTTTGTTGGTTTGTTTGCATTGTATTTATACATAAAAATTCGTGGTTTGAAGTCTAATTCATCTGCATCAAATTTAGAGCGTTTGGATTATTATGAAAGACAATTAATTGATATGAAAATACGTTTGGATATGCTAGATTTGGATGCTGAAGCACGATTTGATAGTAATAATCAACAGGATTCAAAACCGTTGTTAGAACATATGCCTAAAAAACAGGAATTAATCAAAAGTATTATGGTTCCAAGTTCTAAAAAACAACGGCTACCAAACTTGAATTCTAATGATATGATAGATGTGATATTAGGATTAATCATGGAAAAGCCAATGACATCACATGATATACAAATCACAATAGGTAGAACTAGAGAGCATGTTTCCAGATTAATGAAAAAGCTTTACCAAGATGGGTTGGTGGAGAGAAACATCAAATCCAAACCATATACATATTCTATCACAGAGTCAGGTAAGTCAAAGGTTGGTTTAATGAAAACCAGTTCTATAACAGCCTAGTTTTATTCAATATTTATATTAAAATCATAAATCAATAATAAATAAAGTTATATATATTATAATTCTATAAACTATTGTATGATAAATGAGAGTATGGAATTAGTAAAAATAACCTCTGGAGGTACAATCTCTATTCCAAAACAGTTCAGACGTTATTTAGAGATGCAAAAGGGGGATTATGTAAGGATGGTTTTAGAAGGCGACCACATCCTCGTTAAAAAAGTGAATATTTCTTAAAATTCTGGGTGTTTTTGTGAAATTTTAATAGTTTGATACGTCCATTCTCTGCCTGTTTTTAGGCGTTCTATTCGTCCTTTAGAAGCAAATCTAGATAGGTATGTGGAGATTATGCTTAGTTTTATTGGTTCCTCATATTCATCTTCATATTTTTCTAATATTATGGATGATGTGAACTTGCCTATGGGGAAGTATTTGTCTACTATATTCCATATTTTCCCTCCCACCGAGTCTAAATTGGTTGTTGTTTCCTGGCCTTCAATATTCATAAGGTCCATTAACTCAAATATTTTGAGGATTTTTTCCCTAGTTACATTGCCCTCGATATTAAAATTGTATTTTGCTCCTTCAGGGTCTTCTAAGTCTATTCGTATACGCTTCCTAGCCATTGCGATCAGTGACAGTAACATGTTAACAATTGAATGGATCCGGTAAGTTTTGTTAACAATATAGTTTGTTAACATTGACTGTATAAGCCACGCCTAAGCAATTTTTTTATTTTAACATTATCTGGTTTTTTTATATACTAGTTCTCTTGGCCTTTCATGCCTGGAGTGGAAATAATAGGGTCAAACCTTCGATATTAACAATGTTAACGTCTATTTTAACGGCTGGAGTGGAAATAATGGGGTCAAAATAACTAGTTTTAATGTCTAACTTAACAAAATGTTAACAATTGTTTTAGAGCTACTCACACACCGATATTTCCACTCTTTTTATTATAAAAAATTTTGAAAAGAAAAAATCTAACTAAAATTATTTAATTCTAAACTAAACTACAGTTAGTTACCTATCCTAAACATAATACATGTAGGATTTGTTATAATGAGTAGAAACAAAGGTGTGTGGATTTATGGAAACAGATCCTGTTGATAAATTATTAGATGCAGTAGAATCAGGTAAATCATTAATTACAAACAGGGAAATTTTACACTTTACATACATTCCAGACACAATTCCACATAGAAATTCCGAACAGGAGCAGATCACACAAACATTAATACCAATTTTAAAACACTCTCGTCCATCAAACCTCTTAGTATATGGCAAACCAGGTACTGGGAAAACACTTGTTGTAAAGAAAATATTATCACAAATCCAAAAAAGAGTCGAAAAAAGTAACTTTCCAATCAAACTAGTATATGTTAACTCAAAAGAAGAAACCACGCTTTATGGCCTTTTAGTAAGTTTTGGAAGAGAATTAGAATTATCAGAAAAAGAACTACCATCTACCGGTTTAGCAATAAGTGAAGTCTTTAAAAGACTATTAAAAACTATAGAAGAAAATCATTACAATGTAGTTTTTGTAATTGATGAAATTGATCACTTAGTTCATTTGGTATCAAAAACTGGAAACGATATACTCTACCAACTTACACGAGCCAACGAGAGACTAAAAAAAGCAACCTTGACTTTGGTAGGCATATCAAACGATCTAACTTTCAAAGAACGCCTAGATCCAAGAGTCATTAGTAGCCTCGGTGAAGAAGAAATTGTATTTACAAACTATACTGTTGAGCAATTAAAAAAAATATTAGAAGACAGAATTCAATTAGCCTTTATAAAAAATGCTATTGAGGAATCATCAATTAATCTATGTGCTGCAATGGCAGGAAGAGAACACGGTGATGCAAGAAGAGCAATTGATCTTTTACGTGTAGCCGGAGAAATAGCCGAAAGAGAACAATCTAACAGTATAAAAGAAGAACATGTTAGAAAAGCCTCACAAAAAATAGAAGAAGATAAAGAGACAACAGCTCTTCAATCTTATCCACTACATGAAAAACTTCTAATTATTGCAGTAATGAAGGCATCAGGTCTTTCAACAGGTGAGATCTATACTACATACAAATCCCTATGTAAGATAATTAGGCAAAGAGAACTTACACAAAGACGGGTAACACAAATGCTAAGTGAAATAGAGCTATCCGGAATCATTACTGGTAGAATCATTCATCAAGGAATACATGGAAGGACAAAGAAATACAAACTAACCATCTCACCTGAAATGGTAAAAAACACATTTAAAGACGAACTAACATTTGAAGATATTTTGTAGTGATTAGTTTTCAGTTTTGAAATCTTTTCTATAAACTTTGAAATTTTTCAAATTTACAATAATGGCGATTCCAGGAGTAGGTGTTATACCAACACTTGCCTGAAATGGTGTTTGATGCTGCCATGTACCGGAATTTATCAATAAAACTCCTTTATACAAATCAAGTCCTACAACATGAACATGTCCTACATGAAAAACATCTGGAACTTCATCAATTAACATCATATCTTCTACTTCTGGAGCTAGGGGGGTTTGGCCACCATAAATAGGACTTAGATGTCGTGCTTGTAATAGCTGACGCATTACCTTGGTAGGGTTGTCAAAACTCAACCCCGGTGTGGTCCTTACAATATCATCAATACTTTGTCCATGAAACATCAAAACCTTGACTTCATTTAGTGATATTAAGGCAGGATTTCCAACCATGAAAAAATTTTCACGATTCCATAAATCTAAACCATATTTCTTAGGGATGGCAGGTTGTGGAAGCGCTCTTCTTCCAGGGTCATGGTTGCCAGGCATGATAAACACCTTGATATGTTTTGGAATTTTTTCCAAAATTTCTACTACCTTTTTTAATTGCTCGTTTACATTTGTAAAAACCAACTCCTTTTCTTGATTTGGATATATGCCAATACCATCTACCACATCTCCTGCCACTAACACAAATCGAACTTTACGTGCAATAGGATCGGGAGAAGCAAGCCATGAAACAAAATCTCGCAACTCTTTTTCCATAAAATATTTACTTCCTATATGTAGATCTGATAGGAAAACGGCAAAAGTTTCTGTTTTAGAATAATTTGGAACATGATCTGGTATGTTTGGAACTATGATATCTTTTACAATAAAACCCCCATTCCTACCTAATGAGATCCGTTCCATTACAAACTGGTCTATTAGAAGACTGTTTGCAATATTTTGCAAATCTTTATCAAAAACAACCCCCTCTAAACTTCCAGTAGGATCATCTATAACCAATTTTGTAACATTTCTTTCTGAATTTCGTTCAACTAAGAGTCCACAGACAAAAACATCAATATCTGATTTTGATGATATTATAGATGAAATCGATTTTAACAACTTGGCTTCTGGACGATTAGAAATAATCCGTTTTAATTTTGAAAAGCGATCAGAGAAGAGTGCACCAAATCCTATTATTCCTTCTGAAGAGGTAATCTTTAGAGTAGGATCTGATAAAATTTTATGATCTGAAAGTAACGCTTCTTCATCTTTTAAACCCAAAAAAACTTCCAAATCTTCTTGATTTATATGAAATACTTTTTGTTTTGTTTTTTCACGAACAATATCTCTAATAACTTTCTCTAAATCACTAATCTCTACTTTTTCAAGAATCTCAAATGCGTCAGGATGAATTTGAAAGCCTTTATTTAAAGCGTAATTTAGTGCAAAAACAACATCTTTTTTCATCATCAACAAATAAAATGTGTTTTAATTAAATTTGCTCAATACCCCAACCCTCAAATATCATTTTATAAACAAAAACACATGTATGATAAAAAAAGAATAATCACATTTTTTATTTTTGTTGGATTATTTTCAATTTCCTTTGCGGTGGGTGCAGAAACAACTGTTTCTGAAGAAGAAGCTAAGCTATTCCTTGAACAATTTGAGGCTCTAGTTGAAAACATTGATTCTATTGGAATATTCTTACATAATCTTGTAATAGCACTACCAATGTTTATTCCTGGATTTGGGATCGTTTGGGGATTTTTTGCATCATGGCAGACAGGAGTTGCTTTTTCTGCGTTTAAAACAATTAACCCAACATTAATTCAAATCCCATCATTATCAATACTTTACCTAACTCCATTTGGTTTAATGGAGCTTGCAGCATATTCAATAGCAATGTCACGAAGCTTATTTCTGGTACAGAAACTCATTAAAAAAATTCCACTAAAAAAAGATGGTAAAGTTACAGGTATTGAAGTAGGTGTAGTTATAGCACTATTGTTAGCTGGTGGATTTATTGAGGTATATATGATCGAATTATTTGAGAAAGGTGAACTACAAGTACCAGAGATCTAGGCTTGTTTAGATATACTATATAATACATCTAAAATAATTTAGTAGCAAATTATAAACTAAATAATCTCAAACTACACTAATGCGAGCATTCAAAATTCTAATGTTTATGATTCTAGGAGTAGCAATTGGATTATTCATGCAAGAGGCACATGCACAAATTATTTCAAGTAACGCATTTTCATTAGAAGGTGCAGGATTTATCGTCACAGAAAACTCACTTAAAACATCTCAACTTGATCTATTTCTATCTACAACCACAAAAACAACAAGGGATACGAATTTTGTTGTTGATGATGGCATAATCACCATAAATAACGAAGATTTTATTGCAACTGATCTGAGTGGAACCATTTTAAGAGATGGTAGGTTTATCAGGTTGCAAGGAACAGCAGAAAACCCATCAGGTGGTGAAATCTCACTTCAATTTTTTGGCAGATTAATAGAGAAATCTACTCAAGGTTCTGTTTATGGTTTTACGGGAAGCTTAACACAAGAGGGTAGTTCTTCTAAAATAATCTACACGACAAAAATTTCAGCATTTGAAAAAGTAACAATACCCACATCAACTCCTACACAATCTAAAGATATTATCGTTCGTATATTGAAAGGCTCATCAGATCCAAGTAGCATCACTTATACTGATAAGGCCGGCCAAGCTTTTTCGTTATTTAATTACTATTCACATGATAGGATTATAATCAAACCAGGTACCACAATCACTTTTGTAAATGATGACAGTGTTGCACATAGTGTGACTAGTGGATCTGGATTAGGACAAAATAGTAGATACACAGAAGCTGCAGCTAGTGGCAGACAATTTGCTTGCGAAGGCGATACTTCCAAAATTAGAGATTCAGGAAACAACTACATCCAACAAAAATGTATTTTTGTAATTGATGGAAGAGTAAAAAGTGGTCCTATACAACCAGGAGGACAGTGGAGCGTAACAATAAATGAAATGGGATTTTACAGACTGGTGGACATTGATTATCCATGGATGAACATAGTAATCTATGCATTTCCTCAATCTAGCTCAGTTACTATCGGAAATCCTGATCCAGACGATGCTAGGAAAAACTAGTATATGATTCCAATTTGGTTTGATTAAAAACCATAACAACTAGATCAGAAAACATCCTTCCCTCTAATTCGTTTGTTGTACCAACAAACGATGATTCATTAGAATTTGTTAATGATTCAAAAACATGAACCTTAATTTTTGATGTGTTAAAACCACTCTTTCTTAGGTAAACTGCGATCTCTGATGGCATAAAATTTTTTTCTGGATTCTTTGGCCATGGCCTTGGCACAACAATTACACTAAAACCATCTAAAAGCGCTTTTTGCAACTCAAGTTTTTTTTCATCAATAGAGGCTGTTATATGCATTGTGATTACTCTAGCTTTATCCAGAGGAACTCGGGCTTTTGCAGCTGCTACTTGAATGGAACTTATACCAGGAATAACCTGTACCTTGCCAAAAATCTCGATTAATCTATCCACTACCTCTGACTCTGAAAAATTCACATCACCAGTAAATGGTACTACCAACGTTCTGTTTCCTAATTTAGCTTTAATTTTTTGATAAACTTCTTCTTGCGAACTCATTGTTATCTCATAAACCTCTTTATTTGAAAGAAGCGTCTCAATTGTTTTTAGAGTATATTTGTATCCGACTATCACATCAGAATCTTGAATTGTCTTTCTGGCAACATCAGTAACGTAATCTTGGGATCCTGGACCCACCCCAACTGCATAAACTACTCCCATTTTACTTCGTGATCTTTTGTCTTTCTTTAACATATTGAACAAAAGGTGACCAATCCACCCTCATGTATTTAGTAGGATCTTTTGCAGGATATTTCACCCAATCTAAAACAATGGAAAACTGATATTTTTTTATCTTACCATCTTCACTTAACTCGACATTTAACACACTACCCCATGATTTTTCTTCACTATCAATACTCAAAATATTATCAAAATCTACCTCTAAATTTTTACTAGTTTGTAAATCTAGTCGTAAACTTTCTTCATTATATCCATCATGACGGATCATTACATTTTTTGATTTAAGTAAAGTTACAGCTTGCCTTTGTATTGCTGCTTGCCACCACTTCATTTTTGCTTCAGTCTTTGTCACAAACATCAAATGCTTGTCAGTTAAAAATAACATTCCTTCTTTTCCACTAATTGAAAAAAACTTCCTTGTTTGTCTCCAAACTGATAAAATATGCGTTTGTATTTGTTCATTGGAATCCATGATAAAAAATTTATGTATACTCATTAAAAACCAATGTTTACATAGCTTTTATTTGAGATGTAAACCGAAACCTTCAATGCATTTAAAATTATTTATCGTTTTTTCACTATTACTTATTCCACTACAATCATTTGCACAAGAAGATAAGTTAGTTATCTTTCATACACCGTCTGGTAAGCTTGTAATTGAGCTATTTCCTAACGATGCACCAAAGACAGTTGAGAATTTTTTAAAATTAGCAGAAAGCAAATTTTATGATAGAACAATTTTTCATAGAATCCAAAATTTTACAATACAGGGTGGTGATCCATTAACAAAACCTGGCGCTTATGAATATACCTCCCAGTGGGGTACAGGTACAGCCGGATATACAATTCCAGCTGAGTTTAATGACATAAAACACAAAAAAGGCATTGTATCTATGATACGAGCACCTACTGATCCAGATAGCGCAAGCTCACAATTTTTTATAGTACACAAAGATGCGAATCATCTTGATGGCAAATATACAGTGTTTGGTCGTCTTGCTACTCAGGAAAGTTATGAAACACTTGATAGAATAGCTTCACTTGAAACTGCACCAAACGGCATAGCATTTCAATGGGGAGAAACAGAGATCCTAAAGACCGAGATTGTTAGTCATTCACAGATACCAGATCTATTAGAATTAGGTAAACCAGAAAAAATGGAAAAACCTGCTGGAGAAATTTCTGGCTCTAAATATTCTAATAAAAAATTAGGATTTTCATTTTTAGCACCAGAGGGATGGGTATTACAACAACCTCAAAAAACACAACCTATCATTCCTGACGTAGCAGCTATAGGTCCTAAAGTAAATGGCATTCCACCTGCAATCTATATCTCTGTAAATGAGAAAAACGATAAATCTTTTGAAGAATATATTATTGAAGTTAAAGGCTCACTCCAAAACTCAATAGAGTCAGGCGAACTTGTGATCTTAAATGAAAACAAAACAATAGTTAATGGAAAAAGTGCATATGAAATTAATGTAGTACAAGCTTTTGCTAATGATGCAGGAAACATTGTAAATATGAAATTAAAATCAGTTATCATTTCAGGACCTGACAAATTCTATACTATAGGATACGCAAACAGTGAAGAAAATTTTGATTCTACACTTCATCTTTTTTATGAATCAGTAAACTCATTTACCATACTTTCAAATGAAACCAACTTACAAACAAAAACTGAATCACAAAATAATGAAGGTGGCTGTCTTATTGCTACGGCGGCTTTTGGAACTGAGCTTGCACCTCAAATCCAACTATTAAGAGAAATCCGTGATGAAACAGTACTTGGGACGCATTCTGGTGCAGCATTTATGTCAGTCTTTAACTCAATTTACTATTCATTTTCTCCAACAATAGCTGATCTTGAACGACAAAATCCAATGTTTAAGGAAACTGTAAAGTTTGTAATAACTCCACTACTATCATCATTATCATTGCTACAATATGTTGACATTGATTCAGAAACTGAGATGATAGTTTATGGGATTGGAATTATTCTATTAAATGTCGGAATGTATTTTGTAGCTCCTTTAATGTTAATTCATAGATTTAAGAAATAACTACCAGACATCATCAACTTCATCAAGTTCTTTGTATTCCTTTGAACTTTCACGTTTGAGATATTTCAATCTTGAAATATCTCTGTCAAAAAATAAATCAATCGTCCAATCAAGTAAGACTCTTACTCTTTTTTCAAGTCTTGATATTTTTGATAGATATACACTTCTCCAAAGCCACCAAGCCAAAAAACCATGAACATTAATACCAAAAACAGAAGCAATCCCAGAACGTTTTCCAATGATTGCCATTTGTCCTTTTGATTTATACTCAAAATTCTTTTTTTGTTTATTTCTAATCAACGCATATAGATTATGTGCAGCAATTTTCGCATGAGCCTCAGCCAGCTGAGCTGTAGGTGCATATGGTCTCTTGGTAACTGGGTCTATAGTCTGACAACAATCTCCAATCGCAAAAACATTTGAGAAATCAGGAATTTCTAAAAACTTATTAACAATCATTTTCCCTTTCTCGGTTTTAAAAATTGAATTTTTTATTGTATCAACAGGTGTAACACCAGCAGTCCAAATTAACGTCTTTGTTTGTATTGCTTCTATGTTTTTATTTTCACGATCTACTAATGACTTTACAAGCGCTTCTGTGCCATCAAAACTAGTGACAGCAGTATCAAGTCTGATATCAATTCCTCGCTGAATTAATTTTTTGTGTGCAAACTTTGCAAGTTTTTCACTAAAGCCAGGTAGAATATTTGAGAGAGCTTCTAGTACTATTACACGAATGTCTTGCTTGCCTATATGCGGATAATATTTGCGCGCATCTAAAACAAAATCAATCAATTCTCCTGCCGTCTCAATTCCTGCAAATCCTGCCCCAACTACA
>JBQTJY010000075.1:0-9533 GCA_052386635.1 Nitrososphaerota archaeon
TTTTGATATTTTGATCTTGTCAAAATTTCTCATATCTAAAATAATTCCATCCCCAAGTGCGCTTCCAACAAGTCCCGTACCTGCACCTCGAGCTGTTACAGAAATTTTTCTTTTTGATGCAAAATGCAAAACTGAAACAACATCTTTTAGGTTCTTTGGAATGACAATAACTTTTGGTTTTATTTTGTATGCACTAGAATCTACAGAATAATACTCTAAAACTTCATTATCCCATAAAACCTGTCCATTGATTGTTTTTTCTAGTTTTTTCCACAGCTTTGATAAATTCATTGATTTATCAAATATGCCATATCATATTATGTAGTAAATTATTAGAACTGTAAGGGCGTTCTGTAATAGTCCCAACGTTCTGGATCAAACTTTTTCACGAATTGCACATTTTCATACGTTTGTGTGCGTCTTTCTATTACATCGCGGAGTGCAAAACTTGTCAGATACTTGTATTTTTTGGCATGTGCTAGCATTGTAAACATGTGGCGCAGCTCTCTACCTCCCTCATGACCCCAGTATCCCATTTTTAGTGAAATGGGTTCTAAAAAGATGGTATTTCCTAAACCCCAGTTTTCGTCTTGGATTCCAAGACGCAATTTGTAATTTTCAAGCGGCCCTCCCTTTGCATATCCGATTATTTCGCCTTTTTGGTTTCCAAGTCTTAATGTGTTTAGTATGGTACTTGGGTCTCTTACAGACTCTGCAAAATTATCTCTTGCAAATTGCAACGGTTTTGGTAATTCATCATAAATTGCAAGCAGTGTCTCAATAAAATTTTCGTCGTTTCTTAACGTCATAGAATCAATTGTTGGAACAAGCTTTAGACTGTCATAAACAAAATTTGAGTGTATTTGGATTTCTTGTTGTCTTAGATTTAAAAATCCTAATACATTATTCATGAAATTTTTTCTCATCTGGCGAGGCAGCGATGCTAGAACCCTTTCAGTCATCTCTGCTTCGTTATTTAGCAAATCTTCAAAATATGCAACAGATCTGCGTACGATAAGGGATGGATGCCACGCCAAAGCATGTGCGTTCATTTTTGCCATCTCCATTCCTTTTTTGAAATCCCCCAACGCATAACCACTTACTCTATCAACTATGGAAAGAAACCATCCTAGCTTTAGATAGTGCTCCTGTTGTTGTGGATCATCTTTTGTTAGAGGTAATTTTTCAAAACATTCCTTTATCTTTTTTTCAGCATTTTCTTTTAACTCTCCCTTCCATGGATAAGTGGTTCTTAGGATAAGCGCAATTACTATATTGATATCAAGTCCTGCTTCTCCAATCAATAACTGTGCATTCTTGTCAGTTAAGAGAAATTTTATTACGTTATCTTCGTGTGGCTTGTCTACACTTTTTTGTGGATCAAAGTCATGAAACAGTGCAGCAGTATACAGATATTTTAGATCATTTGGTTTAATCGACTCTAGTGAGCTTTTCCAAACAGCTGCCATAAGCGTTACATAAGTTACCTCCAACTCGTGGTTGATATTGTGGTATCCATAGTACTCTGCACCAAGACCTTGTGACTCGAAAATTTCTACGGTATAATCAAGCATTTTTGTAAAACACGGTGTGTCAAGGCCCATCAAAATGGCTCTATTTTCGATTTCATTTTTTAGAGTCGTAGTTCTTTGGACTAGCAACAGTATCACGATCGCTATGTCGCTTTTAAACATGTAGGAAATTCGCGATTTTTCCATGTGAGACAAGGAAAGTTTGAGAGCGCCTCAAAACCATGAAAGTAAAATTCATTACAATTAATTTTGAATTGGTAAATAATGGTAATTGACGACAACATACTTTCTAATATAACAGAAAATAATGCGAATCGTGATTATACATTACATCTTGATAAAAAATCATACCAACTAAGAGATGTATTCATTACAAAATCACAAACGCCACTGACAAGACCAAACATGCGAGGTGGAGTTTATTTTTCTGATACATTTCATTATAGGATAAAGGCAACAGTCGATGATACTACAATAATTCCGTTTCTGTCAAAGGCAATGCTTGGACCAAATACAGAATTTAAGAACCTAAAGATAACATCAAGTTTAAAAAAAGACGGAAACACAAAAAAAATTTCCTTGTATACGAATCTTACAAATACAATGCAAAGCTCATCAAAACTAGAACTGAATATGGTTATTGTAGATCTAAAAGAAGAATAATCTACAAGGCATCATAGTATTCGTCGTAGCTTTGTCGCAGCTCAGCATCGGATAAAATTTCATACGCCCTGTTTATTTCAGCCATTTTTTCTTTTGCCAATGGATCTTTATTTTTATCGGGATGTAACTTTTTGACAAGTACACGATATTGTTTTTTTATCTCATCAGGGGTTGCATTCTTTTGTACATCTAAAACTGCATAACAGTCAGGAAGTGTTTTATCTTGTAATGCTTTTTTAAACTCTCTATGACTTACATCCTTTGGTCTACCAAAATCAATATCATCGCTTGTCCATTCTGAGTGATATTTTTCGTAATCGTGATCCCTTTTTGATGCAAAATCTTTTGCATCATAGGTAGTTTTTTTTCGCAAAATTGAATCACGCAACAGGTAAATCACTAGACCCATAACTATTGCAATCGAAACAGAAAATAAAATAACCAAATCAGTAGCACTAACATCGGGGACTAGATCACGCTCTTCTGAGCTTTGAGCAAACACTTGTTGAAGCGAAATTAAAAAAATCATCAAAAAAATCCGTCTCTCCATTATTTATTCATGGATTTGCTAGATTTTTTCTAGTTTTCTTCTATCATCAGAAGTACTTTATTTATCAACACCAAATACTGGGTATGAGTATAGACGAGCTAGCAAAAAAAGGCAAAATCCTACTTGGAGAAGGCAAATTTGAAGACGCACTATCCTATTTTGAGCAGGCACTTGCCTTGGACCAAAATAACGCAGATTTGTGGAATGATAAAGGTGTGGCATTACGAAGCTTGGGCAGGTACCAGGAAGCCTTGGAGTGTTTTAACAAGTCACTTGAGATTGAGCCTCGTGACAAGGAAGCGTCATAGTTGTAATTTATTGACACATTGTTAATTTGTGGCGTACAAAAATCATTATCTCTTAAATGTAGAAAATAATTCTAGTGGATCTGTTAGAAGAAGCATACAATTTTTGTGAAACAGGCGAGTACGAAAAGGCACTCAAGTGTTATGATAAAGCATTGCAAAAAAACCCCAGCAACATAAAGGCACTAATTGACAAAGGCGTAACACTGCAAAACTTGGGCCAAGTAAAAGAGTCCATTTTGCTTTATGACCGTGCACTTGAGCTTGAACCAAAAAACATTGATGCAATGTTAAACAAGGGCTCTGCACTACACACACTAAAGCGATTTGCAGAAGCAATAAGATATTATGATGAGGTTCTAAAACTTGATAAAAAAAATACAATGGCATTTGCATACAAGGGACTCTCACTAGCAGAACTTGGCGAAGTCGAAGAAGCGTTAGAATATTTCAAGAGCGCACTGAAGCTTGACAAATACTATGACTTGGCAAACATTAGCATAGAAAAGGCAAAAGAGATCCTCAAATCATACAAAAAACTTACCCAGTCCAGCTTGGATTAAAACACAGTAACATCGCCAGGGGCTGGCTCTCTTCGTTGGCTTTTTTTATGAAACTCGATAAACTCTTTGTGTGTAGTTTCTTGATGTTTTCGTAGCTCTTCGATATTTTCAAACATATCGTGGCATAGGTAGCATTTTGGTTTGTGCTCATCAACAAGTGGTAGTACCAAATCACTAGTTAGTGTCGTCTTTGGTTAATTATCTTTTTTTGATTCAGACATTCTTTAGTTTTATATTTGATAGAAATTGCCTCATTTTGTGCTAGAAAAACTGGTAAGAGAATCGCAGGCCTTGGATAAAGCAATTGCAGGCGAAGAGCTATCATTTGATGACGGCATGGAATTAATGAATTATGAAAACCTGCATATGCTTGGAGCCGTTGCAAACAATTCAAGGCAAAAACTAGTAGGAAATACTGTTACCTTTGCTGCCTCATACTACATGAATTACACAAATGTCTGTGCGGCAAGCTGCCAGATGTGTGCATTTTATAGAAAAGGAGATGAGAGTGATGCATACACGTTAAGCCCTGAGCAAATCGAGAAAAGAGTTGCACTTGCAAAACAGATGGGTGCAACCGAAGTTCACATAGTTGGCGGTTTTCATCCAAAGTTGCCTTTAGACTATTATGAAGACATGATGAAAATCATAAAAAAGAACCATCCAGAGCTAAACATCAAGGCATTTACTGCAGCGGAGATTTTCTATCTCTCAAAGCTTACAAAAAATTCTGTAAAAGAGATTCTTTTGCGACTAAAAGAAGCAGGACTTGATTCTATGCCTGGTGGCGGGGCTGAGCTTTTTCATCCTGATGTTAGAAAATTTATTGTAAGAGGAAAATGTTCAGGACCGGAATGGCTTGATACAATAGAGCAGGCCCATAACCTTGGAATAAAAAGCAACGCAACTATGCTTTATGGTCATGTCGAAAAACCAGAACATGTAATTGATCATTTAATCAAACTACGTGAGCTTCAAAAAAAGACGCAGGGATTTATCACATTTATTCCGCTCAAGTTCAGCTTGGATAACACAGAGCTTGAAAAAGAAAAACTTGTCAAGCACGAGTGCTCATCAATTTATGATCTCAAAGTAATCGCATTATCAAGACTGATGCTTGCAGGCCAGCTAAACAACATCTCTGTTTACTGGGTAGCATATGGAAAAAAACTTGCCCAGGTTGCACTAGCTAATGGTGGAAACGACTTGGTTGGAACTGCATTTTCTGAGGAAATCTATAGAGCAGCAGGCAAGCCAACAAACTCTTCTGTTATGGAGCTTGCAAACATGGTTAAAGAAATTGGGCTAAGTCCTGCCCAACGTGATACATTCTTTAACATACTGCAAAGATTTTGAAGCTAACTTGACTTGAGGTACTTGTTTACAGACTCTAGTTTTCCTTCAAGTGTTGATTTTTTGTCGTTTCTAGAGTCAATCTTTAGTATTGCCTCTACTCGCTTTACGCCCATCATGTGAACCGCTTCAATTACGCGCTTTGAGGCTTCAAATATTTTGTCGATATTATCAGATTCTAGTATAGTTCCCATAGGTGTTACTTGATATCTTATTCCTTGAAAATTTTGGATTGCCTCAATTCCCCTTGCAATGTATATGCTTGCACTTGTGGTATCTGTTCCCATTGGATAAACGCTAATTTCTGCATGAACCAATGAAAATACTTGTAATATTGGAGTTAAAACCTTGTCTTATGTTGCAGGCTTTTTTTCTATCTTTTTTGCGCCGCCTTCTTTTCTCTTTTTTCTTGCACCAAAGCTTATCAGAACAAGCAAAAATCCAATACCTGCTATAATTCCTGACAACAATCGCATGTCTTGGTTTTGTTGTTGTGCCATCAAAAGATCAAGGGCTTCCTCTTCTGTCATGCCAGATCTTCCCGTAGGGATTGTGGCATCAAGGTATATGGTAATGGCTAGCCCAAATGTTACCATTACAATGCCGGAGACAAGAATTTTTTTGTCAACAAGCACCATTTTTCTATTTTGTTATAATAAAATAAGATAATTATTAGTTGCTTATCGGTACAAGTCAAACTCTGGGCTTCGTTTTTTTTCTTTGACCTCGCCTAGTACTGCCTTTACTACTTCGGCATGGTTGTAAGTCAGGTGGCGCAAAAACTTGGCTGACTCGTCTGCCCTTGTAAGGTCATCTGCAAAAACAAACCTTGTACTGCTTAGCTCATTCATCAATTCATGGCATTCCTTGCATGGCTGAAAGTCTAAAATCAGTTTCATATGGTCTTGCCTGTGTATTTTCAGATAATAAAGATGACTAATAATTAGATCGGATCAAAGCTAAATTTTCTGCACACGACTCTGCTAATTAGGCAAATTTTAGATCTAACTTGGGAACAAGACTTTTCTGTGAGGCAAGCTCAAACATGTACCTAATTGCCCTCTCACCTGTCTTTCCCATGTTTGCAGTAATGTCATTTACGTACATTGCTACAAACCTCTTGATCAGGTCTCTTGGCTTTCCCCTAGAATACTGCATTGCATAGTCAAGTGCCTCCTCCAGATGGGCCAAGCCATACTTTATGGAATCAGAAAGATAAGTGTCAAATTTTCTTATAGTCTCTATTCCAAGCTCTGACTTCATTACATTGATGCCAAGTGGTACTGGCATGCCACCTGTCATATTATCCCACCACTTGCCAATATCTAGTATTTTTTGCAGGCCTTCAAGCTCGTATGAAAGCTGGGTCTCATGAATTACTAGTCCTGCATCTACTTTGCCTTGCTTTACTGCATCTGAGATCTGGCTAAAGTTCATCTCAATATAATCAAACTTGCCAATCATTAGCTGCAAAAGCAAAAATGCACTAGTCATTTTTCCAGGAACTGCAATCTTTGTCTTTGCAAGATCGTCTTTTGTCATAGTTTTATTTGAAATGACAATAGGACCATAACCCATTCCAAAGCTTCCTCCACTTCGAAGAATCGTATAGTTTGGAATGTATGCACAAGCATGAGCTGAAACTGCAGTTACATCAAGATTAGGACTTAGTGCTCTTTTGTTTAGTTCCTCAATATCTTGGATTACATGCTTTACTTTAAAATCAACAGAACTTATCTTTCCTTCAAGCATTGCATAAAACATGAATGCGTCATCAGCATCAGGTGTATGACCAACTATTATTTCCACGCAATTGGTTTTGAGATTCGTTATAAATATCCAAATTATTTTGGGTTTAGTCTAATATGTCAGAATACTGTTCAATAAAACATGAAAACAATCGAGGCACTAGAGCAAGACATTTTGTTACAGATTCCGTTTTTGCATAGATTCAAGCCAATAAAACCATTTCCTATCAAAAAACAACAAAAGACAATCGTCTGTGGAACAGGCGACTCGTATGCTGCGGCACTTTTATGTGAGGCATTTTCTGATTTTCGAATTCGGGCAATAGACCCACTTGATCTGGCAAAAAATCAAAACTTGGCAAAAAATCAAACATATCTTGTTTCAATATCTGGTAATACAATCTCAAATATCAAGGCAGCAAAAATCGCAAAACATGCAACTGCGATTACTGCAAACAAGAACAGTCACCTTGCCAAAGCATGCTCTAGAGTCATTTTCCTTGACTATCCAAGCTCAGGTGTATTTACATCAGGAAGCATTGGCTTTCTTTCTAGTGCCTTAACATGTATTTCTCTTGCAACAAAACTTTGCATTAACAATCCATCACAATTGTTTCTTGACGCACTAGCTGCGAGCAGAAAAATCAGGATAAAAAACAAGGTCTTTTTGCTTGGAAACCAGCACACATTTCCTGTTGCAATGTATGCTGCAGCAAAGCTTTACGAAGTCCTTGGAATAGATGCACACTATGAGAGAATAGAACAGTTTTCGCACATGGGATTGTTTTGTGCAAAAAAAGGCGATACTGTAATCATATTTGAGCAAAAAAACAAACACAACTTGCAGCTTGTAAAAAACCTGAAAAGAATTGGATTAAACACAATTTTGGTAGAACCAAAAACAGAGGACAAAGTCAGTGCTGTTGTATTTTTCATTTTTGTGTCGCAACTTGTGCCACTATATCACGCAAAAGCAAAACAGCAAAAAGACTGCTATTTTATCAACGCCAAAAAAATACGAGCTGCAAGCTCTACTATGATCTATTGAATCTCTTCATAAGGTTTAATAGCTGAAGGAAAAGGATTTTTTGCAAACATGAAATTCAAGACAACAGATCAGGTTCTAAAAATAATAGGTGACAAGACCCTTATCAGAAACTTTGGAGTAATTGCTCATGTAGACCATGGAAAAACTACGATGAGTGATAGCTTGCTAGCATCTAGTGGTATAATTGCACCATCTTCTGCAGGTCAGGCGCTTGCACTTGACTCTATGAAGCTAGAGCAGGAAAGACAGATGACAATTGTTCAGGCAAATGTTACCTTACTTTTCAAACAAGGTGAAAAAGAGTTTGTAATTAACATGATTGATACTCCAGGCCACATTGACTTTACAGGACGAGTCACTCGTAGCCTCAGAGCAATTGATGGGGCAGTTGTAGTATCTGACTCTGTTGAAGGAATCATGACACAAACTGAAACTGTAACAAGACAAGCCCTTGAGGAGCGTGTAAGGCCTGTTTTGTATATCAACAAAATTGACCGCCTCATAAAGGAGCTAAGATTAACTCCTGATAAAATGCAAGAGTGGCTTGCAGAAATTATTTCTGATTTTAATAGCCTTGTTGATACCTACGCCGAACCTGAATACAAAGACAAGTGGAAAGTATCAATTCAAGATGGTTCTGTTTCATTTGGCTCTGCCAAAGACAGGTGGGGCTTTAACATTGATATCATGAAAGAAAAAGGAGTCACATTCAAAGACATTTACCAAGCATACGAGTCAGGCACAGTAGAGGAACTTGCAAAGCGAGCTCCACTTGCTGATGCTGTTCTTGGCATGGTTGTAAAGCATCACCCACCACCACATGTTGCACAAAAGTATAGAATTCCAAAAATCTGGAAAGGTGATCTTGAATCCGATGTTGGAAAAGCGCTTCTAAACTGTGATGATAATGGTCCTGCAGTAATGATGATTGTAAACATGACAGTTGACCCTGCAGCAGGTCCTGTTGCAATTGGAAGACTATTTTCTGGAAAACTAAAGGACGGCCAACATATTCACATTATTGACTCAAAGAGAGAAGGAAGAATCCAGTCAGTTAATTTCTTTATGGGAAACCAGCGTGAGATGGTTGGTGAGCTTGCAGCTGGAAACATTCCAGCACTTTTAGGACTGCCAGAGGCAAGAGCCGGCCAGACACTTGCAAGCATTACTGATGTTCCATTATTTGAGGGAATCAAGTATGTATCAGAGCCTGTAGTTCAGATGGCAGTTGAGGCAAAACATCCAAAGGACTTGCCAAAACTTGTCGAGGCTTTGCGCAGAATTACAATTGAAGACCCAAACCTTGTTGTAAAAATTAACGAAGAAAGTGGCGAGACAATAATTGCTGGAATGGGTGTTTTGCATCTAGAGATTGCAACTACTCTGATAGGTGATGCTGGAGTACAAATCATTACATCACAACCTCTCATCAACTATAGGGAAACAATAAGAAAAAGAACAGACGCTGTAATGTCAAAATCCCCAAACAGACACAACAAGCTCTTCATGGCAGTTGAACCACTAGAGCCAGAAATTGCAGAGATGATAAGAACTGGCCAGCTCTCAGAAATGAAGGACAAAAAAGAAATGGCAAAGATTTTGCGAGAAAAGGGATGGGACCCTGACATGGCAAAAAGCATCATGAAGTTTGATCCTCGCGGAAATGTTTTGATTAATGCAACAAAAGGTGTCCAGTTTATCCAAGAGTCAACTGACTCTATTTTGACTGGATTTGAAGAAGTAATGAAGGAAGGGCCTTTAGCAAAAGAGC
>JBQTJY010000076.1:0-6665 GCA_052386635.1 Nitrososphaerota archaeon
ACTCTATGTCAACAAGAACTTTTATGGAATTTGTGATAAATGATCTTAAACAAATTTCAGCTGATTTGAAAGGTTTTGTTGAGGTATACTATCCAATGCTAAAGGCATCGTGGAATCCTGAAAATGAACATGATTTTATCTTAGGCTGGTTTATTGGCAGCAAGGAACAAGAATACTCTACTTCTTTTTATGAGAAATATGGCAAGAGAATGTATCATGAATTATTATTTGAGGTTCAGCGAGAGATTAGCCAGCATAAAACTGAGCTACACAAAATAATAATGGATTATTTAGAAAAAAAAGAGCAATAGAACTAAAATGATGAATGAAAGTTTTGGTACCTCGATTTGTTGCATGGATGGGAGAATTCAGACTCCGGTTCACCAATGGTTGCAAACAAACTATGGTGTAAAATATGTAGATATTATAACAGAGCCAGGAATTGATAAATTATTTTTTGATTCAGCAAAAGTTGAAGAGATAAAATCCAAAGCACTGATTTCAGTAAAAAAACATAATTCGTCTATAATTTTGGTATCTGGACATTTTGACTGTGCTGGGAATCCAGTCTCAAAAGAAGAGCACATAAGGCAAATAAAAAATGCAGTTTCAGTGATAAAATCGTGGAATCTTTCTGCCAAAGTAATTGGGGCGTGGGTTAATGAAGATTGGAAAGTCATTGAAGTTTAATCGTATAGTTTAATTTATTATAGATGTAAAAATTATAATCAATCATGAATAATATACAACATTTATTAGGAATTTTTTTGAAACCTTAAATATATTTTAACCCAACTAGGCTAGTTGATATTAGACAAGCTTGACCAAAAAATTCTAAAACATTTGTTAGTGGATGCTCGTCAGTCTTCAAGACAGCTTGCACTAAAGCTTGGCATTTCAACTGTAACAGTAATATCAAGACTAAAAAAATTACAGGCTGAAAAAATAATCAAAGGATATACCGCACTAATTGATCACGAAAAACTTGGTTATAATCTTACAGCAGTAATTGAAGTTGTTGCAAAAAAAGACAAAATTATTGAAATAGAAAATGAGTTGGCAGGAATTGATAATATTTGTGCCGTATATGATGTGACAGGAACAACAGATACATTCATTGTTGCAAAATTCAAGGGAAGAGGTGATCTTAGTGAATTTGTAAAAAAAATATCATCAAAGCCAAATGTTGAAAACACCATAACTCATGTTGTCTTGAATACAATCAAAGAGGATTTTAGATTATTTTACCATAACGAGGAATGACGAGGATTTTTTTTCGCTTGCCTGGAAGGAAGGAAGCGATTGCATTAAGCCAGAGGCCTTCCTCTAACTTGTGCAATACTTTAACATGGCCACAGCCCATTAAAGTATCCTCGTCGATATGTTATTTGTAAAAATAATATTTAAGTTTAAAACAAAATTGCTTTGTTTTTATTTAATTTTATTCACTTTTCTCAAATGAATTTTAAGTTTTTAGTTAAGGGTCTTCATATATTATGAACGCGAAAAAATAGCATGGAAAAGATAAAGCAAAAAAAATCAAAATTAGATGTTAATTCAAAGAAAACGATTCATGAGCTAGAAAGTGAAATCTGGCCTGCTACGTAAGTGATAAAAAAAATGGCAGATGCATATGTTTTGATAAATTGTGACTTGGGTCACGAAGAAGAAATCATCGACGATCTAAAGCACTTGGAAAATGTAAAGGAAGTTCATGGCACTTTTGGTGCATATGATATCATAGCAAAGGTGCATTCACAAAAAAATGAAACACTTCGTGAAACAATAACATGGAAGATAAGAAAACTTCCTCATGTTAGATCGACGCTTACCCTTATGGGAATAGAGGGGCAAAACTAGATTTTAGCTAAATCCAATATATAGAAAATTACTAGTTTGTGTATATAAAATTTCATTCTTTTATTTTACTATAGACCAAGCAAAATTAAACAGCTTAAGAGTTTTATGTTCATATTTTAAACTTCAATAATGCGTATTAATTTTAACCAAGGTTATAGCAGTGTTATTCCAATTGTAGTTGGTATTGCAATTTTTTCAGCATTTTTAATTGGATATTTTGAGATAGAAAACTATCAAAAACAGATTGCTGCTACTAGCAAAGAACAAATCAAGAGTATTCTTGAGGGCATGGTTGATAGACGTGAAAGTAGAATTGAGACAATTGCCTCAAGTATAATTGGATTTTATGAAGGTTCACAGCAAGTAGACCAAGATGAGTTCAAGCAGTTTAGTAAAAGAATATTAAAAAACAATCCCGAAATATTCAATATTTTTGTTCTCAAAGACAAAACAATTATTCAGACCTATCCCAATGAAGAATATTTATCGCAAGATTTTGATTTGATTTTTCCAAGTTTTCCAGTTCAAATAGATGGAAATAACCTAATGGCTGGTAGATTTACCATATTCGATGATCTTTCTGTAATTATTTTATTTCCACCACATTTTTTTGTAATTGAAGACGATATTTTATTAGATGATTATAAGCTCGTCCTTAGCTCTGATTGGACAGATAAAACATTATATGAAATAGAAAAAAAGAGTGGTACAAAGTCATTTGATAATGTCAAGTTTACAAATGAAGAACTTGGAGAATTAGTTAAAGTTTCAAAAAAAACAAATGTTTTTGGACATAAAATAAATGAAATTCATGTTTTAGATTATCAGATTTGGGATGACTCGTTTTCAAATAGAGTTGATATCAATGAAGTAATTATCATAATTAGTGGAGTTTCATTTTCAGTCATAATACCTGTATTACTTTATCGTGAAATGTATCTTAGAAATACCATGAGGCAAATAGATAAGCAAAAAAGCGAATTTTTGTCTATGATGTCGCACGAGTTAAAGACTCCCCTTACCCCCATGATGATATATTCTGATATGCTACTAAAATACAGCAAAGACAAACTTGATGAAACACAACGAAAACAAATATCTGTAATTTACGAGGAATGCAGAAGACTTGCAAAACTCATTGAAGATTTATCTGAAGTAAATAAGATTGAATTAAAAAAACTCAATATTGAAAAGCAAAAAATTGACATTAAGCAATTTTTAGAAAATGAAATTGAAAATATCAAATCCTTGATGCTAGAAAAAAACATTAACTTTGTTTTGGATCTTGAGGGAACTTGGACTATATACTGCGATCCAGGACGAATATCTCAGGTAATCTCAAACCTGATAAGAAACTCTATAGATTATGTTCCTCAAAATGGAAGAATTGTTCTTCGAGCAAAAAAAAGAGAAAGTCATACTATTTTTACTGTAGAAGACAATGGAGTTGGAATTTCACCCAAAGATGCAAAAAAAATATTCAAAAAGTTCTATCAGGTAGACACATCAGTAACAAGACAACATGGTGGAACAGGTCTCGGTTTAACTATATCAAAAGGAATTATAGAGGCCCATAATGGACGCATATGGCTTGATACAAAATACAAAGGGGGGGCGAAGTTTGAATTTACCGTGCCAGAATAGCAAAATGAATGTTTTGCATGTCAGAGTTGAGATTTTAAAGAAATCTTTTATTATATTACAAAATTAAAAGTGTAGTAGATTGAGATTTCTGATTATAGATGATGCAAAAAAAATCACCGAACCCTTAAAGGATCTTATCAAGCTTGAAGGACACGACTGTGTAGTTACAGATGATGGACAAAAAGGACTAAAGCTAATCAAAGAACAAAAGTGGGATGGAGTTGTTTTGGATCTTGCAATGCCTCAATTTTCAGGTTATGACGTAATTGATAATCTTGAAAAAGAAGGCATGATGAAAAATAACAAAATAATTGTCTTTACTGCAGTAAGCATAACAGATGGAGACATTGAAAAGCTTCGCTCAAGGGGAATTCATTCGTGTTTAAGAAAACCTGCAAGCATAGAAAAAATACTAAGTGTACTTGGGATTAAATGAAAACTAGAACAAAAATAGCTTGAATAAGACTTTAACAAATAATGGTTAACATGGCTGCAAAAAAGGTCAAAAGTAGAGATAAGGGAAATCCCTACAAATTATTTCCAAGATGTCCCAAGTGTGAAAAAACAGGACCTAATGTAGACAAAGGAATAAGGCAATGCCTAACTGAGACATGTAATGTAAAGTTGTACTGGTATGGTGGATTTGCGCTAAGAGGAGGAACCGGAAGTGAGTCATATGAGTTTGAAGCTGGACTACACTCAAACAAGGAAGACATACTTGGTGGGTCTTTGAAGAAAAAATTGCATACAAAAAAAGAAGATGTTATGAGTGATACTTTGAGGCGTTATGTTAAGAAAAAATGAACGTTTAGTTATGTGGGATAGATATCAAATCCATAAAAACATATTTTTCGTAATTTGCAACAAAACAGTTTACTTTTCATTTGTTTTTACAAGCTTTGCTGATGCATAGTAATTCTCAAAAATATCACTGGATATTATCACAATACTGTATTCGTTTGTATCAATTCCCGTAATTTCATAATTTTGGTCTCCCCTGTTTGCTTTTAATGCTCCAATATCAACACCTGTGCTCACATCGCCAGATTTGGTAAGAAAAACATGCAAGTCTGGACCATTTGTTACACTAAATTTCTCAAATCGCAAGAAAATAGAATCACCTGCCTCAATTACATACACTTTTCCTTCTGCATCATTTCCCTTTAGTCCTTGAATTTCGCCAATCTGTAAGAATTTTAATTCATTATTTGATTGTGTATTTGAGACAAGCTCTTCCATTCCTTCAGATGAGAATGTGTCATACTTTTTTGCTTCATTTAGTATAAGAACAATTGTGTGTCCCGGCATCTTTGCAATCAAATCTAACTTTTCTTGTTTATCCATAGCAATGAACTTAGAGTATGTTAAGCCCTCTTGTATCTTGCTTAATTCAGAAGATGGTGTTAGTTGATCAAGCGATATCTGAGAGTACGAAGGAATTAGTACATAATATAAGACAATTGCAGATGTTGCAAGAATAATTCCAGTTACAGTGATTTTTAGTGTATGAGCATTGCTTAATGTTTTTCCTATCCTTGTAAATTCTTTTTTTAACATCATTGCACAAAAGGTTCCCATAATAATTCCGTACACAATATGCATTTCTAGTGAACCAATCAAGATCAGGTCCTTATTTTCGATTAGTTTTTTTGAATCAATGTGTAGTAGAGTAGTTACGAATCCTGCTTCATCTGTTGTCTGTGACTCTAGTGCAGGATTCATTACAAACAAAGTTATTGGAACAAAAAATATCGCATAAACTGCAGTTGCTGTTACACCTCCCGCAAATGCTCCCTTTCTTAAACTCTTTATGTTAAGTTTTGGATGCAATCCTGAACAAAAGCAAAATACAGAACCAATTAGAGCTGCAGTTAACATATGACCCATTAATCCAAAAATTGTAGCTGAAAGATCCGATAGTCCTACAGGAATTCCAACTATCTTGTAAAATGTTCCAGGAGTTACAGAAAGCTCGGCATCTATTCCAAAAATTATCAAAAATATTGCAAAGCCGCCAACTAGTCCCCCAACTGCACCAATTACGGTTCGCTGTAGATGGGTTATCATTTTTGTCTCAAGTTCGGTAAATTTTTCACTCAATTGATTTTCCTCCAAAATTTAAAATGCTAATATGCATACATTAATGATATAAATTAAAATTATAAGGGAAGCCATGATTTTACTATTTAATTGTTTAAGAAAATTTAATAATATTGAACAAATTTAAGGTAAAATCTAGCCTAGTGTAAAATAACGATACATCTGTAGAGTGCGCTTTAAATTGTATTATTCTGTAATTACATTATGGCGATGCTAAAGCATCCAGATTTTGAAATAGACCGATCAAAAAAGGCACTAGACATGTTACTAATTGATCGAAAAAATGAATTTCGTGAATTGGCAAATGTAGTAAAGATTTCAACAAATACAAAAGACTGGGAGGAGTTTATCCTAAAGATATGTCTTGATGTTTCAGATGTTTTCAAGACTTGGGCAGGAAAAGAAGAGATTATTTCTCTTCAAACAGCAAACAAAACCTTGACTCTGCTCAGACAGCTGTCAAAAGATAAATCAAGCATGATCGAAGTCACACACTTGTTAAACATAGCATATACTCTTGCAGAAGAATTCAAGGCAGTTTACAAAAGAATTGAATAAAAATTAATCATAAGATGTTGGTTGCTGACCTATTATTATCCTTGACAAGGCATTCGCAGAATCACTAATATTTTTGTATGAAGCATTACTGCCAAAGTGTTTTGGTAAAATTATAGTAAAAGTGACAGGATCATTTTGAAAAGTGACAGCACCGCCATGTTGTTCTATTATATTTTTAACACTGACAAGTCCAAGTCCTGTACCTGTTGGTTTTGTTGTAAATAAGGGTTCGAAAATTTTTTCCAGATTCTCCATAGGAATGTTTGGTCCCGTATTTTGAATTTTTATGGTAAGTTTTTCTCCTTCATCATTAGTTGTTATTATTATTTTACCCACTTCGCTTCCTATTGCCTGTATTGCATTTGTAATTATATTAGTAATGGCAGTTTTTATTTTATCTTGATCACATTGTATTTCTGAATCTGTTAATTGTACAATGATTTGTATGTTGTTATGATAAGGAATAGAATTTACAATGTCATTAATGATTAAGTTTAGTGAAT
>JBQTJY010000077.1:0-26863 GCA_052386635.1 Nitrososphaerota archaeon
ATCTTATAGGTTAATCCCATTCATCTAACGTGCCTGCAGTTTGGCCTTCTGTAGTGCCAGCATAATCTCCAAGTATGTCTGAATATTTTGGATCATGTTGGGAAATAAATTTCACATATTCTCCATAACTCATATCTAGATTACAATATACACACTTTACAGCTGAATAGTCAGGTGCAAGTTCTGCAACTTGTTTGCACTTGGGGCACCTTATCTTCACATATTATCTAGCAATTGTTATTTATTATTGATTTAGGTCCAAAAAAAGATAAAAGGAGTTTTTATGAAGCTAATTGATGGCAAGAACCTGTACTAAATGCAAGAGCTCGATTCCTGATACTGAAGAGCTAGACCCAAAAGCAGCTACATATCCATGCTGTAACAATTGCTGGTCGCAATGGAAAGAATACCGAGTAATGGTAATGAATGAAATGAGATTAGACATGTCTTTGCCTGATCACAGAAAGGTTATCAAAAAACACGAGAAAATTTTTGTAGGTGTCCTGACTCCAGAAGGCGACATTGTAGATTTTAGTGATGAAAAGAATCGAAAACCAGACGTTCAAAACCCAATGTGACTTTTCGCACTATCTGGTATTATCAAAAATAATCTGTCCCTTGTTTTTGTATCAAGATTTGAAATTATTTTCTTTATTGTCTTTGCAAGAGTCCCTTTTTTTGAATCATCAAGTGACAAAAAGATCTCAAGAATACTATCTAGATTAAAATTGATTAGCTTTTGTGGAAAATTTACAATTTCATCAATGTAACCAGAAAAAAGAGCCATTCTTTGTTCTTCTGAGACTGTTGTTAATACCTCAAGCCATGTCTTGAATAGTTTGGCAAATTTTGAAAAGGGAATGGTCGGCCCAGCCTCAAGTGCATTATTGATAATCTCTTTTCTATCCTGCTCGTTTATTGAAAAAAATTCTAACATCCTTTTTTTCAGGATTGGTTTTCTAAGAAAGTCAGGTAGGCTAGCTAAATTGACGATTATGTTTCCAGCATAGTTTGGTTCCGACAACATCGATCATCAAAAGGCTGTGAAATAAAATAATATTGTAACAATTTAGATTAAATACGTCGAATTTAAGCTCAAAAACGTGCCCTCTACTGTTATTGTCGGCGGTTTTTTTGGTGACGAAGGAAAAGGAAAGATAGTTTCGTATCTTGCACTAAAAGATAATCCATCAATTGTAGTACGAGGTGGTGCAGGACCAAACGCAGGTCACACAATATCTGATGGTGACAAGGTATACAAAGTCAGAATGTTGCCAAGCGGTTTTTTAAACAAAAGCTCAAAGATGATGATCGGACCAGGTGTTGTGGTAAATCCAACAATTCTACTCAAGGAAATAAAGGATTTTGGAGTTTCAGATAGAGTTTTTGTTGATCAAAGATGTGGTATTATTGAAGAAACACATGTAGAACGTGATTCAAAACTAAAAGATACCATTGGAAGTACAGGGTCAGGAACCGGCCCTGCAAATGCAGACAGGGCAATGAGAACACTAAAACTTGCAAAAGACATTGATTCACTGTCCTCATATCTTGAAGACGTTCCATCTGCAATCAACCAAGCCTTGGATAAAAACAAGGATGTTCTAGTTGAGGGAACACAAGGAACGTATCTTTCATTATGGCATGGAACCTATCCCTATGTAACCTCAAAGGATGTTACTGCTTCTGGGATTTGCTCAGATATAGGATTGGGACCAAAGAAGGTAGATGAGGTTATGGTCGTATTCAAGTCATATGTAACACGTGTTGGAGAAGGACCACTAGAAAACGAGCTTGCTTCTGATACAATATCAAAAAAGGGATGGTCTGAATGGGGAACAGTTACTGGTCGTCAGAGACGTGCAGCCGAATTTAATTTCAGTCTAGCAAAAAAAGCAATCATGCTAAACAGCGCTACACAGATAGCCATAACTAAATTGGATGTACTTTTTCCTTCATGCGCACACAAAACATCTTATGCGAGCCTAGATGACGAAGCAAAATCGTTCATTAAAAATATTGAAGACAAGTTAGGCGTTACTGTCACACTCATAGGCACAGGACCTGCGATAAATGATATCATTGACAAACGAGGCTAGCGCTGTCATACAAATTCGGCTAACTTTTAATTTGGCAATATTTGCAAAGGATCGAGATGGACAAGCGACCAAAGTACATTCAAGTTTCATCACCATTAGAATTTTCACGCTTGGTTTGTGCATTAGAAAGAATTCCACGTGTTTCATTTCTTCATGAACACGAAGGAAAAAAAGTACTATCAGTTCAAATGGATTTGCTAAAAGAAAGACCAATTGTATATTATACACCAATTGAACACACAGGACACTACCTGTGTTATGGCTTTAAAGCAGGAAATGAAGAATCATCAATTGTAAACTCTACCTCAGACTCTGCATGTCTTTATTCCCCAATAGTTAAGATCAAAACACTTCCTGACACGCTTAAGGCAGAAGCAAACAATGGAGAGGTAAAATATCACCCAATTGAGCTAGAAGATCTTGCAAGCCTTGCAAAATTAAGCTATGGTTTTGAAGAGGCCCCATTTCCATTATTTGCATTTCCGTACCAAGGAAAGTGGCTGCTTGGGGTATTCATGAATTTTAACGAAGAAGGAGATTCATATTTCTGCCACGTAGTTTTAAACGAAAACCCAGAAAAGCCATTTCTAAAGTATGCTACACACAATGGAACTCAGCCATCATTTGTTGCAAATCCAATAGAGCATGGCTATTCTTACATCAAAATTATAAAATTAAAAGAGACTCATCCATTGGTCAGTTATGACCAGCTTCAGAACTAGAATAAAAAAGATATCTGAAGAAAAAGGCCGTATAATTTTAGCAAACGATTATAGTTCTAGCAAAAACATAGAATCAAAAACTATCAAAAACATCAAAACACTGCATAATTACATTTGCGGTTTAAAGCTAAATTTTCACGTATTGCTTCCACTTGGATTTAAAGAGATAAAAAAAATAAATGATATCGCACATGATCATGGGCTTGTAACCATAGCTGACATAAAATTAAATGACATTGGCAACACAAATCAAGTCACATCAGAATTTCTCTGGAGCTGTGGATTTGACGCAATAATTGTAAATCCAATTATGGGAAAAGCAAGTCTAAAAAATCTTGTAGACTATGCTCACAAAAAAAGTAGAGGGATAATCACATTGTGCCATATGAGTGCGCCTGAGGCAAGACACACATACGAATTACAGATAACTGGCAAAACAAAGCTGTATCAATTATTTTTGAAATTGGCTTTACTTCAAAAAGTGGATGGAATTATAGTTGGTGCAACATTTCCTCAGGTTATTCAATATTGCAAAAACAAAGTAAAAGAAAAGCTTGACATCTATAGCCCAGGGATAGGCACACAGGGCGGAGAGGTTCAAAAAGTTACTTCATCAGGTTCTGACTTTTTAATTGTTGGCAGAACCATACTCTCATCAAAAAATCCTTTAGACACAACTAGGAACTTAAGTCAGCTAATCTTTTCCAAATAATTTTTTGCTTTTACCAAAACATTTTTTGCGTTTTCATAAGTGATTTTGTTTAACGCATTGTCAAAATCAAGCCACACATAATCCAAGTGTTCATATGAAATCTTAACTTGTTTTGTGTTTGTCTTTGCAAGAAAAAATATGACTTCTTTTTGTACTGTATCACCATTAAATTTGAAACTATACTCAATTTTTTCTTTGAAGTTTTTAATAAACTCAATATCTGCAATTCCTGTTTCTTCTTTTGTTTCTCTAATTACTGCTTGTTCAGGACTTTCATTATTTTCTATTTTACCTTTTACAAAATCCCAGTAACCTGTTGGATAATGCAAAAGCAAGAATAGATTTTCAGTATTTTCTTCAATAAATAATACAGTACCTGCAGATTGTTCCTTTATCATTTTTTATCAGTGTCTTAACTATTTGCCAAGACGACGTTTTCTTTTTTGAAAAGTTCGTATGGCTCGCATTAAATCAATTTTTCTAAATTCGGGCCAAAAAATATCCATAAAAACAAGCTCACTGTATGCACTTTGCCAAATTAAAAATCCACTCAAACGCTTTTCCCCAGATGTACGCAAAATCATATCCGGTGATGACTGCGGTAGATGTGATGTGTAAAGGTTTGACTCAATTACGTTTTTGTTAATATCGTTTACGTCAAGATTTCCTTCCTTTATCTTGATGCCAATCTTTTTGACTGCATCCACTAGCTCGTTTTGGCCTCCATATGCTATTGCGATATTAAGATAATGACTGTCATAGTCTTTTGTTGCCACATCAAGCCTGTGCAGAACCTCTTTTATGGACTCTGGCAATAACTCGACTCGACCTATTGCTTTTACCCTCATCTTGGTTCGGTGAATCCTAGGATCGTTGTACAGCTTTTCTAGGCGCTCTTTTATCAACTGGAAAAGATATTCAAGCTCCTTATCGTTTCTTTCAAGATTTTCTGCAGATAGTGCATATAAGGTAATGATCTTTATGTCAAATTCCTCACACCAATCCATTAGATTTTCAACAGCATCTGCACCTCTCCAATGACCTGCTTTTGGCATAACCAGATTTCTTTTTGCCCATCTTCTATTACCATCTAAAATAATGGCAATATGGTTTGGCATGTCATCTCTTAGAATTTCTTTTTCTAGTTTTTTAGAATAAAGTCTGTAAAGACCAGATAAAACAAACGTGACTTTTTTTATTCCGTTAATATTTGCCCACCCTTCTTTTTCCTATATTTATGGAATAAAAGGGTGGCAGATATCAGTGTTATTGCCAATCCAATTAGTAATGGTGGGATTAGAGTAAACGAGCTTTCATCATTAACAAGCATGTTAGTAAACTGTGCTACTGTAGGGTAGAGAGCTCCAAGTACAATTAATCTTAGACTATCAGAAATTGCTCTTAGACTTCCACTTAACCAGTTGCTAAGAAGCATTCCTCCAAAAATTGATCCTATTCCCATCCACAAAAATGGTAAACCCCCAGCAACGAACTGTCCGATTATTATTTTATCTGTGATTATACTTAGTATCTCTCTGTCCTGTGCTACCAAGCTTGTATCTAATGATGAGATTCCAGATTGTATTGATGCTAAAATTAGAATTATGCCAGCTACAAAAGTAAATATTCTAATGAATCCAGCAGGTGTAGGTTTTGCCCAGTTTGACCAAACTCTATCAACATCAAATGCTCTAATAAGAAATGCTCCACCAAGTACACTGATCAAGACAGCAAAGATTTCCTTTGTGTATCCAACAACAGAAGCAATTCCTCCAATTAACAACAAAATTCCTGGAACACCAAGAACAAATTTTGAATACTTGGAATCATAAATTAACATTTTAAGATATTTTCCAAAAACTGCATAGGAATATTCGACGGTTCTACTAACCCGCATTACAACTCTTTGCACAGAAACAATAGGGAGAACATTTTGAATAATTGGAATAACACTTTCATCGTCTTCTCCATCAGAAACAATAACTGCACCATTTGCTGAAAATTTTTCTAAAACTTTTCTTATCTCTAGTGCAATTTTTTCATCTGCTTCAACGCCCTTATTTTTTGTACCTGCCACAGTAATGACTTCGGTCTGATACCCTTTGCTTACCAAGTCCTCATATGTCCTTATAGCATAAAAAATAGAATTAGAGTCAGCGTCTTCAGGATCTTCAAGCGCAAGTCTTTGTGCTGCTTCTATACATGCATCTCTTCCAATAACAGGAGTGATAATTCCTGCCTTTTCACCTACGTCATTGTCTCTATCAACACAGATTACAAGTAGTCTGCTTGACGTAGGAGATTTTATGTCCTTTTGCAGCTTTCTTGTATCCTGAGACATATCATACCAACATTACAAAATAACCTTTTAACACTTCCCTACTTTTGAAAATAGTAGACTTAGTATTTTGAAGCCAGAATCCCAAATTATGGCCTAGCAGAATCAGATGCAGAAACAAAGGATTTTGACTCTTCTTTTAGCTGGTCAATTTTTTCCAAAACTTGCTCAATATCTGCTTTGTCCGAGTTCTCTTTTATCATATTGGCAACAACAATTGTTTCTCGTATGTTGGAGTTTGTTGCTCTAAGTGCCTCAATGTAATTCAAATAACTTTGTTGCCATTCTTCTGATGCGCTACTTTCAACAAGTTGTATTATTTGCGAATTTATCTGTGAAGATGAAATTTCAGCAACCTCAATGTATTGATCAGGAGTAATATCTTCATTTAGCATTTTTTGAAATTCTTTTTCAATGCCATCAACTAGTACTAAATGAATTTCCTTTACTTCATCAAGATGTGATTTAAAATCAGAGACAACAAAAGTAGCATCATATCTTTGTGGAGTTAGCCAAACAAAAAAACTACCAATTGTTATGGCAGCTAGTATTGCTACAGTCACCAAAACTCCTTTTTTTGAGGTCAATTGTAAGGTTCTACAAATAGTGGTTTATAATATGATTGAAGTTTAATTCTATAATTAAACGGCCAAAAACCATCAAGATTATTTATTTTAAATCACCAAGTCCTAAAAAATGGTAAAAATTTATTATTTTTTTACAATTAATCGCGAATTTAGCGAAATTTGATCATAAAAAATTTAGAGACATCTAGTCTATAGTTAAATAAATTTTACATTTCCTTCCTAAATACCACCACACCTGTGATTTGATAGAATGGTACAAGCATATTGTGTAAAATGCAGAAAAAAAGTAGACATTAAAGATCCCCAACAGACAAAATTGAAGAATGGTCGACCTGCCACTAAGGGCAAGTGCCCAATTTGTGGAACTAATGTTTTCCGAATAGGCAAAACTTAGACCACGGTCTTCTTTTTTGATCTAAACCAATATAGGGACATACATGTAATGTTCCTTGTTGACAAGGACAGAATACGAGAAGCTGCTCAAGCGAGCTCAGGACAAGGTTTCAAAAAACAAGAGTGAAACCACAAGATTCGAGCTTCCACCAGTAGATGTCATGTGGGAAGGCCAACGAACATTTCTTAGAAATTTTTCAGAGTTTCCAAAGGTCTTACGAAGGGACCCAGATAAGGTTCTACAGTATTTATCAAAAGAGTTTGCCGTTCCTGCAGAAAGAGTAGGTGAAAAGGCTATCTTTATTGGAAAAAGGGAGCCGCAAGACTTTACGCGTCTTTTTGAAATCTATGTTAAAGATTATGTTGAATGCCCTACCTGTAAGAGCCCTGATACGAGAATAGAAAAGGAAAAAAGAATTTCATTTTTGATATGTGAAGCTTGTGGTGCCAAATCCACACTGAAAGGTAAATATGCGTAATGCCATTTTCTGTTCGAGTTGCCAATTACCAAGGCAATCAGATGCTCAACATTTGTGATTCGCATCTTTTGGGAAAAAATGTATCTGAAAATGATCTGACTATAAAAATAAGTAGAAATTATTATGGTGAAAAGATAGTTGAGAAAGAAGAAGCAATTACACTTTTGAAAAGTTGCTCAATAATTAACATGGTTGGAAAAGAAACAATTTCTCTGTCATTAAGTTTGGGTATTGGCGCACAGCAAAGTATCAAAACCATTGATAGTGTTCCTTTCCTAATGGTTTTCAAAATGTAAATCATCACAATTATATACAAACTTGGAGATATTTGCCAAGTGGGTAAACGTAAAGTTCTCAATGAAAGCGAATTAAAAGAAATTCGATTACCAGAACAAGGAGAACTTCTAGGACGAGTAATTAAACTTCTTGGTAGTGATCAAGTTTTAGTAAAATGTACTGACGATGTAACAAGACGCGGTAGAATTCGAGGTAAACTAAAACGCCGAATTTGGATTCGTGACAATGACATTGTGGTAATTGCCCCTTGGGATTTTAAAGCAGACGAAAGAGGAGATATAGTATGGCGATTTACATTACCACAAGTTGACTGGTTAAAGGATAACGGTCATTTGCCAAAAGATTTCTAAGATCAGCTTAAATTAATTTTTATTCATCAATTTCTATAACAAAATGTTGCCAGAAAAAATAACAGATAAGTTCGAACATGAAATTGATAAAAAGTTAGACACACAATCAAAACACAAAATCTTCGACGGATTCAAAAATAACAAAACAATCAACGAGGTTTTAGACAAAACAACAATAATGACTTTGTATGATCTGATAAACAAACACATAATTTCTTATGTAAACGGAGTGGTCCGTTCTGGAAAAGAATCACAGTTGTTTTGGGCAGTAGATAAAAATGGCAAAGATATGGCACTTAAGATATATCTTGTAAGTACATCGAGCTTCAAAAAACGTGCGTCATACATTTTAGGAGACCCACGATTCTCAAAGGTACGAACAGGCACGAGAAATCTGGTCTATTTATGGGCAAAAAAAGAATTCAGAAACCTGACTCAATGTGTTGAACATGCAATTCCTTCTACCAAGCCGATATATGTAACAAAAAACATTCTTGTAATGGAATTTATTGGAAAAAACGGCGTTCCTGAAAAAACCCTAGTTGAGGCAGAAATCTCTCAAAAAGACTATGAATTAACCATATCACTAATCAAGCGGTTGTATAAAGAGGCAAAACTTGTACATGGCGATCTATCAGAATTTAATATTTTCAAAACTGAAACTGGCCTGATCGTATTTGATCTTGCCTCAGGTGTTGATATACAGCACCCAAATGCTCATGAGTTTCTTAAAAGAGACATTAATAACATATCAAAATTCTTTGTAAAGCGAGGCCTAACAGTTGTTAATCCAGCTGATATTTTTGATTTGGTGACAAAATGAGTTTTGAAAAATTAATTCGAATACCAACTGACAGGATAGGCGCACTTATTGGAAAATCAGGTAAAGTAAAAGAAAAAATTGAAAAAATTTGTCACGTTGAACTAGAAATTGATAGTGAAACAGGTGAAACTATAATCAAAAGTAAAGGGAAAATTGAAGACATTCAACCTTTCAAAGCAATGGAAATTGTAACAGCAATAGGTCGAGGTTTTTCTCCAGACAATGCATTGAGATTACTAAAAGGTGAAAACACATTACATGTAATAGACTTAAGGGAGTTTGGCGCAAAGTCTCCTGCACAAATTGAAAGGATAAAAGGGAGAATTATTGGAGAGGGAGGTAAGGCGAGGAAAAATATGGAAAAACTAAGTGATACAAACATTTCTGTTTATGGAAGAACCGTTGCAATAATTGGTGAAACACACAAGCTTAAACTTGCTGTAGAAGCAATTTCAGCAATTTCACAAGGGAGTATGCATGGTTCAGTGTATGGTAAACTTGAAGCTGCAAGAAGGCGTGACAAGCTTGAAAAACTAAAATTGTGGGAAGATCAAAATGTCTTCTAGTAAAGAATCCTTTAATCAAATATCTCCAAGTGAATTTTTTTATAGAAATCGTGATCTTGCAGGCTTTAGCAATCCTACAAGGTCTCTTTACACAGCAGTAAGAGAATTTGTAGAAAATGCACTTGATGCATGTGACCAAGCAGGAATTCTACCAGATGTTTATCTGTCTATAAAAGCAGTTGATGACGAGCAAGCGGACCCAAAACCATACATTCTTACTGTAAAAGACAATGGGCCAGGAATAGATTCAAAACACATTCCGCTAGCGTTTGGTACAGTTTTGTATGGATCCAAGTTTGGATTAAAGCAAGCACGGGGAATGTTTGGCCTTGGAGCAACGATGGCTATTCTGTATGGCCAAATTACAACAAACAAGCCAGTAGTAGTCAAAAGTTCAACTGATGGACAAAGTCAAGACGAATATGAATTACTTTTAGACATTCAAAAAAACAAACCCATCATATTAAAACACAATACAAAAGAAGTATCAAAAAGAGGCCTTTCAGTAAGCATTTGTCTTGAGGGTGATTACTCAAAAGCTGGTTCAAAAATCAGAGACTATGTGTACCAAACATCATTGATTACTCCCTATGCTACAATTACTTTTGAAGATCCAAAAGGCGAAAAATTTCATCAAACTAAAATTGTAAGAATAATGCCCCACGCACCTACTATCATAAAACCGCATCCTCATGGAATTGATGTTGAAACAATAAGAAGAATGATGGCTGATTCTCATTTTCAAATTCCAACCGTTGATAATAAAATGATCGAAAAGGTAAGAAAAGAACTTGGTTTGAAAAAAAAGAATTTGAATTATTCAGGAATTATGGAAAAAGTCAAAAAAAAATGGCCTGATCTATCTCGTCATGTCAGAGTTGTAATCGCAATTATGTCATTTCTCAAAATGGATTTTGAGAAACTAAACAAAATAAGAATTGATGATCTGGATATAGCAAACAAGAAACTAGTATATTGGGACTTTGGGGAATCAAAATCGATATCTCTAGATTTAGATCCAGAAAGTGAATACTACAGGCAACTTACAAATACGGTTCAGGGTGAAACCTTAATCTCATTTTTAACAAAACGATTTCAACGTATAGGTCAGGCAACTGCAGTAAAATTTGCCGAATTTGCAAACCTAAAACCCGAAAAAAGAATTGGAACAATGACAAATCAAGAGTTAGTTAAACTAAGTGACTCTTTACAAAAATTTGAAGACTTTCTTTCACCAGACCCTAGCTGCCTTGCCCCGCTAGGAGAAGAACCACTAAAAAAAGGCATGGAACAATTTTTCAAACCTGATTTTTTAGAAGTTGTACAACGTGGGGCATCAGCATATTCAGGATTTCCATTCATAGTTGAAATGGGAATAGCATATGGTGGAAATATTCAGAGTGTTGGACAAACCGTATATCGCTTTGCAAACAGGATCCCATTGCTTTATGATGAGGGAAGTGACGTGGTATTAAAAGTGGTAAATGAGATAGACTGGACGCGCTATAAAGTGAAAAATGATGCCCCGCTAGTCATTGTATCTCACATTTGCTCAACAAGAATTCCTTACAAAACAGTTGGAAAGGAAAATGTGGCAGATAGACCTGAAATAGAACGCGAATTACGTCTCGCTTTGCAGTTTTTGGCAAGAAAATTAGCGACTTTCATGTCCAAAAGGGGCCAAGCAGAAATGGAAAAAAAGCGTGCAAATCTGTACTCAAAGTACATTCCTCTAGTTGCACAATTTTGTACAGAGCTTGCAGGCAAGAAAAAAGAACCTGACTATAAAAAAATGCTAAAAATGGAGGCCATGGTTGAAGAATAAATCAAAAAAAATATCAAAAACCAGTGAAGAAAGAAGAGAATCTCTTACAAAGCTGTTACAGGAACAAGGACTAAAAATCTATAGCGAGTTAGATAAAGGTGAATTTCCAAAGTTTTCAGTTCCAAGCAGATCTGTCAGCAATATTGTATATGATAAGAAACTTCGCCAATATATCCTTGGAAATGCTGCAAGCATCAGAAGTGCACGCAACATGTCGCAGCTTCGCTCATTTACACAGCTAATCTGGTTAGCATTTTTTGCAAACAGACTAGTTCAAGAAAAAAAATCATCCACACTAAGAGATATTTACTATTCGTCACAAGCATTTTCTATAGATTTTGAAGACCAACCAGAATCAGATAACATAATTGTTGATTTAGAGGCTGTACTGGCAAGACCAAGAGAGGATCTTCACATATTTCCAGAAGAGAGAAGCAGTGTCTTTGGTGATCTTACTATAGAATATACAGTACCTGGATACGAGGGAAAGAGAACAAACCTCTCTGATCATCCTGATGGTTACTTGATAGGACCAAGTCTTAGCAGTGCAGAGCTAGTTGACACAAGTGCTGAACTGGTTATAGCAATAGAAAAAGGTGGATTGTTTACACGATTTGTAGAAGAAAAGGTTGATAAAAAATTCAAGTCTATTATAGTTGATACTGCGGGACAAGCCCCTCGTTCTACAAGGTATTTGCTTAAAAGATTGCATGAGGAAATGGGTCTTCCAGTTGTAATTTTAACTGACGGTGATGTATATGGCGAGCATATAGCCATGGTAATAAAATCCGGTTCTGCAAATGCAGCACATCTACGTGAACTAACAGTTCCTGACGCAAAGTGGATAGGTGTATGGGCCACAGATATTGAAAAGTACAAGCTTCCTACAATTCCAATGACTGAATCTGATATAAAACGAATCTATGATTTACAAAAAGATCCCAGATACCAAGAAGGTCTTTGGAAAAAGGAATTAGAGGTTTTTCTTAAAATAAAAAGAAAAGCAGAACTTGAAGCATTTTCAAAATATGGACTCACAAATATTACAGACAAGTATCTGCCAGAAAAACTTGAGATTGCAAAAAGTCTATGATTTTTTTATACGTAGAGTAAGTACGCCATTTCTATATTTGAAATCGGCAATTTGCATGTCTTGTGAACCTTCGATTGGAATCTCTTTTGAAAAATGATTTGATCCACGTATATACAAAATTCCCTCAATCAAACGTACCATGATCTTATCTTCAGGACCAGGAACTTCAGCAACAAAAACGACTTCTTGCTCTCCTTTTATCAGATCATATACCCAGTTTTTACTTTCTGCCTCATGTGACGTGTACTTTGGCTTTTCTTCTTTTGTTAATTTTTTGAGAACGTGTACCCAATAAAACATTGTCAGTGCAGCTGCACTAATTAAAATAAAGCTAACAAAACCCACATTTGCTCTCTGTGCCATAACGTACACTATTCCAAGAAACAAAATTACCATAATGGGAATAACAAAATTTAATGATTGTTGATTAGAATACGCTCCTCGATAACTTGCCATTTAGATCCATCACATGTTTACCAAATATAAAGCATCTTTGATTTTTATTATCAAGTATCTGCTTTCAAAGTATTGAAAGAGAAAAATTTCAAATTATCAACAAATGAAATATTTTTGAAAGGAACAATCATCGCAATAATAATTACAATCCCATCTATTACCTCTTTCTTTATTGTATGGCATTTTTTGAACGACTTGATTTTATCAGCAATAATTAGTGTTGTAGTGCATTTCATATCTATGGGCTTTTCATTTAAAATATCAAAAAGGATATTTGCTGACAAAAATTTGAAAAATGACATTTAATTATAATGGCATAACCCATATCGCTTGTGGATCTAAACAAAATAGAAAATGATCTTATTTCGGAAATAAAACTAACAAAAATTCAGGCACAAGTGTTTCTTTTAGTCACAACAGAAGGCAAAATGAACGTTGATGTAATTGCAAAAAAACTAGGAATTTCCATAACAGAAGCGTTGAATACTGCAAAAAAACTTGTTGAGGTTGGAGGTTTTATTGATATGTCAGAAACAGAATATGAAGCAATGCACCCTAGATTTACTTCAGTTAATATGTATAGAAAAATGTGTGAAAGAGAAAATATAAAATTTCAAAAGAATGTAATAGTAGACAATATCGGAATCTCACTAGAGAAATTTTATGATGATGCAAGAACTAAATAGAACAATTATTACGTGAAGTTTAATGAGTGTAAAGATGGAAACTTGTAATCATCAACCAGTATATTTTGCTGCAGTGAACATCAACATAAATGAGCGAACTATCGGTTCTGTTGATGTTTGGCGATGTAGTGTCTGTAAGAAAAAATTTTGCGAAGAAAAACAATTAGGCATTGAAACACTTACAGATATTGTAGGCATGCCAAAGATTGAGTCTGATGAAAAATGGGCAGTATCTGTTTGCAAACTACAAAAAGGAAAATACAAATGGCATCTTGTTAAATTAAAAGAAAACTCTGAAATCAAACATGAATGTTTAGATGAAAAAATTATCGCCCTAAAGGTAAATGACTACAAAATCGAAGATGATAATCATTGGAGTTTTCTTGTTGAAGATCATCTTAATAGAGCAGTTGAAATCTAAATTAAAAAATTGAATATTAAAGTACATATCAATAATGTACATGGAAGCCAGATGGCAGCCAAAATAACTGGAAAATTTACCCTAGATGATAACTCTTTTAGGTTTAGCGCAATCGCCTTTGGAAGAATTGGTGGTCATAATGTGGGAGCTAAAATCTCAAAATCAACAGAAAAATCATTAATAGAATTAGGCTATAATGTCGACGAGGTTATTTCAGAGCTTCAAAAATGCCTTTTACAAGGCGATATTACTCTACCAGAGGGATTGAAACGAGACACTTTTGTTGATGACTAGAATTCCGCATCTAATAATGCTTTTTCACAACTACAGCTCCGCGTTTTTGGAATGTCGTTAATTAAAACGGTTAACATCTTTTTTGTTGCATCAGAATTTTTTGATAAGGTTCCTATTACCTCCTTTGCAGTAACCGGTTTTTCTGCCCATACATCATAATCTGTGACAGTAGAGATTGATGCGTAACACATTTGGGCTTCCCTTGCTAGCTGACACTCTGGTACAAGCGTCATTCCGATAATATCAGCACCTGTTGATTTGAAAAATTTTGATTCTGCTTTTGTTGAAAACCTAGGTCCCTGTATGCACACATAAACGCAATTCGTATGTATTGTTAGATTTTGGTTTTTTGCAACTTTTAGGATTGTACTTTGTAACTCAGGACAAAAGGGGTCGGCTACTGAAATGTGAATGACTCTTCCTTCCTTTGAAAACGAACCTTCACGAGATTTTGTAAAATCAAGAAACTGTGTAGGTAACACAAAATGTCCTGGCTTGAGTTTTTCTTTTAAGCTTCCAACAGCAGAGGGCGCAATGATTCGTTTTACCCCCAGTTCTTTGAATGCCCAAATGTTTGCTCTGTAATTTATCATGTGAGGAGGAATGGTATGCTTTTTTCCATGTCTTGGCATGAATGCAATCTTTCTTTCCTTGGAAATACCCACAGTGATTGAATCAGATGGCTTTCCGTATGGAGTTTCCATTGTGATTTCATTACTTTCCTTTAAAAGACCTGAATCATAAATTCCAGTTCCACCAAAAATTCCAATTTCAACATCTTTTTCCATTAGTATTTCACCAGAGATTCACACTTGTAATTACTAATTTTCTTTATTCCATTCAAATTAGTTAATTCAATCAAGAACGCAAATCCTGCCACTTTGCCTCCAATCTTTTCTATTAAATTTGCAGCAGTTTTTGCAGTACCTCCTGTTGCTAAAAGATCATCGCAAATCAGAACTCGTTGTCCCTTTTTTATTGCATATTTTTGAATTTCCATTATAGCTTTTCCATATTCTATACTGTACGACAGTTTTTTTGTCTGGCCTGGTAATTTTCCTTGTTTGCGAATCATGATCATTCCCTTGTTGTATTTTATTGCCAAGGCGCATGCTAGTGGAAAACCACGTGATTCTATACCTGCCAAAATATCGACATCATTTGGATGAAAATATCTTGAGAATTCATCAATTACGTAGGAAAGTGCTGAAGGATCCCTCAGGATTGGGCTTATATCTCTAAAAAGTATTCCATTTTTTGGAAAGTCTGGATATTCATCAATTTTATCTCTAAGATTCATGTTAATTAGGCAATAAATGGAGAAATAAAAACTGTTTAGAATTATTAAGAAATTTTATTTAACAATGTTTAGCTTGGTTTCTGCAATTCGTTGTGAATCTTTAGCTTTTACATAGTATGTGCCAGGTTCAGCCTCTGCAGGAATTGGCCAAATTGTTTGAAACGCTCCAGTGCCAGTTGCAGTAACTTTGAATTGTTGAACTGTAGCATTATTGAAACCTAAAATATCTATTACTATAGTCTTTCCTGTAGCACCAAAACCACTTATCGTTACAACATCGCCGCTATGATAATCTTGTTCTTTATCGACCTTTACAACTAAGCCATGTGTTAATTGTTTAACTACATTAAGATTTACAGGAGTCGAGTTCGGCCCACTTGCAACGGTAACTATCCATACTCCTTCTTTTGCACCTAAAGGTATTCTAAACGAATCTTCGGAGAATATACCTCCCTTGTTTGTGAAAGTTTCCTTACGTTTTACGGCATTGCCATCTGGATCTGTTAAAGTTATAGTTAGTAAGATATTTTTCGCCGAACTGCCAAGAACCAACACAGTTTCTCCAGGTGTATACTTGTCTTTTGTAGTACGCACTTCTATTGAACCTGATCCAGTTTGTAATCCTACTGTAAAAACTTCCGAATACTGTGCATTTGCTCTGCTAATTACAACCGAGTACACTCCAGAAGCATATCCATCCAATGGTAAGTCATAGCTTGCACCTCCATCTGGTCCTAAAACAACAGACGCTTCATGTTTTTCCTGATCTGAAGGATCAAGAACCAATAGAGAAAGAGTTGCTGAGGAGGGTCCTTTCAAATCAATCACTGCAACATCACCTGCTTTATAGTTCAATTTATCAAGTTTCATAACTAGTTGTTCTTGGGGAAGCTCACCTAGTCCAACAGTGACAATTTCACGTTCAACTCCTTGAGATACAACAAGCACATACGTACCCTCGAGAGATGATGCTAACGTAGGAAACTCAAATGATACATTTCCAGAAGAAGCAATGTCTATGATTTGTGATGCAAATTCTGTCCCACTAGGATCTTCTAAGACAGCTTCTAGCTCTTGATCTGGTATTGCAGTCCCATTAAACGCAATTGATTCCCCAGGTTCAAACTTTAATCTAAGAGGAGTTATGCGTATTTTTTCAGAGGCAGCCACATTAAATTTTCTTTCAATGGTATCTGTACCATCAGTAATTATTATAATGCGTTCTCCAAGGTCAGAATTTAGTAGAACAGTTTGCTCATATGACCAGTTTCCCTGAAAGTCTGAAGTTGCAGTTAAAGTGGTCATGGTATTTCCATTTTTATCCTTAAGAGTAGCTGTAACTGTACTATCTGGTTTTGCAGTACCTGTCACTTTGATTTTATCGCCTCTAAACACAGTATCAGGTAAACCACTTATGGTAAGACGATTCTCTGAAGGACCTAATCTACTATCTGACTCACCCAGCCGAAGACTAACAGTTTTTTCATTACCTGCAAAATCTCTTACAATAAAATCTGTTCTATCCGCAGTTATTGTTTCAGGAACCTTAGTTGTTATCATAAAATTACCTGCATTATCTGTTTGAATCGATTCGATTATTTCACCACCTATATACAAATCAAGTTTCTGGTTTGCGCCAAATTTTTCTCCAGCCACTCTAATGCTATTTCCAACTTTTGGTTTTTCAGGAATAATCTTAAAAACCGCTTCATCAAAAAGCCCTTTTTGTGAATCTGGAATCTCTGTTTGTGGTGTATTTTCATTAATAATATCTGTTACAAGCGTTACACCTGTTTCAATTTCCTTTTCGTTTTTATCAAGAATTCTCCAGTTAATTTTTGGTTCGGCTTTATCAGTTTTAATTCCAAATTTCACTGATTCACCAGGCTGTATTGGTTCATTAGTTGTAAATATGATTACACCTTGCGGGGTTTTTTGACCAGTCCAACTTTTTTCGGTTTTAAATGATTTGAAGGTAAAATCGCTGCCTAACCACATTCTAATGGTCTCTATTTCAACAGAGTCGTTATTCTCCAACTCTATAATCGTAGTATCTTCAAACGCTACGCTTTTTGATGTTACAGAGTTTTCTTGAGCAAAAGAATCAATATTGAAAAAAATTGTACAAACAAACAAGAACGCTATAGCAAGAAAAACTCTTTTTTCCAAAAACCAAGTCATATATTTCAACAAAGATCCTCCAACTTAAATCTTGACAGATTTTTCATTTTTTTCTTTTGCATTTTTACAAAGATTCTAAAAGATCAGATTTTTGCTTTTAGTTTATCTTGGCTTGAGGTTGCAGCAAGATTCTGGTATTGTCGTATTCTTTCTGCAATCAACCTGTATAATGTTCTAAACTGATCTTTTGTTTTATCTGACAAAAAGTCAGTTTGACTTAATGCAATTTTCTCACAAATATATCTACAAATCTCCTCAGCATCAAACTCGCCCCATCCATCATCTTTGTGCTCCTGCCATATTGCAACTAAACTTTCAACTATGCCTTTCTTTCCTTTTGATATTACGTTTTCCTTTGTAAGCGCAGCATATCCTTCACGTCTTAGTTTAATTTCATAGGTTTGATTTACAGCATAAAGATAATCATCAATTGCAATATAATCTTCAATTGATTGCGTAGTTTTTCCAACTTGTTCAAAGAATATTGTTTGAACTTTTGAAAAGTCATTTGCAGTTAATTGCGTTGAAATTTGTTTTGACTCATCACTGTTATCAAGCAACACAAAAGTGTTGTAACCATGATTTCTATAGAAAATAGATAAAGGAAGTACAGAGTTTTTACTAAACGCCGCTACTACATTTAATGGATTCATCGATATATTTGGATCTTGAAGAAACTTGTCAAACGCATTCAAATACATTGCATCTGTCATGTTTTCTACTATAATTACAGGTCTAGAGTTTGTGCCAATCTGTCTATCTACAATTGATTCTACAAGTCCTCTTGCAAGGCCATAAAGAATTGGAGTAAGAGTTGCATCTTCGGCATTCCAATAATCATAGTATATCTTACTGAGATGCTTTCTCTTGTCTAGCTCAACAACTAGGAGATTACCTGGAGTATAATCAAATATCATAAATGGTGAGTGTGTAGCATAAAGAACTTGGTTTGAACCTGCCAGATTCTTTAGTAAATCAGATATTCCACGTTGCTGCGTAGGATGGAGGTTTCTTGCTGGCTCATCAAGCAATAAGATTGCCTCTTTAAGCTCTGCTCTTTGTGTTTCTGCTGCAAAATTAACGATAAAAGAAAATGTCCACTTGAATCCTTCTGCTCTTCTGTTTAAAAGCCCTGTATTTGTAATAGTTCCATCTTTGTGAACATCTGAAATTACTACACTTAGAATATTGCCTGGATTATATCTAAGGTCAACATGAATTGGATCCCCCTTCCATGCTGGATTTAGTCTTTCTGTCAGTCTTTTACTTGCAGTATTAAGATACTTGATAAGCTTTGAAGGACTATTTTTGTACTCTTCTAACTCTTCGACATCAAGTTCTGCCAGATAAAACAAATTTCTGACAGTTTCTGCTCTATCAAATTCTTCAATATATTCTACACTTTCTTCTTTCATCCCTTTTGATATTTTTAGATATTCATTTAGATTGATACTGCCGATAATTTTTTTGTAATCAGAAAAGTAAACAAACCTTGGATGTAAATTCTCTTCAATAAAATTTTCAAGTGCAGCTCGTTCTGTTGTTCCAACAAGCATATTATCAAAATTAGTACATATACTGTTGTAGATCTTTTCCCATTCAAAAATTACTTGCTTTTCTTCTACAGCAAGAACACGAATGTTGTTGTTAAATTCAGCCATCTCGCTGTTGAAAATCTCATGGCTTGCAGGTGGTGGTCCTTCAAAAAATTTCATATCAAGTCTTATTCTAATATGATTTGGAATTGTATCAACAAAACTGCGTACACTTTCTGTAAAGTTTTCCCACGAGTTTAATGCCTTGTTTTCTTCTTCACTTATTCTGCTATTGCCAAAGTCATATTGGATATTTGGATTCTTGTTTGTTCTAAAAATTCGTATTTTTTTTATTTCCGGTATTGCTTGAAATTTCTCTTTAATTAAACGTGTTTCATGATTACTAAGCTCAAATTCTCCTTCTACAACGTTTATTTCAGATTTTAGCTCTTGGGTCATTTCATCACAAAGATCAAGATCAGAAAGCCCTTCTTCCTTGTTTAACAAAGTAAGTGCCTGAAGAATCGTAGTTTTTCCACTCTCATTTCGTCCTACAAATGCAGCCAAGTCTCCTACCTTGATTTCACCAGAATCATGAATGCATCTAAATGCACTAACCCTGAATTTACGAAGGCGCATTAGGCGTTATTTGCAAAATTCTGATTTAACTTATACTACGTAATTATACTGAACAATTAGGTCATTACTAAATAGATATAAAAGAATACCAGATGTTAGAAATCGAAGTGACAGCCAAGGTAACATATCTTGTATTTTTATTTCCAGTAATCATATCACTAGCCTTGGGTTCTTTTGTTATGGCAGAAGTTCTCAATGAACCGGAAAGAGAACTAAACATGTGGCCTTTCAAATTTTCTGGTACAAATAAAATACAAAGTGGCTCTATAAAGATAATTTCATTACAACAAGAATATTCCTCATCAATACCAATTAAAATCCAAGTATCAGTAACTGATCTGACATTTGACTGTGGTGATCTATACATAACAATATACGATTTGAGTTCTAGCCCAAAACAAGTAGTTACTCAAAGTGGATACTTTGGACAATGTTTTCAAAAAGAAAATCTGATGTTACCTGTTGATGATGAATTTTCAGAAAAAATTAGTGATGCAGGTCAATATGAAATAGTAGTAGAAATTAATGACAAACATTACAAAAAAACCATAACTACAAGTGAAAAGTTTACCATCAATTAGGAAAAAATGCAATGTTATATATTGAATTAACATGGCAATCTAATTCTGCATTATTGTGAGATGTATGGTAGAAAAAACTAGCCCAGAAAACAATCCAAATACTAAACTATCACAAGAAGAAGCTGCAAAACAAGCTGCACAACTAGCTAAAGAGCTTAAAAAACTTAAAGCACAACTAAAAAAGACAACACCTGCAAAAGCTGAAGAAAAAATAGCTCCAAAAGCAAAAGAAAAGAAAAAGACAACACCTGCAAAAGCTGAAGAAAAGAAGACATTCGAAGAAGAGTTAGAAGAACAACTAACAGATGAAGAAATCGAGAACTTTCAAATTGCCAAAGTGGACATGGATAAACTCACAAACAAAGTCACAGAAATCCTAGCAAAATACGAATCTAAGGGTATGTTGCAAAGCGAACTATGGAAGAAACTGAAACTAACGAGCCGAGATGGCTCTCGTTTGTCATTAAAATTAGAACGTATGGGAATTATTTAAATAGAAAAGATCCTTGAAAACGGAAGATGGACATACAAACTCATTATTAAAAAAACTCCGATTAGTACAACTTCTATAGAAAATGCACCATGTTTGACGTGTCCTGTAGAACAAAAATGTACAATAGATGGAGAAATTAGTCCACGTACATGTAAATGGATTGAGGACTGGGTCCTTGTCCAAATATCACCATCAAAGAAGCAGAAATGAAATTAATTGATGCAAGAAAGGATCATTTTAGAAAACTTGCACGAGAAGAAGGTTATAGGAGCAGGGCAACTTACAAACTAAGAGAGCTTAATAACGCATACAGAATTATCGGTCCTGGATTTTATGTCCTTGATCTAGGATGTGCGCCAGGAGGTTGGACACAAGTAGCAGTGAAATTAGCTGGCAACAAAGGAAAGGTTATGGGGATTGACACAGCATATGTTGAAGATATTCCAGGCGCCTACATAATTCAAGGTGATATAGAAAATGAATCTATTGTGGATGAAATTATATCATATTTTGAAAGAAAAGTAGATGCCGTGATATGTGATATTTCACCACAAGTTATCGGCAAGTGGTCAGTTGATCATGCAAGGCAAATCTCTTTGAACTATAGCTGTGCAAAAATCATGGACAAAGTACTGGCCCACAAAGGAAATGCAGTCTTTAAGGTTTTTGACGGCGAATATTCAAACGAATTTCGAGATTATCTAAAGAAAAAATTTGTAAAAATCAAGTTAACAAAACCAAAGGCCAGCAGAAAGCCAAGCAGCGAGTTATATTATGTCTGTTTGGGATATCTTGCCTAACTTGCAAAAATCTCTTTTACTTCGTTTATGTTTGCACTAGTTCTTAGACCTTTGAAATTAAGTGAGGTAGGACTGGCTAAAAATCCGCCATTTTGAAGCTTTCCTATTGCTTTTTTTAGAGATAAGGGGGCACATTTCATTTTTGCAGCTATTTCATCAAGCGTAAAATATGTTCCTGGCATTTCAGCCTCAAGTGCACATCTTTGCAGTATTTTTTCACATTTCTTATCAACAGAACAGTTTGGTACCTGTTCTAACATAGATATGGCAAATTCCTTACTAAATAACTGCCCAGTCCATAACGGTCCAGCTGTCATTATTTTTGAATTACACAAATTGCAAACATTGCTTTGATATTCAGAAATGGCTCTATTTCCACAAAAATTACAATGTAAAATGTAACCCATATTTTCTTCATGAGCAGGTTTGTTGAGAATTTTTACATATGTTCGATAATAATGCATTTCATTTTCTACAAAAAGTGGTACAATCTCTACATCAAATCTTGCAGCAACCATGTTAATGCAGCCAAGTACAAGTCGTATTGCTATCTCATTTCCATATTCTGTCTTGACTGGAACACCATAGTATCTTCTTTTACATGCATCATTAGCCAATCCATGTAATACTTGTAAATCAGTAGCGGTAGCAGAAAACAAACCTCCATGCATTGTTGCCCTTATTGCGCAATCAATGTATTTTGAAGGAGAGCCAAAGGGATCTACATCCACAATTGTTGCCCTTGATCCTTTTTTTGAGTGGCTGCTTAGAAATCTACACATTTCATTTTCTGATATTTCATAATTTAGTAAATTATTTAGTTTTGCCGACCTTAGGCCTAGATTAAGCGCAGATGGATTAAGATCATTTACTATAACTTTTTCAATGCTTTTTACCTCGTTTGCAACCCTTAGTCCCCTTGCACCTATGCCAGCTAATCCATCAAAAAAAATTTTTGGCCCCTCAAAATTTTCTAAAAATGCTGAATAGGCAATTACAGAGAAATCACGATTTAATCTTGCTCTAGGATTAAAAAATGCGGGTTCTCTTGGAGGTACTCTGGAATTTATAGAATCAGATGGTACGAGAATCTTTGTTCGCCCTTCAGTTATTTCTAAATTATTAAGTGAAGTTTGCAATTACAGTTACAAATCTTCATTTACCTATAACGGTTTAATATGCACAATACTTCAGAAACATGTGCTTATTTGCGGAGTTGATGAGGCAGGAAGAGGCTCCATGGTTGGGCCACTTGTGATTGCTGGAGTATCTGTAGATCACAACAAAATTAATGAACTTGACTTCATGGGAATCAAAGATTCAAAAAAGCTCACTCCTCACATTCGTGAAAAACTCTACAAACAAATCATTAACTTTGTAGATGACTATTATGTAACACAAATCAATCCATTTACAATAGACCACAACGTTCGTAAACACCGGCTAAACTCACTTGAGGCAAAATACATGGCAAAAGTGATCTCAAAGCTTAGTCCTGATATTTCATATGTTGATTCATGTGATGTAAACGCTACCCGATTTGGAAAAGAGCTATCAAGACTAACAAACAATAGAAAAGTTCGATCTTATCACCACGCTGATAGTAGATTTGTTATAGTTTCTGCGGCATCAATACTTGCCAAAGTAATAAGAGATAGAGCAATTACACGCTTGCATAAGCAACATGATTTGGGCAGTGGTTACCCATCAGATCGCAAAACAGTCAAGTTTGTGGCAAATTTGATCAAAACTCAAGCAGCAGTTCCAAATTTTATTCGCACAAGCTGGAAACCAATTCAAATCATGCTAAAAAATTAATCACTTTTAAGATATCTTGCAATTACCATCGCATGATCTTTGTCATAAGGGTAAAGATCAATTACTTGATTAATTTCAAAATACTGTTCTAACTTCTTTATCTCCTCTTCAATAATTTTTTTTGGATTTTTTGTTACATCAATACTTCGAGTTTTTATAACTAAAAACAAATATCCATCAGTCTTTAGATACAGCTTACAATTTGCAATCGCAATTTCAGTTTGATCGGGTTGTGCAATATCGACATAAACTATATCCACTTTGCCATAAATTGAAAAATACTGTTTAGGCTGTCTTGCGTCCTGTATTATTGGGATAATATTTGGTCTATGTGATGCTACTCTATCAAGAAAATCTCTTGCAACCCGGCTAGAGTGTTCCACTCCAAAAATTATGCCTCTTGGACCAACAATATCAGATATATGACTAATTGTAGTTCCTGTTGATACTCCAAGATAGAGAATATTTGATTTATCAGCAATTGGAAATTTATCTAATCCATTCATGATAGCTGCTGCCAATTTACTCCTAAAAGGATCCCACACTCTATACTCTACATCTTTCTTTTTTACTAGTTTTTCTTTGTAAACTTGGTTTCCAATAACCAAGTTTTCGGTTGCAAGTTTTTCTTCGCCGTCTACTCTAATCCAATAAAAGTTCTTTTTATCTACGTCCAAAACGTTTTCGTTTCTTGTCCTTTGATGACCTGAATTTTGAATTTCTATCACTATTCCATTTTCTAAACGGTCTTTCTTCTCTGTGTGGTAACGGTTTTTTCTCTATAGGATTTTTGTATTTTTTGCCAATTTCATCAACCCTGATGTTTAGTTTTTCTAGTAGCGTATCGTTTCGTCCTGCACCATAGACATCAACCCTTGCTGCAATGGCTGCTTTTGCAGCTATCGCTCTTGCAATCTTTCCACGCTGCCATCGTGGTGCCGCATGAACCAAGGCATGTTGGAACAATAATCCATGCTTTGGAGGCTGTGCTCCAGTTTTTAATGATCTAAAAAGCGCCTTTTCTGCTCCTAATACCTGAATTGTACTTGCAGGCATTGAGGCAAGCTTCTTTAAACTTCCAGCTCTTGCAAGAATTCTAGCACCTACAGAAGGTCCAAGAATTGCTGAAAGGTTTGGCGCAATTTTATTCATTTGTGATTCTACATGATTTTCTACCTTTTTTCGCAGCTCATGTAATTCAAGAATCTGTTTTGCCAACGACTTTACAAGTGCAAGATTTTCTTCTGATATGTCTCCACCTCTACTCTTTTCTGAAATAACAGAGAGTATCTCTATTTTTGAATCAGGAAAACCAGCGTCTTCAAACACCTTTTTTGATAAACTCTGTCTTTTTCCAGCTAAAACTATTTGTGAATAACCAATTATACTATCTATTACATTGTCAAGCTCTGGAAAGTGAAGACCATACCATTCTCGAACTCGTGAGCTTATGCCATTGATTATTTTGTCAGTCTCATCAAGCATACTGATGGCTTGAATTATGTGAAGATCTGGACTCTCTGAAACTTCGGTTACCCTTGATGATGACAGCTGAACCGCAAAATTGCGTAGCTTTGTCATAGCATCATTTGCATCTTTTGCAAAACCAGACTCTACTAGAATTTTTGTTTTTGATATGTGTATGTTGTTAATTTTATCTTCATCCATTAACTGTGCATCAATTGATTTCTTTTTTAGAATGAATAACAGTGAATCATCGCTTACAACCATGCCTGTTTGTAAATCTGACAAAAACTCTAATAGTTCTTTAATATCTGAACTACGATTTTTTATGGAAAGATAATCCCTAACAGGATTTGCAAAAGGAAACGATTTTTTACATACATCATTTTCAAATATTGCTACACCTAGTTCCGTAAGAATAACAGAATGCATGAATTCTTGACTTTGGTTCTCATTAAAAAAGGTACCATCTAATGTACAAATCAACTGTTATAAGACAAAGTTAGTTTATGTTTCAAAGTGAAACCAAGCCTTTCAACCTCGATAGGACCAATACAGATTGAAAGACCTACAATGCTTGCATCTGGAATATTGGGAATCTCACTTGATGTTTTTAATCGAATTTACAAAGCTGGTGCAGGAGCAGTAGTAACAAAATCCCTCAGCAAAGAACCATGGGAGGGCTACCAAAACCCGACAATATTTAGTGTAAAGGGTGGAGGATGGATAAACGCAATCGGGCTATCAAATCCTGGTGCAACATACTTTGCAAAAATGATTTCACAAAATAAGACAGTCCCGATCATTGTTAGCCTGGTTGGCTCCATTCCAGATGATTTTACCTTTATGATAAAACAATTTGAAAGCTGCAAAGTTCTTGCTTTTGAATTAAACCTTTCATGTCCACACGTAGAAAAGGTAGGCCTTGAGGTAGGCGATGATCCAGAACTTGTCAAAAAAATCATAAAAAAGATCAAATCAGTAACAAAAATTCCAATAATAGCAAAGGTTGGACTTGGCACCACTCATTATCTAGATACTGTTTCTGCAGCAAAAGAATCTGGCGCTGATGCAATAACTGCAATCAATACATTGCGTGCAATGGCAATTGACGTTGAAACAGAAAGACCAATACTTAGTAACAAAATTGGCGGTCTTTCCGGAACTCCAATCAAGCCAGTAGCGGTACGATGTGTTTATGAGATATCAACAACACATGATATTCCAGTAATTGGCTGTGGCGGAATATCAAGCTGGGAAGACGCAGTTGAGTTTATTCTTGCAGGCGCATCTGCTGTACAGCTTGGAAGTGTTGTAGGGGACAACTGGCTTGGTGTCTTTGATGAGATAAACAATGGAATTATCAAGTATATGGAGAAAAAAGGCTTTACAAAAATAGAGGACATGGTAGGACGTGCAAAGCGATTTTAATCATCCAGCAATCCGCCAAATAGAAAAAGTAATTGATGAAACCCCTACAGTTAGAACCCTAGTATTCTCAGACGATTTACTTTCTACAGTTCTACCAGGGCAATTTGCCATGGTTTGGATTCCAGGTGTTAATGAATTGCCAATGAGTGTCATGATTTCACAAGAAAAAGGCAAGGCTGCATTTACGGTACGAAAACGCGGTATAGCATCTACGGCATTTTATAATTTGGACGTAGGCCAATTAATTGGGGTTCGTGGCCCTTATGGGAATCATTTTGACATAAAGGAAGGAAAACTGCTTCTTGTTGGTGGCGGTACTGGCCTTGTACCACTGCTTAGGTTACTTCAATTCATAAAAACAACAGATAATGTAACTGTACTAATAGGTGCAAAAACAAAAGACGAAGTATTTTTTGAGAACTTGGCAAATCAGTTACTTGCTAAAAATAATCATAAAGTAATAGTTGTAACAGAAGATGG